>JAJBUU010000008.1 GCA_020860205.1 Oscillospiraceae bacterium | reverse complement strand
CTCTGAGGATACGAGTGTTCTTGTGTATACTACGGAGTCTGTGGAGATTCCGTATACGGTGGAAAGCCCGGATAAGGCGGAAACACCGGAGTCGTATGAAACGCCGGAGACAGAGGAAACGCCGGAAACGGAGGAAGCGACGGACGCGGACAGCGGGAGCGCGGAAGTGCTGGCGTTGCAAAGCACGCAACCGTATTACACGGTGACATTCCTTTCCTGCCGCGGCGACACGGCGGGTGTGACGCTGCTTGCGGCGGAAAATGAGAGCAACGCCGAAAGCGTCGCAACGGACGCGGACGCAGACGAAACTCCGGAGACGGAGGAAACGCCGGATATGGAAGAAGCCACGGGCGACGGCGACGGCTACGACGAAGGCACCGGCGACGGCGAGGGTACGGACACAGAGGGCGACGCGGATACCGACACCGATGCGGAGTACGCAGCATCGTGGACGCCAATCGGCAGTCTCGCCGCGCCGTTCCGCGGCACATTTGACGGTTCGGGCTGCACGATCACCGGACTTTATATCGACAGCACGGAGGATTATCAGGGACTGTTTGGCTATACGGAGGGCGCGCTGCTATGCAATCTGCGCGTCGAGGGCGATGTATCCGGCGGCAGCAACGTGGGCGGCATTGCGGGCTATGTGGAGAACACGGTGCTGCAAAACTGCGCGTTTTGCTCCGAGGAAGGCGAGCTTTATGAGCAGGAGCTGGAAATTTCCGAGGTCAGCGGCAGCGAAAGCGTTGGCGGACTGGTCGGGCTGGCGGGCGCGGACAGCGCGCTCTATAACTGCCTGAGTACCGCCGCGGTTTCCGGCGCGCTTTATGTGGGCGGTCTGGTCGGCTACGCGGTGGAGGGCGTGACGATTTCCGGCGCGCTCCAAAACGGCGCGGTCAGCGCAAGCGGAGAAACGCCGCTGCTGGGCGCGATCACCGCCGCCGGATTTGAAAACAATGAGAACTGTTATTATCTGGACAGCTCCTGCACGCAGGACGGCGAAGCCGCCGACCCGGCGGACGCGGCGACAGCAACCGCGATTTCGGAATCCGACCTGCGCACGGATATGCTGATCTGGCGCATGAACACCGGAGACGGCGCTTATGCCAGCACCGGCGCATGGAGCAGGGGCGTGAATTATCCTGTTCCGGCGGCGCTTTCGGCGGAGCCGGTAGAGATTTACCGCGTGATCGCCGGGGAAATCGCGGATGGCGTGACCGTGCAGGCCAGCCCGGAGTACGCGGCGGCGGGTGAAACGATCACCCTGACCGTCACGCTGGGGGACAGCACGGCGCTCTCCGGCCTGAGCCTGACCTACACCGACGCGGCGGGCGCGGTGCAGAAGCTGAGCGTCACATGGGTGGACGGACTGCGCACGTTTGCCATGCCCGCGGCGGATGTGACGGTGACGGCCTCTGCGGAAAGCTATGTGGAGGGCGAAACCTACACGATCACGCTCTATGCCGGAACAGGCGAGGACGATAATTACGGCTATTTCAGCGGGGATGAAACCATCACCAGCGCCAGCGTTTCCGGCGAGGGCGGCAATACCGACGTGAAGGATAGCACGCTGGATTCTCTCAGCGGCCAGACCCTTCAAAGTGCGCTGGACGCGGCGCAGGCGCTGCTGACCTATACTGCGACGAGCGAAACGCAGGTCTATGCCTGCATCGGCTGGTACTACGAGGACGGCACGGAGTTTGAATATGACGAGGCCACCGTATTCTATGACAACCTGACGCTTTATGCAAAGTGGACGTACCAGGCGACGCTGACCTTTGACATCAGCAATCGCACGGAGGGCGCGTCCGGCGCGTCCGCACCCGAAACGCAGACGCGCGTGGCGGGCGAGACCTTCACCGATCCCGGCGAAGCCGAGTGGACGACCGAGATGTCCGGCACGGTCAGCGTGGTGCATACGTTCCAGGGCTGGTATACGGAGCCAACCGGCGGCGAAAAGTGGGATTTCAGCACAGTTGTCAGCGAGGAGAATATTCCGGTCTCCGCGTTCACGCTCTACGCCGTTTGGACAACGACCTATCAGTCCGCAGCAGGCGTGACGCTGGAAACCAGCGACGAGATGCACATCACGGACGCAGAGGACTTTGTCGCGCTGGCGCAGCAGGCCGTGGCGGATATGGCGGCGGGTACATTCTATTATTATCTGGTCTATATTGACGGGAGCTTTACGTTGGCGGCGTCCGACCGGCAGAGTATGGCGGTTTGGGATACATGGGACAGCCCGTTTTACGGCGTGGTCTACGGACAGGGCAACACCATCACGCTGGAGGCGGACTCCGACCCGGATACCGCGGACTGGAGCGACACGGGTCTGTTCTATAAGCTGGATGGCAGCTCCGCGGTCTATGACCTGACGCTGGAGGCCAACTGGGAGCTGGAGCTGCCGGATGTGGATACGCTGGACAAACGGGAAAAGACCGATTCACTCAGCGGTACGCCCGGTACGCCGGTGTTCAGCGTCCTGTGCGCCTATAACTACGGTACGGTGGAAAACTGCGCCGCGCAGGTCACGGTCCATGTCGAGTCTGAAGGCTCGTCCGGGTCGCGCGGCGGCTCTGTCGATAACGCCTATGGCGTCGGCGGGCTGATTTCCGCCAACTATGGTGCAGTGTCCGGTTGCATCCTGCGCGCGGGCAGCTCCGTGGTTTCGGAGTATTCCAAAAGCGTGGTCGGCGGCATCACGGGCTATAACTTCGGCACGATAGAGAGCTGCATGACGGAGGAAGGCGCTGTGGTTTCCGGTTATCAGTACAGCGCCGGGATCGTCGGCTATGTCGGCTATTCCAGCGGCAACGACATTACGGATGTCGCCGTGACGAATTGTGTGAACTATGCGGACGTGTCCAAAGTGGGCGGCGATTCCACCTATTCCGACGGCGCGGCGCAGCCCGCCGTGGGCGGCATCATCGGCTATGCCTATCGCGGGACATACAGCAGCCTGATCGAAATCTCCAACTGCGCCAATCTCGGCGGACTGACCGGCTCGGCGGATTCGTCTTATGGCGTGTACTGCGGCGGCATCGTGGGTCATGTGGGCAACGCAACGCAGGTCACGTCCTGCTACAACGCGGGCGACATCGAAATGACCGGCATCGGACGCGCGGGCGGCATCGTCGGCTATTGCGGTCTGGCGCAGGGAACCAGCTATCTTATCAGCCAGTGTTACAGCAGCGGCGATATTACCGGCACACCGACTGCGGCCAACACGGGTTACTCCTATGTCGGCGGTCTGCTCGGCTATAACTATGTTTCGTCCAGCGCCGCCGCCGTGCAGTATAGCTATGCCTGCGGCGATCTGGATGTGCCGGAGGCCAGCTATGTCGGCGGCATCGTGGGTGCGAATGTCGGCTATTACACAAGCTGCTTCTGGTTTGGCGACACGCTTTCCGGACAGCAGTGGGGCGCCGTGATTGCAATGGAAAGTCCGACGGCTCCGGCCACCATCAAGGGCTGCTTCTATGGCTTTACGGGCGAGGGCGACGGCAGCAACGGCGAGGAATACACGCCCACCAATGCCGACGGCATCACGGAGGCTGCGGCGGCGGACTTCTCCGGCGGCTATGTTGCCTATGTGCTGGAAACGGCGGATGGCGAACACAAGGGCATCTGGACGATGTATACCGGCGATGTGGCGGACACGGACGAGGATTCTGATGAGAGCGAAAGCGGGACAGGCAGCAGCGGCATGGAGTCCATCGAGACCGTGCTGGAGCGGCTGACTGAACAAACGGACGCGCACCCCGTTCTGGGAGAGGGCAGCATTTACCGCATCGAGGTGGATGAATTTTCCGTTCGCGGCGGCGGCGGCAGCGACGATGCGGACAGCCAGGACTTCCTCTATGTGCGCCCGCTGGATACGCCGGGCCAGTATTCCGGCAAATGGTACGCCGGGACCACTACGACGTATGTTTATGTTTCCGCAGGGTCCTCCAATGTGGGCGGATTTTTCTGCAATGATCTGCTCGCTGATCTTTGGTCGCAGGCGGAGGACGATTCGCAGTATATCACGCTGGTCTGGAGCTTTACGGAAAACGGTACGCGCTACAGCCACACGGAGATACTTTATAACGGCGATTATTTCAGCTATTATCGCGGCATCAATATCACGGACGACCTTGTTCTGGCGGCGACCGTCAGCGCCACGCTGAGCGACCCGCAGGTGGAGGAGGAGCCGGAGCCGGAGGAGGACCCCGGCGACGATGGCGACGGCGGAGATGGCGACGGTGACGGCGGCGGCAGCGGCAACGACGAAGGCGCCGGAACCGGATTTGAAAGCGGCGAAGGCGAGGGCAACGGCGGCTCCAGCGAGAGCGGCGAAGGCAGCGCCGACGGGACCGGCGAGGAAACCACCGTGGAGGAGATCGTCGTACCCGTGGCGGAACCCGCTGCGGAGCCGGTGGAGGTGCAGCCCATTGCAATCGCGGAGGTCGCCGAAACCGTAGAGGTGGAGCAAAGCGAGGAGGCCACGCCGGAGGAGCCGGACGAGGAGATCGGCGGCGGCAGCGAGGAAGGCGAGCCGGAACCGGAGCCGGAGCCCGAACCGGAGCCGGAGCCGGAACCCGAAATCGTTGAGCGCACGATTTTTGAAGTGGTGATGGAAACTGTGGAGGAAAATCCGTGGATCGCGGTCATCGTCGGCCTGTGCGTGGTTGCAGTCGTCGTCTTTGGCGGCGTGCAGCGCGTCCGGAAATCTAAGGAAACCGTATGAGGCGGAGAAACATTGCGGCGGCGCTGCTGCTGGCGGCGTATCTGCTGTGCCTGAGCGCCTGCCGCGCCAGCCCTGCGCTGGTGCAGGTGGTCTATAATCAGGAGTCCGGGGATGTGGACCATTCCACGGACGAGGTGATGCGGGAGAACAGCCCGGAGAACACCGAGCAGGCGGAGGACATCTTTTCCGTGACGCAGGTGGAGGAATCCGAGTCTGAGCGCGGGTTTGAAAACAGCATTGCCCAGTGGGGCGAGGCGGAAAATCCGGAGGAGTCAGCGGCGGATTCCGACTATGACAGCGCTGCCGGCGACCAGTACACCACGCCGCAGGGCGTGGGGGACGCGACGCAGGAGGATTCCGCAGGCGGCGATTCGGACGCACAGCGCACGGAGGATGGCAGCGTTGCCGCGGAGAATGGCGGCGTGACTGCCCTGACCGTGGAGGGCGCGGGCAGCGGTGCGGCGGTTTATAAGCAGGTGGTGCTGCCGGACGGAACTTATCTCGATGTTCCCAGCGGGCTTGGCAGCGCCGCCGCAACCGGAGAGGCGGCCATTCTGGTGCAGATGCTGGGCGGCAGCGGCGCATTGGTCGCCACATCTGCGGACTTTTTGGAGAATACATTTGCGCAGACCGTCTTTGCGGACGAGGGCGCGGCGGATATCCCGGCGCTTTGGAGCGGGGACGGTTCCGCGCCGCTCTCCGATGAGGCGTTTGCGCGTCTGCTGGCGCTGTCTCCCGGCGTTTGCTTTGAGCTGAGCGGCCAGATGACGTTTACGGAGTCGCAGATCGCCGCGCTGGGCGAGGCGGGCATTGAATATGTCGTGCTGCCGTCGCTTGCCTCCGCCAGCGGAATCCGCAGCGCGGTTTCCGTTGTCGGGACGGCGCTGGGTGACCGCAGTGCAGCGGGCGGACTGGACGCGGCGGCGCAGGCGGAGGCCTATCTTGCGTGGCATGACGCGCTTTTGTCCGGCCTTGCGGAGCGCGTGGATCGCTTCACGGTCAACAGCATTGATTATGACAATGTGGAGGGCGCGGAGATCAGGTATCTCAGCGGCGAGAGCGATGCGGCGGACGGACGCTACACGCTCTATCTCTCTGCATGGGACAGCGAGGTGCTCTACCGCATTTCCACCGTGTCCTATGTGGAGCTGGAGGAATACGGTCTGCCGGTGACGGAAAAGGGCTATTGCAGCCGACCGCTGAACTATTACATGAGCATGGCGGGCGTGGTGAACAAGGGCGCGGCGGCGCTGGCCAATACAAGGGTCAGCCGCTGGTATGTCCACCCGATCCGCTCTGTTGCCCACATCAAGACCGTGCTGAACGGCGCGGAGGGCGTCAGCTTTAACAACACAAACGGCTCACAGACAAAATTTCTGACCGAGGATCTGGGAGCGGAAACCTATCCGGCGGTCGTTGTGGCGAGCCGGGAAATCAAAGAAGCGCTGCAAAACTGCACGGTCTGGCAGCGGGGAACATGGATCGATTCGCATAACGACATCCTCAAGGTGCAGTCCACCATCGTGGGGGAATATGAGATTTATGTAAACCCGTATGGCGTGGGGAGCTGGGCGGATGGTTCGGCGGAGAGCGTGCTGGAATCCGTTTGGACCGCGCAGATATTCCACGGCGCTTATACACAGGAGGAACTGGAACAGACCGTCCGGGAATTTTACAGCAGCTTTTACCGCTACGACCTGAGCGCAGCGGAGATAGCCGCGATTTTGTCCGGCGAACTTTATATGGGGAACTGAGGGAATGTCCGAACTGAAGGATTATCAGGAACAGAAAAAACGGGCGGAGCTGGATTCCAAAATTCAGCTTCGCATGGAGATGGAAGGTCGGAATATCTTCCAGGACGAAACCCTGCGCCGCCATCGCATGAGCAGCGGCGCCAGGGTCATTGTCGTGCTTTCCGTCCTGCTGGCGGTGCTGCTGGCCGTGTCGCTGACGGTCGTACCTTATGGCCTGTTCAGCTCCGCCCTGGATAGCACCGACCTCTATCTGAATTACAGCGCTTCCATCTATCGGGACGTGGTGCTCGCCCGCGTGGAGGCGCTGCTGGATTATGTCACCACCGGCGGCAGCTCCACAGTGCAGTTTGTCATTTTCACGCAAATCGTGGTGATTTTGGCAGGCATGGCGCTCTCGGCCTCCGGTGCGGCCTATCAGGGGGTATTCCAGAACCCCATGTCCTCGCCTACTACGCTGGGCGTGCAGGCGGGCGGTATGATCGGCGGACTGATCTTTATCTGTTTTTTTGCGGATACCAGCCTTTTTGTCTATAACAGCGATGTGGTCATTTACGCGGACGAGCTGATTGCGCAGTGGCGCAGTCAAACGATCTGGCAGCTCTGCGCGCAGCAGCTTTTTACGCTGGCGGGCTGCTTTCTTGGCGTGATGCTCATCGTCGGCGTTGCGTTTCTTGTCGGGCGGGGAAAAATCAACACCGTCGCGCTGATGCTCTGCGGCAGCGTGTTTTCCAGCGCGATCAGTCAGGTTTCGCAGCTCGTGCAATATCTTGTTTCCATCGGAGAGGATGAGAACAAGGCCACGATGGTCACGAACCTGTTGGGCGGGCGCTTTGCCGCGCAGGATTTTGCGTGGTATGAAGCGCTGCTGATGGGGATTCCCATCGTGCTGGGTCTGGCGGTGCTGTTTGCGCTGGGGAAAAAGCTGAATGTCATGGTTTTCGGCGCGGACGACGCACGGACAATGGGGCTGAATGTGACCACTTTCCGCAATCTGATCATCGTGGTCTGCACCATTCTGACTGCGGTGGTGATGTCCTTCTGCGGGCAGCTTACCATGCTGGGATTTATGATGCCGCACTTTGCCCGCTATCTTGTGGGGCCGGATTTCCGTTATCTGGTGCCGGTTTCCACGCTGCTCGGCGGGATCACGACCCTTGTGGTCTATGATGTTTGCTATATGACGGGCATGACGGAACGGTTCAATATGTATACCGGCGTGATTTGCAGCGTGATGTCCGTGCTGTTTATTCTGTTTTACAGGAGGAACCGCCATGCAGACTGGGCTTGAGGAGATCCGCGCCCTGCGGCGCGCGGATCGTGCGGAGCATCGGCGGCTCTGGGTCGGCATCTGGCTGGCGATGCTTTGCGCATTTTTATTTGCGCTGTGCCACCGTGGCATCGGCTTTGGCTTCATCACGCCGTTGGAGGCGCTGCGCAGCGTGGGTACGTTCCTCTGGCTGAAGCTGGCGGGGCTGTTCTCCCGCGCACCGGCGGACGGCGGTGCGTCGCTGACAGCGGCGCTGCCGCACTATGCGGAAACGGTCATGCGCTTTCGCAGCGCGCTCCTGATGATGGCGGGCGGGGCGGCGCTTGCGCTGGCCGGTACGGTCTACCAGACTGCGATGCGAAATCCGATGGCGGTGCCGACCATGCTGGGCGTTTCGTCCGGCGTGAACCTGGCGCAGCTGTTGCTGGTCATCGAGTATGGCAGCGCGGTCTATCAGCTGACGACCACCCGCTATATTTATAACTATGGCATCTCCATCGCCATCCTGCTCATCGTGCTGCTTGGCGGCAAAATCGCGGGCGGCAAACGCGCTTCGGTTGCGGATATGCTCGTTGTGGGCACGGTGGTGAACCGGCTGATCAACATCGTCGTCAATTACCTGCGCACAGAGCTGGACACGGAAACGCTGACGCTTTTGCAGGAGTATTCGGAAAGCTCCTACAACACCTATAACCAGTTCTATAATCTTGGGATACTGGTCGGCGTGTCGCTGCTGCTTTTGCTGCCGATTTTTCTGATGCGCTTCAGCTATAACGCGGCCAGCTTTGAGGATGGGGACGCGACCTCGCTGGGCGTGTGCCCCGGCGCAATGCGGGTCTATGGACTGGTTGCGGGCGCGCTTTTGACCACAACGGCGATGCTCCACTGCGGCAATGTCGGCGTGATGGCGCTCATCGTGCCGCATCTGTGCCGTTATCTGTTCGGCGCGGATTTCCGCCGTCTCTGTTGGGGCAGCGCCGCAGGCGGCGCGCTGCTGATGCTGGTGGCGGAGATCATTTCCGGCTTCGTCTATTTTGAAGATTATCAGATTCCCATCGGGAACATCGTCAGTCTGGCGGCGCTGCCGGTGATGGTCTGGGTGATGCTGCGTGAGCGGCGCGGCTGGGAATAACGCCGCCGCACCGGGATGCAAAGCCGATTCCATTATATACAATAAAAACAAACTTGGGAGGATTTAAAGCAACATGACGGGAGAAACGAATTTGCGCCTTAGCGCGGAAGAAGCGGCGGCAGCTGGGGAAAAGCTCGGCGCCGTGGTGAAAAATGTGGAGCAGGTCATCATCGGCAAACGCAACGCCATCGAGCTGGTGCTGACAGCGCTGGTCGCGGGCGGTCATGTGCTCATTGAGGACGTGCCGGGCGTGGGCAAAACCAGTCTTGTTTCCGCCGTGGCCAGGAGCGTGGACTGCGCCTTTCAGCGGATTCAGTTTACGCCGGACCTGATGCCTTCGGATGTGACGGGCTTTTCCATCTATAACCAAAAGAGCGGGGAATTTGAGTTCCGTCCCGGCGGTGTGATGAGCAATCTGGTGCTGGCCGACGAGATCAACCGCGCTTCCGCCAAGACGCAGGCTGCGCTGCTGGAGGCGATGGAGGAGCGGCAGGTGACGGTGGACTCTCACACCTATCCGCTGGAGCAGCCATTCCTCGTTCTGGCGACGCAGAACCCGGTGGAGTCCTTTGGCACCTATCCGCTGCCGGAGGCGCAGCTTGACCGCTTTATGCTCAAGCTGTCAATGGGGTATCCTTCGCTGGAGGAGGAAACGCAGGTGCTGACGATGCCGCGCCGCCGCAAGCAGCAGCTTGCCCCGGCGGTCACACGCGCGGAGGTGCTGGAGCTGGGTGCACAGGCCGGTCGGGTCTATGTTGCGCCTGCGCTCGCGCGCTATATTGCGGAGATCGTGCAGGCCACGCGCAGCAGCGCAGACACGGTGCTGGGCAGCTCCCCGCGCGGCGGGATCGCGCTGTATAACGCGGCGCAGGCATGGGCGCTGCTGCGTGGGCGTGCTTATGTGCTCCCGGACGACGTGAAATACCTTGCGCCGTACATCCTCTGTCACCGCCTGACGCTGAGCCACGAGGCAAAGCTGTCCAAAAGGACGGCGAAGGACGTGGTGCAGACGGTGCTGGACAGCGTACTGGTACCGACAGGGGAGAGCCAGGCGTGAAGCAGCGTTTGCGCAGGGGCTGGCGCGACGCAAAGCGGTGCGCGCTCTATCTGCTGGTGCTTGCGCTGTGCTTTCTGCCGCCGATTTATCTGAACGATGTTTACGGTTATCTTCCCATTTTCACGCTGCTCTTTGTGTCGCTGCTTTCCATCGCTTATCTGCTGATTTTGGCGCGGCACATCGGCTGCGAGGACCTTTCCGAAACGGCGCGCTGCGTCCGCGGTACGCCGATGGCGTTCTCCGTGCGGGTGGAGAATCGCTCGCCGCTGGCCTGCCCGCGGGTGGAACTGCAATTTTACATGACCGATCTCTACGGCGGGCGGGACGCCTCCACCTCTGCGGTCATCACGCTGGCGCCGTTTGAAAAGCGGACGTTCACATTTGACGCGCGCTTTGACCATCTGGGCTGCTACACGGCGGGTCTGGAACGGCTGACGGTTTACGGGCCGCTGGGCGTATTATACCGTGTGCTGCCGCTGCGGACGGAACATTCGGTAGAGGTGACGCCGCACATTTGGGAGCCGGAGCATTTGCAGCTGTCTGACCGCGTGGTGACGGAAGACAGCCGTTCCCGTTCCAGCGCCAATATGGACGGGGCAGATTATACCGGCGTGCGTGAGTATGTGGTGGGCGACCCCATCAAAAATATCCACTGGAAACTCTCCGCGCATACGGATAACTGCCTGACCCGCCAGACGGAGGTTTTTGGCAGCGCGGGCGTGACGGTGATCCTGGACCTCTGCCGTCCCGGCTGCGGCGGGGAGGTGGGAATGTGTCTCTATGACGCGCTGGTGGAAACGGCGGCTGCGGTCTGCAATCAGGCGATTGCGCGCGGGATGGAGAATGACCTGAACTTTTTTGACCGTGCGGGCGCGGAACAGCGGCTGGAACTGCGCGATACCGCGACGTTTGACACGCTGCCGTCATTGCTGCCGCCGCTGCTGGAGAAGCCGGAGGACTATCCGGTGGAAGAACTGCTGCGCCGGGTGAGCCGTGCGATGTATGCGCGGAACAACGTGGTGCTTTGCAGCGGGCGGGTGACAGAGAAAACCGTGCGCCTGTTGCAGGATGTGCGCCGCGCGCGGCGCACGCCCATCCTGTTTTTCATCCTGCCGAAGGATGCCTATGACAGGGAGCGGGACAGGCTGCTCCAACCGGTGCGGCTGTTGGATGAGGTGGGCATACGCTACTTTGTCCTCACGTCTGCGGAAGAATTGCAGTAAACGGACGGGGAGGGGACAAAGATGGAAATTCGGAATTACATCCGGCACAGCCTGCCGGATTTTCTCCTCTGCCTGCTGATCACAGCGGGGCTTGCGATCCATGTGTATCAGGGCTTTTATCTGCCGCAGGCGTTATCCACAGATGTGCTGCGCACGCTGTTGGTGACAGCGGCGGCGGATGCGCTGCTGTTTCTGGCAGCATATAGTCGGCGTAGCGCGCTGACCGGCGTACTGGTCGGCGTGCTGGCGCTTGGAGCCGCCATTGTGCTGCTGCAAATGACCGGACTTCTGACGCTGGAAGGGGAGGATGCGGAGGCCAATGGCGGCTGGTGGTATTTCCTCACGGTGTTCTGCGCGCTGCTGGTGTTCCTGCTGACGCGCACGCCTGCAGGGACGGCGCTGCTCTTTGGCGGCGGCGCGGTGGTGCTGGCCATGCTGGATCTGCTGCAATACGACTGCTATCCGCTGGCGCTGTTGGCCTTCCTGTGGGGCTGCGGCGTGATGTATCTCTATAAGTGTTACCGCCGCAATGTGCTGCGCAGCAGTACCATAAAGAATGCGTTCTCGTCGGTGCTGTGCTGTTCTATGGTGCTGGCGACGCTGGGAATGGTGCTCTCCGGCGCACTCTGGTGGGGCGTGGTGCGTCCGCTTGACCCGCCCACGCGGGAGATAAAGCTCATCAATAAAATCATGTCGTTGGAGGTGCTGGAGGTACTCGGTATCTCACAGACAGTGGAGGTCATGGATTTTGATGCGCAGTCCAATGTGGAGGACGAGGATATTTCACGTCTGACCAGCCAGACCGGAGATTCGCAGGAGCTGCCGGAGCAGGTGGAAACCCGCCGCGAGGAGGGAGACACAGCAGACGGGGAAGCGCCGGAGTCCGCTGCGTTGGAACGGGACGAGAGTGAAGCGGCAACAGAGGTCACTTATACGCGGGACGATGTGCTGTGCGCCGCGATTTCCGGCGCGGTGGTGCTTGCGCTGATGCTGGCAGCCGCAATTTGGCTCTGGCGGCGGCATCGGAAAAACTGGTTCCGCCGTCTGGGGCGGCTTGGCGCGGAGGGGCGTGTGATTTATCTTTATGGCTGGTTCCTGAAAAAATTTCCGCTGCTGGGTCTGCCGCAGTCCGGCGCGGATACGCCATATGACTACGCTGCGCGTGTGGAGCGGCAGACGCGGTTCCTCACCGTTACCCCGGACGCAGACTGGCACGCGGTCACGGAGCTGTTTGTGCAGACTTATTTTGGCGGGCAGCCCGTCCCCGCAGATGGGGAGCGGATGCTGGAGCGCTTCTGCGGCGCATTCCACAAAAACTGCCGCCATGCGCTCGGCGGAAAATACCTGTGGAAATGGTTCCGGCTGTGATGGCAGGGGCAACAGCATTTATTTTAAGGCAGCGCTGCATAAATCGGGCGGGAGCAACCAATTTTTCCGGCGCAGGACCGGGTTTCGCTGCTGTGGGCAGGGTTTCGTCTCCGCAGGAGCGGGACCCTGCCCATCCCCGCATATTGCGGTCAACCGGAACGGGTAAGGATTCACCGGTAATTCTAAAAGCGTGCGAAGTAAAATAAATGCTCTCATCCTGTATGAATGGGTGAATTTGATTGCCAGTCCGGGCGTTTTATGATAAAATGCGAGACTGAAAAGAGCCGCTGGGCGGCGCCGCGCGACGGAAAAGCGCGCGATTCTGCCTTTCATTTTTTGCACAGGGGGAGATGCCCGATGAAATCAGAAAATCTTTATGCGTCGTTCGGGATCAGCGACGCGCTGTATGCTTATTGCAGCGAAATCCTGAACGGACTCCAGCCGCGCTTTGCGCGCATCGACGCGGTTGCGGAGGAAAACCAGATGAAGGTGCTGCGCGCAATGCAGCAAAACCGCGTTGACGCCGCCTGTTTTTCCGGCAGCACCGGCTATGGCTATGACGATGTGGGACGCGATACGCTGGAGCGGGTCTATGCGGCGGCGTTCCACACGGAGGCGGCGCTGGTAAGGCCGCAGCTTGTCTGCGGCACCCATGCACTCAGCGTTGCGCTGGGCGCAAATCTGCTGCCGGGCGATGAGTTGCTCTCTCCGGTCGGAAAGCCATATGACACGCTGGAGGAGGTCATCGGTATCCGGGAGAGTCCCTGCTCGCTGAAAGAGTATGGTGTGACCTATCGTCAGGTGGAGCTGCTGCCGGACGGTGGATTCGACTGGGACGGCATCCGCGCGGCCATCGGCGCGCGGACAAAGCTGGTTACCATTCAGCGCAGCAAGGGCTATGCGATGCGTCCCACACTCTCCGTAGCGCGCATTGGAGAGCTGATTGCATTCTGCAAGCGCTGCAAGCCGGATATTCTGTGTATGGTGGATAACTGCTACGGCGAGTTTGTGGAACCGCTGGAGCCAAGCGATGTGGGCGCGGATATGGTGGTCGGTTCGCTCATCAAGAACCCCGGCGGCGGGCTGGCGCCCATCGGAGGCTACATCTGCGGCACAAAGCCCTGCGTGGATCGGTGCGCTTACCGGCTTTCCGCGCCCGGTCTGGGGCAGGAGGTCGGCGCAAGCCTGAATGTCAAAACGGCGATGTATCAGGGCTTCTTTATGGCTCCGGTGACAGTCGCGGGCGCGCTGAAGGGTGCAGTTTTTGCTGCGCGGCTGTATGAATCGCTCGGCTTCCGTGTGCTGCCGGACGGTACGGAGCCGCGATATGACATCATTCAGGCGGTGGAGCTGGGCAGCGCGGAGCGTCTGGTGGCGTTCTGTGAGGGGATACAGGCCGCCGCGCCGGTGGATAGCTATGTCCGCCCTGTCCCTGCGCCGATGCCGGGCTATGATTCCGATGTCATCATGGCCGCAGGCGCGTTTGTGCAGGGCAGCAGCATTGAGCTGAGCGCCGACGGGCCGCTGCGTCCGCCGTATTCCGTCTATTTTCAGGGCGGGCTGACATGGTACCATGCCAAACTCGGCGTGATGCTCAGCCTGCAAAAGCTGCTGGACTGCGGCGGCGCCGTGCTGCCATGACGGGCGGCGCGGCGGATCACCGCAGCACCTCAACCGTGCGGATGCCATAATAGTCAAAGAGGAAAAGTGCGTCTGCGCCGATGCGTTCGCCGGAGACTGCGATGGGGATGGCGGGCGGACAGGCGACCGTTGGCGCGGCGCAGATGCGGCCGGACGCGCGCGCCGCCGGAATGGTTTCGTGTGGCGCAAAGAGCGCCGCGCGCGGCGGCATCACCGTCTCACCGCGCGCGCAGGGCAGCGCGCGCCGTGGCGCGGACGGGACATTGCAGCACCCTAATGCGGCGGGGACGCGCGCGGCGGCTTTCGCGCAAATTTCCGGGGAGAGCAGCAGCACCAGCGTGTCCCGATCCGCGTATTCCGGCTCGATGTTTGCCGCACGCAGACGCTGCGAGAGCGCAAGACCGTCCCCGCGCAGCGTCAAATGCAGCGGGTCGCCCGCTTCCGTTTGCCAGCCCGCAGCCGCCAGCGTATGACGCAGCGCCAGCGCCTGCCGCGCCGCTTCGGACAGCAGGGCGGGGTAATCCTCCGCCAAACGGCGGTTGCAGAGGTCCAGCGACGCAAGCGTCAGATAGGATGGGCTTGTGGAACCAAAAAGCGCCATCGCCGCCTTTGCACCCTCTGAAAAACCGTCCGGCGCGGACCGCGCGATGTGCAGATATGCCCCACCGGTCAGCACAGGAAGGGTCTTGTGCGCGGAATCGCAGCAGATTGCCGCGCCGCATTGGAGCGGGTGGCGCTGCCCCGCGCAGAAGCGCAGATAAGCGCCGTGCGCATTATCCACCAGAAGCGGCAGACCGTGGCGGCGGCAGACCGCCGCCAAAGCGGGCAGGTCCTGCAAATTTCCCAGATAGTCCGGACTCGTCACATACACTGCACAGGGCGGCGCGGGGGAAGCGCACAGCGCGCGTTCCAGCGCCGCCGGCGTCACCGGGCAGGCGCAGAGCGAGGAAACGGGCGCATCCGGCCAGAGCCATACGACCTCCGCGCCGCAGAGCGCGGCGGCATAGACAAACGCCTTGTGGACATTCCGCGCCGCGACGATCACCGGCGCTGTCCCCGCCGGACGGCAGGTGACAGCCAGATAGAGCATCGCGCGGATGCACTGGCTGGAGCCCTCCGTGGAATAAAGCGTCCGCCCGCTGCCAAAGAGCGCGGCGGCGTTCCGCTCGCTCTCGTCCAAAATGCCGGAAGCCTCATACAGCGCGTCCGCACCGGCGATCTCCGTGATGTCCAGCGCCTCGCAGCCGAGCGTACCGACTCCCTTGTGTCCCGGCATATGCAGACGCAATGCGCCGGAAGCGGCGTATTGCTGCACAAAATCTGCGACAGGCGTCTCCATCCCTCACGCCTCGCTCTGCGCGGCGTGAAGCATGATGGCGCACTCAATGCGCTTGCGGAACAGTTCGCAGCCCGGCGCATAAATGCCGCGGATGGAACCGCTGGCGTGGAACGCATTGGCCGCGCAGCCGCCGGAGCAGTAGAGCCGCGCCCAGCAGTCCGCGCAGTCCGGGCGCGCATAGGCGTTGCAGGCGCGAAATTCATCGCGCAGCGCGGTGTTCGTCACACCCTGCCATACGTCGCCCAAACGGTAGCTTTCCTCTCCGACAAACTGGTGGCAGGGATAGAGGTCGCCCCACGGGGTCACGGCCATATATTCCGTGCCGGAACCGCAGCCGGAAATGCGCTTATAGACACAGGGGCCGCCGCTCAGGTCGAGCATATAGTGATAAAATGTGATGGGGCAGCCCGCCTTCTGTCGACGCAGCATCTCCACGGCCAGCGTTTCATACTCGCGCTTGACGATTTCAATGTCGTCCGGGGTGAGCGCCGCAGGATCGCCCGGCGCGCAGACCACCGGCTCCATGCTGAGCTGGGTGAAGCCCAGATCGGCCATATGGAACAGATCTTTGGTAAAGTCTGGGTTCGCGTGGGTGAATGTGCCGCGCATATAGTAGCCCTTGTCGCCGCGCGCCGCCACCAGCTTCTGGAATTTTGGCACGATGCGGTCATAGCTGCCATTCCCGGCGGCGTCCACGCGAAGGCGGTCATGAATTTCCTTCCGCCCGTCCAGCGAGAGGACGATGTTATCCATCTCACGGTTCGCAAAATCTATCACATCGTCGTCGATCAGCATCCCGTTGGTGGTCAGGGTGAAGCGAAAATGCTTCCCGTGCGCGGCCTCCACGCTGCGCGCATAAGCCACGAGCTGCTTGACCACGTCCCAATTCATCAGCGGTTCTCCGCCGAAAAAGTCCACCTCCAGATTGCGGCGGCTGCCGGAGTGTGCGATCAGGAAGTCCAGCGCCTGTCGGCCGACCGCGAAGGACATCACGGCGTTTGCGCCGTGGAACCGCCCTTGTCCGGCAAAGCAGTAGGAACAGCGCAGGTTGCAGGTGTGGGCGACATGGAGGCACAGCGCCTTGACCACATCGCCGCTGCGTTCCTTGAACGTTCCGGCCAGCGGCGCGAATCGGTCGGGGGAAAAGAGCTTCCCTTCGGTCTCCAGCGTGCGGACGTCGGCAATGCACTGCCGCAGCTCCGCTGCGGTTACGTCGGGACGCGCGCCGTATTTTTCCAGCAACGCGGAGATGATTTCGTCCTCCGTCCGCGCTGCGCCGTACAGCGCGATCACGTCGTAAGCGATGTCGTCCACCACATGGATCGCGCCGGAATTCGTGTCCAGGACGATGTTATAGCCGTTGAGTTGATATTGGTGAATCATGCGGATACCTCTTTATGGCTCCGCTGCATAAACCGGCGGGAGGAGCTGGCGGAAAACTGCCGTCAGACCGCCACCCGACGCAGTTGCGCGGCGATGCCTTTATTTATTTTCTGTCAAAGAAAAGGGCGTGCTGCAAAAGCCACAGGCTTGCACCACGTCCCTTTTTTTGCGATTCTTTTTGATATGGGTCTCATGTGAAAAGCAGCCATTTCAAACAAGGCTGTTTTTACGGCGCATTGCGCGGAAACGGTTAATTACTGCTTCTGCTGCTTTTCGCAGGACTGGTTGGCAACGCCGCAGCTCGTCTTGCAGGCGGACTGGCAGGAGGTCTGGCATTCGCCGCAGCCGCCGTTTGCAGCGCTGGCGCAAAGGTCGCGGGTTTTCAGTGTTTTAATGTGTTCCATCTTGTTTCTCCGTTTTCTGTGAATTTTGCCGGGGGAATCTGTATGAAAAGAGTTTAACACACCCGCGCGGGAAAGTCAATAGTCAGCCAACGGTCTGCAGGGCGAGAGCATTTACTTTATTTCACTTGCTTCTGGAAACACAGGTAAATTTTTGCCCGCTCCGGTTGGCCGCAATGTGCAGGGGGCGGGTTTCGTCGCTCACTGCCGATTTATGCGGCGCTGCCCTAAAAATAAATGCTGTTGCCCTGCAATGGCGGGTCGGGAAATCAATTTTCCACGACCTTGAACAGGGGAACAGCGAGAAACAGTTCCCTTGCCACTTTTACAGCCAGCGGAGTCACAACAGACATCTCATGGCACCGGAACGGGATGGCGGTATCATAGCAGTCGATCATCTCTTGTGTTTCTTTCCATGTAGGCGTATTGGGCGGACATCTGTGGCTTTTGCCATATGTACTGCATCCATAGCGGCATTTATACACCGTCCATGCAGCCGTGACAATGCTTTCGGGGGCGATCACCATAGCCAAATCAGCCCCGTTTTCCTTTAGCATATTCAAATATTTTTCCATCTGTTTTTCTCCAAAGGGCGGCGCTTATGGCGGCATTTCCCTTCATTTATCATTCACCGGGAGTTGTTGTCAGTTCAGCGTACCGGCAGCGGAGGCAAGCAGATGCTCCACCTGCGCGCGCAGCGGCGCGTTTTCCGGTTCCGAAAGCGTCGGGTCGTACCGGAGCAGCGCCTGTGCCGCCGTTTGCGCTGCCTGCAACACGTTCATATCGCCGCAGAGGTCGGCAATATGCATCTCCGGCAATCCATGCTGCCGGGAACCAAAAAAATCACCCGGTCCACGCAGACGAAGGTCGGCTTCGCTGATTTGAAAGCCGTCATTTATGCTGCACAGAACGTCCAGCCGGGCGCGCGCGTCCTCGCCCTGCGCGTTGCTGACGAGGATGCACCAGCTCTTGTGCATCCCGCGTCCAACGCGCCCCCGAAGCTGGTGAAGCTGGCTCAAGCCGAAGCGCTCCGCGTTTTCCACGACCATCAGCGCGGCGTTCGGCACATCCACACCCACCTCAATGACCGTTGTGGATACCAGAATATCAATGGTTCCGGCCACCACATCCGCCATCACGGCGTCCTTTTCCTTCGGCTTCATCCGTCCGTGGATGCAGCCGATGCGCAGGGCGGGGAATGTTTCACGCAGCGCCGCCGCGTGATCGGTCGCTGATTTCAGCTTTGGTGCGTCCGGCGCTGCTTCCGTGCCATCGTCCTCCACCTTTGGGCAGACGACAAAGACCTGCCGCCCCTGCCGTACCAGCTTTTCGATAAAGCCGTTCAGACGTGAGCGATAGCGCTCATCCACGGCAAAGGTATCGACCTTCTGCCGACCGGGCGGCAGCTCGTCGATGACGGAAACATCCAAGTCGCCGTAAATGATGAGCGCCAGCGTCCGTGGGATCGGCGTAGCGGACATGACCAGCACATGGGGCGTTTCCCCCTTTGCGGAAAGCGCGCCGCGCTGCTGCACGCCAAAGCGGTGCTGTTCGTCCGTAATCACCAGCGAGAGCGCGGCAAACGACACGTCTGCGGTGAGCAGCGCATGGGTGCCGACAAGAATGTCGATTTCCCCGGCGCGCAGCGCGTCCTTCACGGCGCGCTTTTCCTTTGCCGTCATTCCGCCGCTGAGCTTTTCTACCCGCAGGCCAAACGGCGCAGTGAGGGCGCGCAGCGTTGAGAGGTGCTGCTCGGCCAATATCTCCGTCGGAGCCATGAACGCGGCCTGCCGTCCCGCTGCGCAGACCGTCCATGCGCAGACGGTGGCCACCAGCGTTTTCCCGCTGCCAACATCGCCCTGCACCAGCCGGTTCATCGGGCGCGTATCCGCCATGTCCGCAAACGCCTGCGCCACCGCGCGCTTCTGCGCGCCGGTCGGCGCAAAGGGCAGCGTCCGGTAAAATTCCGACGGGTCGCGCTGCGGGATCGCCGTTCCGTCGGCGCTCCGCCGTGTGCCGCGCAGCTGCCCCATTGCACAGGCGAGGACAAACAGCTCCTCAAAAATCAGCCGCCGCCGCGCCAGCTCCAATGCGCCGAGATCGGCTGGAAAGTGGATGTTTTCGTAGGCATAGCGTGCCTGCGCCAGCCCCTGCGTCTCACGCACGGCAGGCGGCAGCGCATCCGGCACACCGTTCCCCACGGCGGATAGCGCGGCGCGCACATAACCCATCAGCGCGCGGTTGCCGATGCCGCTGCGCAGCGGATAGCGCGGCAGAATACGCCCCGTGCGTTCTCCGGCGCGGGATTCCGGTTCAAAATCCGGATTTGTCATTGCACGCAGACCGCCGGGCGTGCCGGTCAGCTTGCCGTAAAAAAGGTAGCGTTCCCCGGCGTGGAGCTGCTCGCGGATATAGGGCATATTAAAGTAAGCGATGTCCACGCTGCCGCTCTCGTCTGCGGCGCGCAGCTTCACAAGCCGCTTTCCACCGCGCACAACAGTCAGCACCGGCGGCGCGGTTACATATGCGCGGATGCAGACCGCTTCCTCCGTCGGCGCGTCTCGAATTGTGAAAAACCGCGTCCGATCCTCGTAAGCGCGCGGAAAATGATTCAGCAGGTCGCGGACGGAATATATCCCAAGCCGGTTCAGCGCCTTCGCGCGCGCTTCTCCGACGCCTTTCAGGTAGCGTACTTCCTGCTCCAATATCTCCATGTCAGCGCATCCCTCCTCCGTCCGGCAGCGCCATTTTTGTGGTTGTTGCCGAAATCCGAACGCACCGCCGCGCTGCGGCGCGCTGCGAATGATCTGTTCAATTATTATATCGTACCACAATTATTTTTGTAGTCAAGCCGGTTTGGAATGAATTACAGGGCGACAGCATTTGATTTTACTTCGCACGCTTTTGGAATTACATGTGTTTGTCAAATAAAAATGTGAGCAAAAGGGCCCCCAAAAGGTGAGCACCTT
>JAJBUU010000018.1 GCA_020860205.1 Oscillospiraceae bacterium | reverse complement strand
TATGCCAAAATCACCCGCCCCGGATGAACGGGGCAAAATCGCGCCGCAGAGTGAGGTCGTCGTTCAGATACCCATATCCGAGTTGCATGACTTCCCAAATTATCCGTTCAAGGTGCGGGACGATGAATCCATGCAGGACACAGCCGAAAGCGTCGAAACCTACGGTGTGCTTGTCCCGGCCATCGTCCGCCTCCGTGTGGGCGGTGGTTATGAAATCGTCGCTGGTCAGAAGCCGCTTCTTGACAGTCGGATTTGTACAAAGACAAATATCTTCGTATTCTGCCTGCTTATTCGCTTCTGCGATGCCAAGCTGCTGTTCAAGCAGCTTCTTAGGCTGCTTCGACAGGAACTGCGCGGAAAGCTCATCTTTCCATTCCTGCCAGTCCCCTTCGCTGGCGCGCTTGTTGATCAATGACAAATGTTCGTTGCCGTCATCATCATACCAATAGCTTTGGCCGCCTTTCTCCTTGATTGTGGAACCAAAAGGATTATCGGGGTCATTCGTAATTTCTTTCAGAACGTCCATCTTGGAGACGTCTTTAGATTTGTTGGTATTGAACCGAACGTCCACGCCAGGCGGCAGGTCATCAGAATAGACGGCCATGCCCTTAATATAATGCGTGCCGTCCACCAGAATCCGAACCTGCGCATAGTTGTCTCGTCCAAGGGACAAATCCGCTACGCCGCGCCGAATCTCGACGAGGCCGTCTTTTTGTTTTCCGCCATCCTCGGCATAGCAAATTTGAAGTCTGCTGGAATCCATAGACTCTGGGTAAACAAAAGACTTTTTATAAGTCTCCCCACCATCATAAGAAATATAATCGTCGGACGGATCGTACATGGTGATTCCGTTTTCTTCAAATGCCTTGAAAATATCTTTGTGCTCCGTTCCAGGCGGACAAAGCACTTTTATTGTGGTCTTCTGCTCAGGGTTGGTGAGCTGAGAGATACGCCCGGAATATACTTCGTAGCCCTCGTTTTTCAAAATGGTCAGAGCTTGGGACAAACGGTTTTCAGAACAGCCCAAATATGTTTCAACGCCGGTTCCGACCTGTGTCATGCCATGCTCGTCTACTGTAGCTTTCAAAATATCAGCAGTTGCTCTGGCGGTATTCATTCGTCGTTCAGCATCTTCATTCAACAACGAGCGAACAGAAGACTCGCCGGCAAGACCAAGTTTTTCTGCGATCTGAGCGTTCGTGTAGCCGTCAGATCGCATGGCTTTTGCCGACGCAATCAAATCTGATCTGCGTTCAGCTCTCGAAATGGAATATTGATCCCGCAAATCTTTAATACTAAGGCCCATAGAATCAGCGATTTCTTTTTCGGTCAAACCTGACTTTTTCAGTTGATTCACACGACCATAGAAATCTCCTTCGTGCTGGTATGGATTTTCACCGGACCCCCACGGATAACGTCCGGAATGCCGGGGCGTTCCGTAATGCTCGAAATAATCGTCAGCGAACAAATCGTCCAAACTGTCAAATGTGAAAATATCCATGCTCAACCTTCCTCCATCCTCAGCTTCGTAATAATTTTATCGTCAGCAATAATCCGATCCGCCAGAAATATAATGGCGTCCAATTCCGGAGTATGACAAAGCACTTCGTTATTCTGATAGATGCGAAGCTCGGTCTTCATCTTTTTCAAGTCAACAATGCTCTTATACTCCAAATAAAAAAGAGCAGCATAAATTTCAAGCTGCTCCATGTGCGCGGGGACTTGCCCGCTCTTAAAATCATGAATCCGAAGCTGGTGATTTCGGAAGCAAATAGCGTCTGCTGTTCCAAAACAATTCGGTGAATAATATAATACCTGTTCCGGTGTCATATTGTAGCCGATCGCATCGTTGACATACAGATTCAGAGTTTCCTTCCGATTCGGAAGCCGTTGACCAAGCTCGATGCACTTTGCAGCAAAGTCATGAAGTTCGGTTCCGCGCTGCGCAGCCTGATAGTTGGTGTAAGCCGTAATCAGCTTCTCCTCGTCGTAGTTGAGCCAATGGTACTTGCTCGCGCTGAGGAACGCATGTTGACCTCTAAGGTCCGAATGCCTGTTGAAGTTCATGTAGCACCTTCTCCTTGTTTTCGGGATATACAAAACTTGAGTACCTCTGTACGATGTACTGCTGTTCTGCATTTCCAAGACCGTATAATATAATTTGATTCATTAGAATCACTCCTTTCACAAAAGAGCGTGCATTTTTTGCGTCCTCCATCGCTGCATCGTCATTTCACACGGGCAATCCTCAGAGCCGAGCATCTCTGGCGTGATAAAGCCCTCCAGAACGCCAAGAATCACCTCAGCCTCGTAACGATTTGAACGAGGGCACGACAATGAAAGAACTATATGAAAAGTGGTCGGCGGATTATTTCAAAACCATTGCGGATTCCAGCACCCGCGCGATCGCAGCTTCCTGGAAATACTGCCATGGATTGTATGACATTCCTGTACGGATGATCCGAACACGGCACATTAAAACCTGCTTGGATACTGCGTCCATTCAGGTCGGCGACAGGGAGCGCCCAGCTTCCGATAATACAAAGTCAAATATCAAATCGCTGCTCAATCAGATGCTCGACTACGCTGTGGAATATGAGTACACCGATAAAAACTACGCCCGCTCCGTCCGGCTTTCTGCAGATACGGTGAAAGGAACCGCCACCCAAAAGGAGCACATCGCATACACCGATGACGAAATGGAAACGCTTTGGAAAATATCACAGACCCATGCGTCTGTATGGTTGTCATCCAGTGCTATTCCGGCTGGCGTCCGAATGAGCTGTTGAATCTGAAGCTGGAAAATATCAATCTCGAAGACTGGTCCTTCACCGGCGGCCTAAAAACAGATGCCGGAATCAACCGTACTGTCCCGATTCATTCGCGGATACAGCCGCTTGTGCGAGAGAAATACGATGTCGCCGCATCAAATGGCGACGAATATCTTTTTCAAATGACGTATTATCGGTATAATCATTTGTTTGAAAAAGTTCGTAAAACTCTGGAATTAAACTCGAATCACCGTCTCCATGATGCCCGTGTGCAGTTTGTGACAATGGCAAAGAAATATAATGTTGACGAGTATGCGATCAAGTATCTCGTCGGACACGCGATCAACGACATCACCGAAAAAACGTACAGCAAACGGGAGTTTTCGTGGCTTCGGGAAGAGATAGAGAAGATCAGATGAAAAATAAGAGAGGGTGTATTCTAAATTTTATAGGAAATGTGGTGTAGAAATACTGTATGAATAGTGTAGGAATGAGGCAAATTTAACTGCTTTTTACGACCCAGATAAGCCCGGAAACCGTTGCAACTGCTACGTTTTGCGTTGTGTAGGAATTAAATTTGTTTCCAAATCGGAAATATCGCGGCCACTTTTGGATTTGCTTTTTTGGCGGCGGGGTCGGATAATCTGTGTGATCAGATCGGCAGGTGCAGACGAAAGGAGCGGGCTGTTTTATGGGACGAATGTTTTCCTATTTCAAAAATTATCGAAAGCCGGTGGCGGTCGGCATCGTGATGAAGATCATCGCAACGATGTTTCTGCTGCTGCTGCCGTATATTATGGAGTATCTGGTGGATCGCGTTGCGCCGACGAGGAACGCGGGGCTGGTGCTGCTTTGGGGCGGTGTGATGCTGCTGATCGCGTGGGCGGAGCGGCTGCTGAATCTTGGTTCCAACCGCCTCAGCGTCAAGGCGACGCGCGGGGCGATTTATGAGATTCGCCGCGACCTCTTTGCGCGCGCGCTGGAGCTATCCGGCAGCCAGCTTGACCGCATCGGCCTGCCCTCGCTGACCGCACGCATGACCTCAGACTGCTACAATGTGCAGGGCTTCCTCCAAACGGCGCAGACCTTTTGTTTTCGCGCGCCTATCCTGGTGCTGGGCAGCATCGGCCTGACGCTCACGCTGGATGTGCGCCTTTCGCTGGTGCTTTGCGTTATCACACCGATCATGGTGGCGGCGGTGGCGCTTATTTCCTTTAAGGGCATCCCGCTCTATGACCGGGTGCAGCGCCGCACGGACGACGTGATCCGCGTCCTGCGTGAGAATATCACAGGCGTCCGCGTCGTCAAGGCACTCTGCCGCGAGGATTACGAAACCGCGCGGTTCACCGGGGAGAGCGAAGCGCTGCTGCGCAGCGACCGGCGCGCGGGTATCATCATGTCGCTGCCCGGCCCGCTGACCACGCTGGTGCTGAATGTTGGACTGACGGTGATCGTGATTATCGGCGCGCGCCGGGTCAACAGCGGCGAGATGCAGCCGGGCGTGATACTTGCATTTCTGACTTATTTTAATATGGTGCTGATGGGCGTGACGGGTTTGAACCGTATTTTTATGATGCTCTCTAAGGCTAACAACTCTGCCCGCCGTATCACGGAGGTGCTGGATCAGGAGCCGGAGCTGCCGGTGCTGTCCGCAGATGCGGCGGCACAGCCGGAGCGGGAGGGCTTTATCGTATTCGACCATGTTTCCTTCCGCTATGGTGAGGACAGCGGCGCGGACGGCGCGGCCTTTGCCGGGGAGCAGCGCCAGATGAGCCTTTGCGACGTGAGCTTTTCCGTCGCAAAAGGCGCGTCTGTTGGTATCATTGGCCCCACCGGATGTGGAAAAACGACCATTTTGAGCCTCCTTATGCGGTTCTATGACCCCACCGAAGGCCATATTTACCTGAATGGGCGTGACCTGCGTACTTATGACAAGAGCGAGCTGCGGCGGCGCTTTGGTGCGGTGTTCCAGAATGATACGCTCCTCTCCGGCACGGTTGCGGAAAATATTGATTTTGGGCGTAGCCTGTCCGAAGGGGCGCTTTCCGCCGCAATCGTGGACGCGCAGGCGGGCGATTTTCTGACAGGGGACGGCGGTGAACGCGCCGTTGCCGCGCATGGCGTGGGGTTGAGCGGCGGACAGCGGCAGCGCGTCTTGCTGGCGCGCGCACTGGCCGGTTCGCCGGAGATATTGCTGCTGGACGACGCTTCCAGCGCGCTGGATTATCGGACGGACGCTGCCCTGCGGCAGGCGATCCGGGACCGTCACAGAGACGCGACGCTGCTTGTCGTAGCGCAGCGCGTCAGTTCCATCCGGAGCGCGGACGAGATACTGGTGATGGACGCGGGGCGCGTCATCGGGCGGGGGAGTCACGCTGCGCTGCTGGAGGACTGCGCGCAGTACCGGGAAATTTATGAAACGCAGATGGGAGAGGGGGCGGAAGCGGTATGAACCGGCAAACCACAATGAAAAAGCCGCAGGATTCCAAAGGGGCGCTCCGGCGGCTGCTGGATTATGTTTCGCATTATCGTGTGCTGCTGTTTTCACTGCTGCTGTTCTGTCTGGCCGGAAATGTGCTGGGCCTGATCGGGCCGAGCATGGCGGGAAACGCCATCACCGCCGCAGACGCGGGCGCGGGCAGCGTGGACTTTGCGCGCGTCGGCTATTATGCAAAGTGGATGCTGATTTGCTATCTGCTCTCCTCGCTGATTACCATTGCTGTGAATGTGCTGATGATGTATGTCAGCCGCGCCGTCGCCGCCCAGATGCGGCGGGACATCTTTGAAAAGCTCATGCGCCTGCCCGTCGCCTTTTTTGACCGCAGCCAGGCCGGAGACATCATCAGCCGCGTATCCTATGACGTGGATGTGGTCGCAACCTGCATCTCCACTGATGTGGTGAATATCCTGACCAGTGTGGTCACGGTGGTCGGCGCGTTTGTGATGATGGTCTATATCTCGCCGCTGCTCTCCATCGTCGTTGTGCTGGCGATCCCGGCTTCCACGATTTTCACGGCAAAAATGCGAAAAAAGACCCAGCCGCGCTATGTGACACGCTCCCAAAAATACGGCGCGCTGAACGGCTTTGTCGAGGAGCTGCTCTCCGGGCAGCGCACGGTACAGGCTTACGCCTACGAGAAACGCGCGAAGGAGCGTTTCCATGAGGTCAATGACGCGGCGGCGGAGGCTTATTATGACGCGGAGTATTATGGTTTCGCCATCTCCCCGACGATCAACCTCATCAACAACGCTTCGCTGGCGCTCATTGCAATGTTCGGCGCGCTGCTGTATATGTATCGTATCGTCACGCTGGGTCAAATCTCCTCGTTCATCCTCTACTCCCGCAAGTTTTCAGGGCCGATCGACGAGATTTCCAGCGTGATCAACGAGCTGTTTTCCGCGCTGGCCGCAGCGGAACGTATCTTCACGCTGCTGGATACGCCGGAGGAGGAAACAGATGCGCCGGGCGCGGCGGCGCTGGCCGATGTGCGCGGGGACGTGGAACTGCGCCATGTCAGCTTTGGCTATGTGCCGGAGACACCCGTGCTGCATGATTTGAGCTTCCGTGCCGGAGCCGGGAGCCTGACCGCCATCGTTGGACCGACCGGCGCGGGCAAAACGACGATCATCAACCTGCTGATGCGGTTTTATGATGCACAATCCGGCGAAATCGACGTGGACGATGAGAACGTGCTCGGCTGTACCCGCGGCAGCGTGCGCCGCGCTTACGCGATGGTTTTGCAGGATACATGGGTCTTTCGGGGCACGATTTTTGAAAACATCGCCTATGGCAAGCCCGGCGCGACGATGGACGAGGTCGTACAGGCGGCCAAAGCCGCGCGGATTCATTCGTTCATCATGCAGCTTCCACAGGGCTATGAAACGGTGATTTCAGAGGATGGCGGCGGTATTTCCAAGGGACAGAAGCAGCTTTTGACCATCGCCCGCGCGATGCTCTACGATGCGCGGATGCTGATTTTGGACGAAGCGACCAGCAATGTGGACACCGGAACGGAACGTCAGGTGCAGCAGGCCATGCGCACGCTGATGCAGGGACGCACCTGCTTTGTCATTGCCCATCGGCTCTCCACCATCCGCGGCGCGGATCACATTCTGGTGCTGGATCACGGCGATGTGGTGGAGCAGGGGACCCATGCGGAGCTGATGCGCGCCGGTGGCGTCTACCGGCGGCTCTATGCGGCGCAGTACGAGTGACACGATGCAAAAAAAACTGTCCGCCCGTTCCAATGGAACGGGCGGACAGTTGCATTTCCGGGAGGAAAAGCGATGGATCAGTTGTCGCGCTTTGCGTCGAAGGACTCGACGATTTTGTCAAAGTGATGCTCAAACTTGTTGAGCTGCACGCCATACATCTCGCAGAGAACATGGATGCGCTCGTTGTCCTGCAGGGACTGCTTCCACGGGCGGATCGCGATCTCGTGCTGCAAACGGCGGACGCTGCGGTCAGTCTTCATCAGATAGTGCGCGATTTCATAGGCGCGTTCGATCAGCTTGTCATGCTCCACGACCTCGTTGACCAGACCCATCTCCAGCGCCTTTGCAGCCGGGATCTGCGGCTCCATGAACATGAAGTAGTTGGACTGCTTTACGCCAAGGCAGGTGCGCATGGCAAAGCTCATGCCGTCGCCGCCGACAATGTTCTTGGAGAAGTGCGCGTCGCTGAAGCTGTACTCCGGCACGCAGAGGGTGATGTCGCTCATCAGGGCGAACTCATAATGCATTCCCTGACCGTTGATGGCGGCGATGGTCGGGATTTCGATGTCGTTGATGAAATTCTCAACAAAGTTCATTGTGTCCGGGATGTTGACATTGAACTTTGCGTTCACGTCGGTGCCGTTCTCCACCTCGTCGAAGGAGGAGGGGTCGCTCTCATGAACCAGCCAGTAGGGGTCGGTGCAGGTGAGGATCATGACCTCGTTTTTCTTATCATGACCGATGGCGGTCCAAAGCTCGCCATAAGCGTGCTGGGTCTGGTAGCTCCACATAACGGGGCCGCCTTTCCAGGTCAGCTGGCAGAACAGGATGCCGTCCTCGGTGCGCTCCAGCTTGGCAAAATCCTTGAAGCGCTCGCTGTATTCCTCCAAAGTTTCCACATGGACATAGGGCTGAATAGACATATCGGGAACCTCCATAAAAAATATTTTACAAAATTTTTGGAACCATCCGGGCAGGACGAACCGCGCCGGATAACGTTAATAAGTATAGCAATTTCCGCAAGGCGCGGACAAGGCGGTTTGTTTTGGATTCTGGGGGTCATTTTTTGGCATTCATATAGCAAAATGGAAAAATGCGGAACTGCAATTTTTTCACAATTTCCGCTTGACAATTTCGCTCGGACTTTGTATAATATACAAAAATTGATGGGACAGAAAAACAAAATTTGTATCAGCTTTTCATGAGGAACCTTACATATGGAACATAACGCAGTATGCGGGATGCCACGAGGATCGAATCCAAAAAGCTGGAACGGGAATGCGGACACACAGGTTCGTTTTCCGGATTTGTACGATGCCGGGCGCAAGAGCCGGACGCGGGGGAGCCGCGCCGGTTCGGACGCAGACCCGGCCTTTCTCATTCCGAATTTTCTTCCGGCCTCTGTTCCGGCGGTGTTTAGCCGTGACCGGCGGAGCGGGGCGGACGGAAATTAAATAATCCCCGGCAAAAATTTTTTAATCGAGGAGAAATGAAACGAAATGAAAATCAGAAAAATGCTCGCGCTGGTTCTGGCGCTGATGCTGGCTGTTTCCCTGTTCGCGGGCTGCGGCAGCTCCAGCACCACTACCACCGACACCAGCAGCGACACCACTGCAACCAGTGATGCAGCGACCACGGGCGATGAAGCCGAAGCCCCGGCGGATACCGATGCCGACGAGACTGAGGAAGTCACCGTCAAGGGTACCGTCAAAATCGGCCACCTGCTTGACCTGACCGGCAACGAGGCCGCGACCGGCAACCAGGCGCAGACCGCGTTCAACTTCGCGGCAGAGCGCATCGGTCTGTGCGGCGGCTATGAGATCGAGGTCGTGGAGCAGGACTGCCAGTCCAACTCCAGCATGGCAGCGCAGGCTGCGGCAACCCTGGTGGAGACCGAAGGCGTTGTCGCCATCTTCGGGCCGACCCAGATCGGTCACAAGAGCGCGGTTGCCAGCTATCTGCAGGATAACGGCGTTCCCCTGATCCTCTACAACGGCACTCCGAACGGAATGCTGGCCAGCGGCGACTGGGTCGTCGGCGAGGGCGGCAGCACCAACGGCCTCCCGACCTCCGTTGCTTACTATGCCTACTATGAGCTGGGCTGGCGCAATGTCTACACTGTCCGTCAGCAGACCACCGGCGGTGACAACTATGTCGGCCCGTTTGAGGAGACCTTCACTGCGCTGGGCGGCAACATCATCCAGAGCGTAGAGCTCCCGGTTTCCGGCAGCGACTATTCTTCCCTGCTGGCCACCTTCACCGATCCGAGTGCAGACGGCATCGCCGGCTGGACCTCCAGCACGGACGCTATCAACTTCTGGAGTTCCTGGTATGAGCTGGGTCTGGCTGACCGTCTGCCGGTTATCGGCACCATGCACGGCGGCTTCACTGACTTCTACATTATGAACCAGCTCAACAACAGCAACCCGGAGATCGTCAACGCGATTGTCAACAATAACGACACCTACTCTGTCATCAGCTACTGCTACAGCATCGACAGCCCGGAAAACGAGGCGCTGGTTGCGGCATGGCAGGAGGAGTTTGGCACGGTGCCGGGCGGCAACAACCTGGCCGGTGCTTGCTGGCAGGCGCTGCAGGTATTCCAGGCCGCGATGGATGCCACCGACGGCGACACCGATCCGGAAACCCTGCTTAATGCGATCTTGGATGTTGACTTGACCGGTCCGGAAGGCCATGTGTTCTTTGCAGATGGTAGCCGCGCTGCAACGAAGGACGTCAACATTGTAAAGGTTGTCCAGCTTGAGGACGGCACCTATAACTATCAGGTTGTCCAGACCTTCTATGATGTAGGCGCGGACGGCTATGATGGTTCCGATTACACCTGATTTTGCACCCATATCAAGATCAGACTGACAAAGCACGGCTAACAAACTATCTTTTTAGTTAGTTTAACTATTGCGCAAAGATGTGGGGCATCGCTGTATTTTTGCGACGATGTCCCGCATTTTCGCTTTCCACACAGCGCGTATGTGTATGCGTGCTTACACCTGCGTGACTGCCGGAACGCTCCAAATATGCAGGTATATCCTGCGCGTCCATCTTCGGCATTCACCCGACTTATTTGGGATAAAAGGAGAGACTTTTTCAATGGGTCAGTTTTTATCCATATTGATACTTGGCGTATCCTCCGGCTTCGTCTATTTCCTGCTGGCCTCCGGCATGACGCTGACGATGGGGTTGCTGCGCGTTGTCAATATGTCTCACGGCGCAATCTATATGTTCTCCGGGTATTGCGGCGTATGGTTCTATCAACTGACGGGGAGTTGGGCGCTTGCGGTGCTGTTCGGCGGAGTCGTCGGCGGACTGCTGGGTCTGATCCTCGAAACCGGGTTCCTGCGGCGGCTGTATAAAACCCCCGCAAACCAGGTTCTGCTGACGATCGGTATTATCAACATTCTCCAGAACGTGACAGAGTGGATATGGGACGGCTACGGCGCGGGCATCCCCAAGCCGCTGTTCCTGCAGGCCACGGTTGCCATCGGTTCTGTGACGATTCCAGTCTATCGTTTCTTTATCATCGGCTTCGGCATTGTCATCTGCGCTGCCATCTGGCTGATGCAGGAGAAAACCAAAATCGGCTCCATGGTGCGTGCCGGTATGGATAACGGCGAAATTGCAAGCACGCTCGGCATCAACAACCGCATGATCTTCATGTTCGTCTTTGTCCTTGGCTCGTTTGTCGCAGGTCTGAGCAGCATGGTCGGCGGTATGCAGGACGACATCGTGACCATGACCGGCTGGAACATCCTGCTGGATTCCATCATCGTCGTCGTGGTCGGCGGTACCGGCTCCATTCCCGGTGCACTGCTTGGCGGTCTGCTCATCGGTCTGGTACAGGCGTTCGGCAATGCCTACATCCCCGGTCTTGCATCCTATCTGAAGTACATCGTGCTGATCGTCGTCCTTGTCATCCGTCCGGAGGGCTTCATGGGACGCAAGCTGGACGTGAACAAGGCCAGCGACGATTACGCCAACATGACCGCGGCAAAGGCGCGTTCTTTCAGTCCGCTGATGCTGGGCAAGAATCCCAGCGCCGCTGTCCGTGCCAAACTGCGGGTCTATAACGCAGTGCCTTATCTCTTCGCGCTGGTTGTGATGGTCGTCCTTGGACTGGCCGTGAACAACAGCACGACCCGTATTCTCTGCCAGGTGTTGATTTATGCCCTGTTCGCCATGAGCCTGGATGTAGTCATGGGCTACACCGGAAACCGCTCCTTTGGCCACGCGGCTTATTTCGGCATGGGCGCTTATACGGTCGGTATCCTCTATCAGCACTTTGGTATCAACAACTTCTGGCTCGTGCTGGTCGCGGTCATCGTGGTCTGCGCGGTCCTCTCGGCGCTGATCGGTTATTTCACACTGCGGCTCTCCGGTACAAACTTCCTGCTGGTAACGATGGCCTTTGGTCAGCTTCTCAGCGTCATTGCCAGCAACTGGAAAACCGTCACGAAGGGCGCGGACGGCCTGCAGGTTTCCAATCCGAATTTCGGCTTTGAAATGAAGTGGAACATCACAGGAAAATATTTCCTTGTGCTGATTATCGTGGGTCTGTGTGCATTCCTCCTGTATAAAGTGATGCATTCGTCCTTCGGTCACACGCTGGAAGGCATCCGCGGCAACGAAGGCAGAATGCGCGCACTGGGCTATAACACATGGCAGCTGAAGTATACCGGCATCATCATTGCGGGTATCTTCGCCGGCATTGCGGGACTTCTTTATGCGTATGTCTACGGCATCGTCAACCCGGAGCTGTTCAACATCGAGTCCTCGGCACTGCCGATGCTGATGGTCATTCTGGGCGGCGGCGCAACCCTCTGGGGTCCTGCGCTGGGCGCGGCGGTCATCATGCTGGTCAAGAACTATGTGCCGCAGATTCCGCATATGCAGTCCAGATGGCCGCTGGTGCTCGGCGGACTTTATGTCTGCTGCATCCTGTTCCTGAAGGGCGGTCTTGCGCCTGTCCTGACGCGCTTCTGGGATTGGGTCGGCACAAAGTTCTTTGCGAAAGAGCTGGCCAGCGCAAAATCTGCCGAAACAGAACTGGTTGAGGAGGGCAGATAACGATGAGCGAAGTGATTTTGAAAGCCGAAAAGCTGGAAAAGGCGTTCGGCGGTCTGAAAATTCTGCACGGCGTTGACTTTGACCTGAAAGAGGGCGAACGCCTTGCGCTGATCGGCCCGAACGGTGCGGGCAAGAGTACGTTGCTCAACACCATCGGCGGTCAGGGTCCTGCGACTGCGGGCAAGATTACCTTCTATGGCAACGACATCACCAATCTTTCTCCGAATAAGCGGCTGCATCTTGGCCTTGGGCGTTCGTTCCAGGTGAACAACCTGTTCTGGCAGCCCAGCGTGCTGATGAACGTGATGATGGCGCTTTATGGCGGAGAAACGAGCCACCTGCATATGTTCCGCCGTTTGGAAAAGCGCGCGGATCTGGTGGACGAGGCGGAGCGCCTGCTGGACATTGCCGGTCTGCTGCAATACAAGGACGAGCCGCCCACGCTGCTCTCCTATGGCGAACAGCGTATGCTGGAAATGGTGATGGGCTTTGCCGCAAAGCCGAAGCTGGTGCTGCTGGACGAGCCAAGCGCCGGTCTGCCCACTGCGGAGGTGGACAGCTTCATCAAGATTCTGCGCCGTCTGGCCGGGAACACAGCGCTGCTGTTCTGCGCTCACGATATGGACCTCGTGTTTGCGCTTGCAGATGAGATCATGGTGCTTTATTATGGTACCATCATCAGCAAGGGACCTCCTTCCGAAATCGCTGCCGATTCCAAGGTACAGGAAGTCTATCTCGGCGGCGAGGACGACACCTACGACAAGGCGCATAGCTGACGGGAGGACGGAACGTGGATAATGTATTGTTAAGCGTTGACAAAATCAACACCTATTATTGGACCAGCCATGTCCTGTGGGATTTGTCTCTGGAGATCCCGCGCGGCAAAATCGTCGCGTTGCTTGGACGCAACGGCATGGGCAAAACGACCCTGATGCGCTCGATCGTGGGACTGACTCCGCCGAAAGACGGGACCATCACCTTCAAGGGTACTACGATCAGCGGTCTGGAACCGCACAAGATTTCCCATTTGGGAATCGGTTATGTCCCGCAGGGACGCGGCATTTTCCCCTCGCTGAGCGTGAAGGAGAACCTGCTGATCGGCGCGCGCGGGCAGGAGAAACCGGACGCATGGACGCTGGATCGCGTGTACGAGTTTTTCCCGATCCTGAAAGAACGCGAAGGACTTTACGGCAACCTGCTCTCCGGCGGTGAGCAGCAGATGCTGGCGGTCGGACGCGCGCTGATGACGAACCCTGACCTGCTAATCATGGACGAACCGTCCGAGGGGCTTGCTCCGATGGTCATCAAACAGATCGGCGACGTGATTTCTGCGTTGAAGGATAAGCTGACCGTGTTCCTTGCGGAGCAGAACTTCAACATGGCGATCGGCTGCGCAGACTATGTTTACATCGTCAGCAAGGGCAGCATTGTGCATGAGTGCGAGCCGCAGGCGCTGGTCGAGGATCCGGAGATTAAGCAGAAGTGGCTCGGCGTGTAAGATCACAGGCCGAAACAGTAAAATGAACGCCGGGGGTATCGCGCTTGTTGCGATGCCCCCGGTATCTGTATCGTTCCCGACGCGAGAAAATTGTGAACAGATTGGAAATTCAGGAGAAAAAAATATTGACAGAACGGGAAAGAATCGTTATAATAAGGTATGCAGTGAGTTGCTAGACGGCGTAATCCCGGCTGACAACCCGGTGCTTTTTTTCTGTTCATGTAATCTGTCGGGTGACAGAACAAGTGAAAAAATTTTAAGGAGGAAATTACTATGGCACCCCAAGTTGGTATCCCTGAGCAGGCGTGGGAATTCCTGTCCGACATGGTTGACAACTGCGTAGGCAGAGCTGTCAAAGGTACAAAGAAGGAGGTCGTGATCCTTGCACACAAGGACGGCCTTTATGGCGGCGACAACCTGATCGACGAGGAAGCGATCTCCTGGATTTCCACCGCCTTTACATCCCGTGGCCATCGTTGCTCCATCCTGTGGGTCGATGATCCGCAGCTGGTACACGAGTGGCGTTATCCCCCCGTGGTCAAGAAGGCGATCGAAGGCGCTGACATCATTGTCAACACCCCGTGGCAGATGCCGGTCGAGGAGATCGCGGACTTCCGTGACCATATCGAGAGATCTCACCTTGGTGATCCGGAGCGCATGACCGAGCAGGGCCGCAAGGACTTCCCGCAGACCCCGGACAAGCAGCCGAAAGAGGCCACTGCAGAAGGCTACGACGCCGGTACCTGGATGGTTCGTGTGTTCCCTGTAACCGCTGACCTGATGATGACCGACTGGGCGCGTACCCCGTATGAGCTGACCATTATGCTGCGTCACATCAGCTCTGAGCCGTTCATGAACCTTGACAAGCCGACCAAGTTCACCATGACCGATCCCAACGGCACCAACCTGACCGGTTTCACCGTGAACCCCGTCAAGCGCGAGGACGAGCATGGCCGCGGCGTTCCCGGTATGCCCTATGATTCCTGGCGTGAGAATTCTTCTCACTATCTGCCCTGCCCGGAGTGGGTACATCCCCCGATCAACTGCACCCATGTCAACGGCGTTCTCTACTTCACCGAGATGCTGCCCTGGTGGTCCAAGTTCATCGGCATCTCCCCGTACTGGAGCGATCCCATCAAAATCACCGTCGAGGAGAGCAAGATGGTCGGCATCGAAGGCGGCGTAGAGGCCAAGAAGCTGTATGCGTTCCTGAAGGAGATGGAAGGCAAGGTCGGCGAGAAGATCTGGCTGTTCGATACCTTCCACTTCGGCATCCATCCGAATGCCCACGTCAACTACTATCAGTGCCCGAACGACATCTATCGTCGTACCATCGAGCATATGGATTGCTCCAACGTGCATTGGCACCTCGGCTCTGCCGGCGGCCGTCCTGGCTACAACTTCTATCCGCACATCACCGGCGATATCCGCAAGTGCACGCTTACGATCGAGCCGGAGGGAGGCACGCCGGTTCCCGTCTACAAGGATGGTTGGCTGTGCTGCCAGGATGATCCGCGCCTTGCCGAGATCATGAAGAAGTATCCTGGCCGTCCGGGTATCCCTGTGAATCCGAACACTCTTCCGGAGCTGAAACCCGGCAAGTAATCTGACGGGCAACTGAACTGAATTGAAAGGAAGCAAACAAAAATGAGTAAACTGATTGCCTATGTTGGCCGCGGCAATGTCGGCCCCAAGGCCGGTGGTATCGACGTCTTTGAAATTGGCGAGGGCGCCAAAACCATCACTCCGCTGAACAATGGTGTAGGCGAGCCGATTTATGCCGGCTTCCTCGCCTATGCAAAGGGGACCAAGACCCTCTATGCTGTGGATGAGAGAAAGGATTCTGGTCGTTCCGCCAATCCGCCGACGACTGTTATGGCTTTCAAGGTTGACCCGCAGACCGCCGGTCTTAGCCTGATCAACAAGCAGCCGACCATCGGCAGCAGCTGCGCATCCGTCTGCGTTGGCCCGGACGAGAAGTATCTGTTCACCGCCAACCACGGCAAGTTTGACTGCGTGCTCAAGGCTGTTGAGAACTCTGACGGCACATGGAGCAACAAGTTCGTCTATGACGATTCCACCACCGTTCAGTATCCGCTGAATGCGGACGGTTCCATCGAGCCGGCCTGCGACTGCTTTGTGTTCACCGGTCACGGCATGGATCCGAACAGCTCCCCGCAGGGCGGCGGTCACTCCCAAGCCAGCCCCCATGCGCATATCGTTGTTGTCGATCCCTCCGGCAAATTCCTGCTGGTGTGCGAGAAGGCCAGCGAGAAGATTTATGTGTTCCGTCTGGGCGGCGACAAGCTGGTGCTTGCCTCCATCTATCAGGCGCCGCTGCGCACCGGCCCGCGTCACATCGCGTTTGACAACAACGGCCATGCGTTCATGACCTGCGAGTTCTCCTCTGAAATCTGGGCGTTCTCCTTCGATTCCGAGAACGGCATCCTGCATTTCGTGGACAAGAAGTCCACGGTTGCGGAAGGCTTCAGCGGACGCAATGAGCTGGCCACCGTTCAGGTCACCCCGAACGGCAAGCTGGTCTATGTCAACAACCGCGGCGAGGACACCATCGTCTGCTATCAGATTGCGGCAGACGGCACCCTCACCAAGAGCTTCTCTCTGCCTGTCGGCAAGTGCCCCGCCGACCCGAAGGACGCTGTGCGTGATATGCAGCTCACTCCGGATGGCAAGGTTCTGCTTGTTCCGGTTCGCCCGGACGATGTGATCCGTGCATACGCTGTCGATCAGGAGACCGGCGCGCTGACCCAGATCACCGAGGCTCCGGTGGAGAACCCTGTTTTCATCTGCCTCGCAGAGCTGTAATTTTTACCTTTGCATCGCTCCCAGTCTTTGGCTGGGAGCGATTTTTGTTTGGTCGCTGCCACTGCAAAGGAAATCCCTGTGCGGTTTGCCGCCTTTGGCAGGCGGGGTAGGGATTTTGCGGCTCACATGATCCTGTGAGGGAGCGCCTGTCAGCGCGCGGAGTGATTTTGCCGGACGAGCAGCTTTTTTCGCGGTGACACTTGCCTTTTGAGGGAAAAAGCGGTAAGATAGGATAAACAAGAGAAATGTCTGGAGAAACGGAGCGTGGAACAAAATGGACGCAGAGAACGAAACGCGGGAGGAGTGCGCCGCCTACAGTGCGCTGGCGCGCTGGTACGATGGCTTCACCCGCGATGTCCCTTATATGGAATTTGCGGACTACTATTGTACGCTGCTGTGCCGCTCCGGAAAGGCGCGCATGACACTGCTCGACCTTTGCTGTGGCACAGGAACGATGACGCTGCTGTTGGCGCGCCGTGGTCATACGATGATCGGGGCGGACGCCTCGCCGGAAATGCTGTCGCTGGCCGCTGAGAAAGCGATACAGGCGGACGCGGAACGCTTTGCCGCCCCGCTGCTGCTCTGTCAGGCGGCGGACGAGCTGGACCTTTATGGAACGGTGGAGGGCGCGTTTTGCTCGCTGGACGGGATGAATTACCTCCCGCCGGAAACGCTGCCGGAAACGCTCCGACGCCTGCACCTGTTCATCGAGCCGGGCGGCGTGTTCGCCTTTGATATTCATGACCCGGCGTGCCTGCGCGCCCGTTCCGGCGGCGTGTTTGTGGACGAAACGGAGGACGCCCTCTGCCTTTGGCGCGGAGACTTTGACGAGGAGGAAAACGCGCTGATTTATGGCATCGACCTGTTTCGCCGGGCGGATGGACAGAACTGGCGGCGGGCATTTGAGGAGCATATCGAGTATGCGCATACGCCGGAGAAGCTGACTGCGCTGCTGGAGCGCGCCGGGTTTACGGACGTGACGCTCCATACAGACGGTCCGCAGCACGAAATGGGGCGGCTGTTCCTCAGCGCTGTCAATCTGCCGCACTGAAATCGGGTCGTTTTTTTGCTGCCGATACCTTTGCGCATTACCGCGCAAATGCGCATACGGCGGCTGACGGCTGTTTTCTGCCAGTCCCGCCGCATTTGATTTCATAAATCTGCTGCCGTGGGTGATTTCGCTGTTTTGGAAAGCGGGAAGGTGACACGGGGGGACGAAAAAATCTTGAAATTTTCACAAAAAACGCTTGACAAAAACCGGAACAGTATGGTATATTTTAATCATAAAGAGGATTTAAGGATAGATGGCTCCGGAATATGGAGCGGGAAGTGATTGCAGATGCGTTGGTCGGGACGGTCTTTCAAGTAGCTCGCTTAGAGAATTGTATTTGTTGAAAGAGACGCGATTCGGATTGGATGCAGTCAGGCAGTTGCGAAAAACAATCTTTTGAAGAATCCGCGGAAACGGAGGTAAACAAATGATGCTAGATAACAAAAGTGCAGAATAGCCCTCGACCGTGTAGGTATGCAAAACGGTTGAGGGCTATTTTTTTGCCTTTTTTTGGTATAAATGCAAATCAACAGCGCTGCATTCACCCGAATGCAGCGCTGTTTTGATTTCTTTTTTGCAAACTGCATGATTCAGCAGGACGCGCAGTTCTGACGGTGCGGCGTTGACCACGATGCGTTGCAGGCTATCAGCACATTTTTGCGCCAGCGGGGATGGCGTCATCCAGCATGACAAGGTTCAGCTTTTCCTGTCCATCGACCTTGTGTACGGCAGAAATCAGCATCCCGCAGCTTTCCAGACCCATCATCTTCCGCGGCGGCAGGTTCACGATGGCAAGCAGGGTCTTGCCGATGAGCATCTCCGGTTCGTAATACTTGTGAATGCCGGATAGGATCTGACGATCCGTGCCGGTGCCGTCGTCCAGCGTGAAGCAGAGCAGCTTTTCGCTCTTTTTCACTGCGGTACAGTTTTTCACCTTGACCGCGCGGAAATCGCTCTTGCAGAAAGTATCAAAGTCCACGTTCTCCGGACTTTGCGGTTCCAGCTCCACGGCAGGGGATGCGGCGGCGTGTTTTGCGGCCTCTGTGATGGCTTCCAGCTCCTCCAGCTCACGCTTTAAGTCAAGGCGCGGGAACAGCGCGGCGCCTTTTTTCACGCTCGTTCCCGCTGGCAGCGCGCCCCAGACGGCGGTGCTTTCCCATGTCTGCACATCCGGCGCAGCGCCAAGCTGCGCAAAGAGCTTTTCGCAGCTCTCCGGAATGAACGGGGTCAGCAGAACGCCGACGATGCGGCAGCTCTCCAGCAGGTTATACAGCACGGCGGCCAGCCGCGCGCCGTTTTTCTCCATATCTTTTGCCAGAACCCACGGCGCGGTTTCGTCGATATATTTGTTTGCACGCTGGATAACGCGGAAAACCTCCTCCAGTGCGCGGTGCGGCGCAAACTGCTCCATTGCGGCGGCATAGCGGTCACGCAGACCGTGGATGACCTCCAAAAACGGAGCATCCTCCGCTCCGTCCGCACGCTGCGCAGGGATCACTCCGTCAAAGTATTTCTCCATCATCGCGGTGCTGCGGCTGAGCAGGTTTCCAAGGTCGTTCGCAAGGTCGTTGTTTATGGTGTTCAGCAGCAGCTCGTTGGAAAAGTTGCCGTCCGAACCAAAGGGGAAGGTGCGCAGCAGGAAAAAGCGGAGCGCGTCCACGCCATAGCGCTCGGCCAGCATATAGGGGTCCACGACGTTGCCCTTGGACTTGCTCATCTTGCCGCCGTCGATCACCAGCCAGCCGTGGCCAAAGACGTGCTTTGGCAGCAGCTCGCCCAGACTCATCAGCATGGCAGGCCAGACGATGGAGTGGAACCGGACGATCTCCTTGCCGACGATGTGAACGGCGGGCCAATATTTTGCGTAATCGTCATAGCGGTCGTTCTCATAGCCCAGCGCGGTGATATAATTGCTCAGCGCGTCCACCCAGACGTAGACGACGTGACCGGGGTCAAAGTCCACCGGGATGCCCCATGTGAAGCTGGTGCGGGAAACGCAGAGATCCTCCAGACCGGGGTCGAGGAAATTATGCACCATCTCGTTTACGCGGGACTGCGGCTGCAAAAAGTCTGTCTCTGTCAGCAGCTTGCGCACCGGTTCGGCATAGCGGCTCAGCCGGAAAAAATAGGCCTCTTCCTCCGCGTCCGTGACCGGTCGGCCACAGTCGGGGCATTTGCCGTCCACAAGCTGGCTTTCCGTCCAGAAGCTCTCGCAGGGGGTGCAGTATTTGCCGACATACTTGCCCTTGTAGATGTCTCCCTTGTCGTACATCCGGCGGAAAATGCGCTGGATGGCGGCGACATGGTAATCATCCGTTGTTCGGATAAAGCGGTCGTTGCTGATATTCATCAGCTGCCAGAGCGCCTTGACACCCTTGTCGCCCTCCACGATGCGGTCTACAAATTCCTTCGGAGTCACACCGGTTTCCTTCGCCTTCGTTTCGATCTTCTGTCCATGCTCGTCCGTTCCGGTCAGGAACAGCACATCATAGCCGGTCAGCCGTTTGTAGCGGGCGATGGCGTCCGTCGCCACCGTGCAATAGGTGTGACCGATGTGGAGCTTATCCGAGGGATAATAAATCGGCGTGGTGATATAAAAGGTTTTCTGTGTCGCGTCCATAAACAAAACTCCGTCCTCTCGCTTTTATTTGAAAAGTTGAACCCGGTATCATGCGTTTCTCTGGGCCTTGCTGTGCCAATCGGCAGACGCGGCTGGCAAAAATGCCTGTCAGCCGCAGGTGCTTTTTCAGTCTGTTCCGTCCACAGGTTCCTCCGCCGCCGGAGGTTCAGCCTCCGCAGGGGTTTCCGGCTCCGCCGGGGCTTCGGTTGCTGTGGGGGCTTCCGTTTCAGCCGGGGGTTCGGTTACTGAGGGGGCTGACTGTTACGCAGGGCCGACCCG
>JAJBUU010000053.1 GCA_020860205.1 Oscillospiraceae bacterium | reverse complement strand
CATGTCAGCACAGAAATCAGTTTTTCATGTATCAAATAAAACTCCAATGTTACCACCCCCCTGTCCAAAGAAGGCTCTTTGCAACGCCGCTCGTCGGCACGAACGAGAGCAGGATGCCGCCGCCCAGACACAGGGCGGCGCTCAGCGGGAGGAACAGGTACATCCGCAAATACCACGGGTCGCAGAAAATCCAGAGATACCAGCACAGCAGCGCAGCGGCGGCGCAAAACAAAAGCGGCGGCCACGTTCTCAATCGCCGTCCGGCTTTTACGGCGGGCGCGGCATAGCAACCCAGCAGAAAAACCGGAATACGGAATACCAATCCACAATAGCGATAGAAAAGCACGCCGTTGCGCCGGAGCGCAAAGGCCATCGCCACCGACGCCGCCAGAACCAGTGTCTGTAAAAGGCGATGCCGTGCCTTTATCATCCGATAAATCAGCGGATAGCACAGATAAAATAATCCCACCGCCGCAAGGAACCAATAGCTTTGGTCGCCGCGCGTCCAATAACTGATCAGCGTTACGTTGCGGAGGAAATCGCCCGCGCCGATTGCTCCCGTCGCCCAGCGCGTCCCTTCGTAAACCAGCGCCACCAGCAGGAACGGCGGCAGCAGCCGCGCAAGCCTTCTGCGATAAAAGCGGAGCGGCGAAGGGTCGCGTTCCATCGAATAATACAGCCCGATACCGGACAGGAGCAGAAACACATCCACGCCAGCATATCCGGTGGACGCCAGCAGCCAAAGCGGGAACCACGCAGGGCGCACGGAACAATGGAACAGCATGATCCAAAGAATGGACAGGCCAAACAGCCCTGCGCGCTGGCCGCTAAGGATATTCAGGTCTGTTTCCGCGTCGGCGCTCATTCCTCCCGTGCGACGGTGACGGCGATGTGCAGCTCATCAAGCTGCTTCTGTTCCACCGGGCCGGGCGCGCCCATCATCACATCCTGCGCGTTTTTATTCATCGGGAACGGGATGATCTCACGGATGGACTCCTCTCCCGCCAGAAGCATGACCATGCGGTCCACGCCGGGCGCAATGCCCGCATGGGGCGGCGCGCCATAACAAAAGGCGTTGTACATTGCAGGGAAGCGGCGCTTCACATCCGCCTCGCCCAGACGCACCAGCTCAAACGCCTTGACCATGATGTCCGGGTCATGATTCCGCACCGCGCCGGACGAAAGCTCCACACCGTTGCAGACCAGATCATACTGATCCGCCGTGATCGTCAGCGGGTCGATTTCTCCGCGCTCCGCCTGCTCCAATGTTTTCAGTCCGCCGCTCGGCATGGAGAACGGGTTGTGGCAAAATTCCAGCTCGCCGCTCTCCTCCCCGATTTCGTACATCGGGAAATCCACGATCCAGCAAAACTCGTAGCACTCCTTCCGCATATGCCCCTCGCAGGCCGCGCCGAACAGCTTGATCGCAACACCTGCGGCCTTCCGCGCCGCGTCAGGGCTGCCTGCGGTGAATACCGCCAGCGTCCCCGGCGCAAGGGAGAGCCGTTCCGCAAGCGCCGCCGCATCCTGCTGCAAAAACTTTGCCACGCCGCCGGTCAGCGCACCGGACTCGTCCGCCTTGCACCAGTAGAGCTTGCTCCCGGCCTGCACCTCGCAGTCCGCAAGCAGCTTCTCGATCTGCTTGCGTGTCAGGGTGCAGCCGGAAACCGGAACCGCCTTGACCGTTGCATCGGCAAAGGGCGCGAAGCCGCATGACTGCACCAGATCCGTCACGTCCCTGCACGTCAGGTCGATGCGCAGGTCGGGCTTGTCGCTTCCGTAGGTTTCCAGTGCGTCCAGATAACGGATGCGGCGGAACGGCGGCGTGGAGGCGGTGTGATAAGCGCCAAAGCGCGCAAAAATCGGCGGCAGCACATCCTCCAGCACGGCGAATACGTCCTCCTGCGTGGCGAACGCCATCTCCATGTCGAGCTGATAAAACTCGCCGGGCGAACGGTCGCCGCGCGCGTCCTCATCGCGGAAGCAGGGCGCGATCTGGAAATAGCGGTCAAAGCCCGCGGTCATCAAAAGCTGCTTGAACTGCTGCGGCGCCTGCGGCAGCGCATAAAATTCGCCGGGGTGCTTGCGCGCCGGGACAAGATAATCCCGCGCCCCCTCCGGGGACGACGCGGTTAAAATCGGCGTTGTGATCTCCAGAAAGCCGTGGTCGAGCATTGCGCTGCGCAGCGCGGCGACCACATTGCAGCGCAGGACGATATTGTCCTTCACCGCCGGGTTGCGTAGGTCAAGATAGCGGTATTTCAGGCGCGCAGTTTCGTCCGCCTCGCGGCTGCGGTTGATTTCAAACGGCAGCTCGTTATAGCGGCAGCGTCCCAGCACCTCCAGCTTGTCCAGCACGATCTCCACATCGCCGGTGGGCAGCTTGGGATTGCGGCTGGAACGAAGCTGCACCACGCCCTCCGCCGCGATGGTGGACTCCTTATTCAGCGCCCGCAGCGCGGCGATCATCTCCGGGTCCTCCGTCTTGAGCTGCGTGGTACCGTAAAAGTCCCGCAGGACGACAAAGACAAGGCTGCCGCCCACTTCCCGTACATTCTCCATCCACCCGACAAGGCGGACGCGCTCCCCCGCGTTCTCCGCGCGGAGCGCGCCGCAGGTATGCGTTCTGTTTTGCGTCATGGCTCCTGCTTGCTCCTTCAACATATCAGTTTTTATTTTATATTATTATTTCGTGTATATAACCAGTCGATTGTTTCAGCGTAACTGCCGCCGCATTATTCCTGAATCACGGCGCCGCCTTTGCGCTCCTCCAGCGCCCGCTGCACAGCCGCCGCAGCCATCTGCGGGGAAACGGCGATCTGTTCGCCGCTCCGCATATCCTTGAGCGTCACCTTTTCCCGCGCGATCTCGTCCTCTCCGATGAGGATGACGAACGGGAAGCCCATGCGGTCTGCATAAGTCATGCGCGCGCGGAATTTTTTCTGCTCGGTGTAAAGCTGCGCCCGAATGTCCGCCGCGCGCAGCGTCGTCGCGGTCCTGACGGCAAGCGCAAGGTCTGTGGTCATCGGGATCACCAGCACGTCCGCCGGCGCGGTGACGATTGCATTGGAGAGCATCCCCTGTTCCTGCAGGACATAGAACAGACGGGTCAGCCCGATGGAAATCCCAACACCGGGCAGCGCGCGGTCAGTATAGTACCCCGCCAAATCATCATAGCGCCCGCCAGAACAGACGGAGCCGATTTCCGGATGCTCGGTCAGCGTGGTTTCGTAAACCGTGCCGGTATAGTAGTCCAGCCCGCGCGCGATGGTTAAATCGACGGCAAAATTCTCCTCCGGCACGCCAAATTCCGGCAGATAGGCGGTCACGGCCTTCAGCTCATCCAGTCCGCGGTCAAATGTTTCATTCCGCCCACGGTAGCCCTCCAGCGCGGCGATGACCGCAGCGCTGCCTCCGCCGATTGCGATGAAGCGCAAAATCTCGTCCGCGTCCGCAGGCGAAACGCCGCAGTCCTCCATCAGCAGCGCGCGCACCTTCTCCGCGCCGATTTTGTCCAGCTTGTCCACCGTGCGCATGATTTCGCCGCTCTGCGCGGAGAGTCCCAGCATGGCGTAGAAGCCGTTCAGTATCCTGCGGTTATTGACCCGGATGACAAATTTTGACAGACCCAGCGCATGGAACGTCCGGTAAATGATGGACGGGATTTCCGCCTCATTGAGAATATCCAGCGCGCCGTCCCCGATGATGTCGATGTCCGCCTGATAAAACTCGCGGAAGCGCCCCCGCTGCGCGCGCTCGCCGCGGTAGACCTTGCCGATCTGGTAGCGGCGGAACGGGAACGACAGCTTTGCATAATTCAGCGCAACATATTTTGCCAGCGGCACAGTCAGGTCAAAGCGCAGGGCAAGGTCGCTGTCGCCTTTTTGAAACCGGTATATCTGCTTTTCCGTTTCGCCGCCGCCTTTGGCCAGCAGCACCTCCGCAGATTCGATCACCGGCGTATCCAGCGGCGTGAAGCCATAGAGCGCATAAGTGTGCTGGAGCGTCTCCATAAACGCCTCCATCTTCATCTGGTCGGCAGGCAGCAGCTCCATAAAGCCGGAGAGCGTCCGTGGTTTGATTCGATTCATATGTTTCCCTTCTCCTTTATGCACAATCCGCATCCACGCACCGGGCAAAGCTCCTCCATCCGGCGGAAACGAACCGCGTCTGTTCATGAAAAAACTTTCATCAGATATGGTCTGCTATGGTCTGCACAACATATCTGATGAAAGCAAGTTTACCAAAAAATACGAAAATGTCAATGGCTCCCTGCAAACAGAGCAGGGAGTTTTTGACCGTTTGATCCCATCCCGCCCGCGCGGGGGCACAGCTCAACGGTTGCGGGAGTTGACGATATTACGCCAGTCCAGATCGCCGCGGCGCAAGCCCTGGATCAGCACCTCCGCCGTTGCAGCGTTGGTCGCAAAGGGGATGCTGTATCGGTCGCAAAGGCGTGAAATTTCGTTGACAAGCTGCTGCCCCTCAAAATCGTCCGGGTCGCAGAAAAAGAGTACAAGGTCGATCTCGTTATAGGCGATCCGCGCGCCGATCTGCTGGCTGCCGCCCTGGCTGGCGGAAAGGCAGAGCGTGATCGGCAGTCCCGTGGCCTCACTGACCATTTTTCCCGTGGTTTTTGTCCCGCAAAGGCTGTGGTCGGCCAAAATGCCGCAATAGGCCACACAAAAGCTGACCATCAGCTCTTTCTTGCTGTCATTGGACATAATCGCAATATTCAAAAGAAAGTACCGTCCTTTCATGGAGTCATCATAGTTCGCAGCGGACACAAAACGGTGCATCACTACCGCATCCGTCCGGTTCGTCACGGTTCCACTACTGTTAAACCGTCAGCTCTGCCATTTTACACTATTTTTATCGGTTTGGCAAGTGCAAAAATGTGAAAATTGCGATTTTTCTCTGAGATTTATTTCAGCAGCTGATTCTCCGCCTCCAGCACCATCGTGCTGCTCTGGAAAGAGAAGTAATAATCCAGTATTTCCTTTGCGATTTCGGTAACGGCGCTGCCCGACGAGCCTTTTTCGATCACCACAGCCACGGCGATTTCCGGCTCCTCATAAGGCGCATAGCAGATAAAAACGCCCGTGTTGGTCTGCCCTTCGCCCACCTCTGCGGTCCCGGTTTTGCCCGCCGCCGTATAGGACGCGCCTCTGAACGCGCTCAAGCTGCCCACGACACCGCGCATCCCCTCCTGCACCGCCTCGTAATACTCCTCCTCCGTTTCCACGGTGGAGAGTACCTCAGCCTCGCGCTCATAGACCTGCTCGCTGAAATCGTAGCTGTAGACGCTCTTGAGGATGGACGCCGAATAGCGTGTTCCGTTGTTGGCCAGGGCGGCGCAGTATTCCGCAAGCTGAAGCGGCGTGAACTGGTTTTCCGCCTGCCCGATGGCGGCCTGTATCGTTTCGCCGGCATAGACGTCGCGGCCATACTTCTCCTGAAAATACTCGTCGCTGGTCATTTTGCCGATCTCCTCATAAAGCTCGATGCCGGTATGCTCGCCAAGACCAAAGCCCGCCGCATACTTCGCCATCAGGCTGATTTGGAGATAATCGCCGAGCGTATAGAAAAAATAGTTGCATGAGTGGGTGATCGCGCCGCTGACCGTCAGGTCGCCGTGGGTCGTTCCGGTGGCGCTCCAGATCCAGCAGGACGGCGTATAGCCCGCGTCCTCATACCTGGTGTAAACGCCCTCGTCCGTGATAATGGTGCCGGTGGAAATTTTCCCCTCCGCCAGTCCCGCAATCGCCACGCAGGGCTTGAAGGTGGAGCCGGGCGTATAAGCCGCCTGCAGCGCGCGGTTATAAAGCGGGCTGTTCTCCTCCGCTGCAACAGCGGCGTAGTTGGAGAGCAGCGTGGAGGCGTCGTAGCTGGGCCAGCTTGCGATGGCGAGCGGCTCTCCCGTGCGGACATCCACGGCCACAGCCGCCGCGCCGGTGATGAGCTGCGCATCCTCCCCCTCGTCCTCCGCGCGGCGTTCGTTTTCCGTGGTGATGTAGGTGCTGAGCGCATTTTCCGCCGTCTCCTGCAGGCGGATGTCAATGGTGAGGTAGACATGGTCGCCCGGCACCGGCTCCTCTGTGTAGACCGTACCGGTGACCGTGCCGCCCGATGTGCGCGTCACGCGGGCTTCGCCATCCGTTCCGTGCAGATAGTCCTCAAAGGCGGCTTCCGCGCCGCTGATGCCGATCTGCGCGTCCAGCGCATAGCCGCGCGCAAGGTAGTCCTCCGCCTCCTCGCTGCTGATCGTACCGGTATAGCCCAGAATATGAGCGGCATAAGAGGTATTGTAGTCGCGGATATAGCTGTTGGTCACATCAAAGCCGCGGATATTGTTTTCCAGCAGGTAGGCGATCAGCTCCACGCTGACATCCTCCGCAAACACATAGTCCGAGGTACCAAAGCCGGAAATATAGCGGGAGTTCAGCTCGTAACGGATACCGGCGATAATGCGCGTTTCCTCCGCAGTGTAGCTGTTGCCGATATTATAACGGTCACGCATATAGGCCATCAGCTCCACCGCGCTCGCGTCCGCGTCCAACCCGCGCTCATTCAGATAGGCCGCCAGCGTTTCGCGCTGGATGTCGGTCATCTCGGTGTATTCAAACGGCGGGCTCATCGTGACCGGCAGCGTATCGGTGTAGGTTTCGCCAAAGGATGTGACGGTGTTTGCCAAAAGCAGGATCGCCGCATTGGCCTCCGTCCAGTCCGGGTCGTCCTCCCGGAACAGGTCCTCCGTGTCGATCACAAGATCATTGCAGACGCGGCTCTCCGCCAGCACCCGTCCATAGCGGTCCATCAGACTGCCGCGCGCCGCGCTGACGCGCGCGGTGGTGACGATGCTGTTCCGGCTCTCCTCATAATACGCCTGCCCCTCTACGATTTGCAGCTTATAGAGCGTGACGACGGAAACCACAACGAGGGCCAGCATGACCGCCCCCATTGCGGCCAGCCGCGCGGGTGGAACGAGTTTGTTCATCAAAGTTTCCTTTCCAAAGAAAAAAGCGGGGCGCTGTCCGATGCGGCGCCGCATCATCCGGCAGGCGGAAGCGCGCAGCGCAGTTTTGGCAGAACGGGATGCGAAAAACGCAGGCGCCCTTTTATGGACTTCAGGCGTTATGGCAAAAAATCTGCCGCAGGCCGCCGTTGCGCTAATCGCGCGGCGCCGCCCCAAGACCGGCGCGTCCGGAAACGCGCCTTGCCAGAAAATAGCACGGCACGACAAACGGGACGGACCAGAGCGTTTGCAGCGCAGTGACCGGCAGCAGCGCACCAAGCGGCGTGGCGTGAAAAATCCACAGCGGCACGATCTGGCAGAACGCGGTCAGCAGCAGCGCCGCAGCGGAGAGCAGCATACAGGCGACAAAACGGCGGTTGATGAAAAAGTCCGCCAGCACGCCGGACGCAAAGCCCAGCAGGGAAAACAGCACCAGAAACGTCACGGTGCTCTCCGCATAAGCCATGTCGCAGCTCATTCCGGCCACAAGCCCCAGCATCGCGCCCCAAACGCCGCCTTCCCACAGTCCGATGGAAACCACGAGCGCGGGCAGGAACATCGGCTTTGCGCCGAGCGGCGCCACGCGCGAGAACACCATCGTCTGGAGCCATATGGCAACGAGAATGGCAAGATAATACACGATGGCGCGGCGTATCTTATCCAGATTGATCAAATCAAGAAAAATCATGCCGCTCACTCCGAGATTGCAAAATCCGTAATAATAAAAATCTGACTGAGCTGATCCAAATCGCAGTCCGGCTCCACGATGCCATAGGTCACCTGTCCGCCCGCCTCGCTCACCACGGCGGACACCGTGCCGATCAACAATCCGGCGGGGAAGGATGCGCTGGAACCGCTGGTCAGCACCTCGTCCCCGGCGAGGATCTGCGCGCCGGAGGCCAGATAAGTCAGACGGGTCTGTCCCTGGCGCATCAGAGAAAATTCCCCCGTCACCATTCCGGCGTAGCTGTAAGCGCCGACCAGCGCGCCGACGTTCATATCCACGTCGATGACGGTGCGCACCGTCGCCCAGTCGCTCCCCAGCTCGATCACCTGTCCGACCAGCGCGCCATACTCCGTGATCACGCAGTCCCCAACGTCCACGCCGCTGTCGCTGCCCTTGCTGATGGTGAACGCGGAGGTATAGTTGCTCGCGTCCCACGAGACGATTTTGGCCGTTTCCAGCGTGAAATCCGTGTGCTTCTCCGCAAAGCCCAAAAGCGTGCGCAGCCGTTCGTTTTCGGTTTCCATCTCCGCATAGGAACGCACCTGTTCCCGCAGCTCGGCGTTCTCCGCCTTCAGCGCGGCGGTTTCCTCCACGAGCGAATCGTACTCATAGAGATAACCATAAACGCCCTCCAGCCAGTCCAGCGCGGCGGTGGTGGCCTTTTCCAGCGGCGCTTTCAGCGACCCGTCCGCATTGCGCAGCAGACCCGCGCGTCCGCCGCGCGCGGACGAAACCAGTCCGATCACCAGCGCGCAGAGGATGACGATGACGGCGATACGCACGCCGTATTTTGCAAGGTAATTCCTCAGTTTCAAAGCAGCTTCACATCCACGCAGTTTAACAGTTTGCCCAGCGCGCAAAGCGGCAGGCCCATCACATTGAAAAAATCCCCTTCGAGCCGTTCCACAAAGAGGCTGGCAAGCCCCTGCGCGCCATAAGCGCCCGCCTTGTCCATCGGCTCGCCGGTGGCGATGTAGCGGTCAATTTCGCTCTCTTCCAGCGCGCGGAAGCGCACGTCCGAGCGCTCGGCATGGCAGAGCGTCCGCGCACCGCGGATCACGGTGACGCCGGTATATACGCTGTGCGTCCGTCCGGAGAGCGCGGTCAGCATCCGGCGCGCGTCGGCCTCGTCCTTCGGCTTTCCAAGCGTTTCTCCGTCTATGGATACGACCGTATCCGCGCCGATCACCACATCATCCGCTCCGGCGCGCCGTGCGGCGACCTCCTCCGCCTTGCAGCGGGAGAGCGCCAGCGCCAGCGCGTCCGGCGCAAGTCCCGGCTGCGGCGTTTCCTCGCCCAATGCCGGACAGATCTCCAGCTCCGGCACGCGCAGCATCTCCAAAAGCTCCTTCCGCCGCGGAGAGGCGGAGGCCAAAATCAGTTTCATTCCACACCTCGATAATAAAGCCCACGGGTCAACCCGTTCGGGCGATAGTCGCTCAGTCCCCGGTAGCTCTTTGTCACCTCAACGCACTCCCGCGGGCTTTCTGTTGTGAACATCAGCCGTCCCGCCCAAAGTCCGCAGGCCGCCACATCCGGCAGCCTGTCCGCCAGAAAGAGCTTGTGCGCATTATATATCACAGTTCTGCATCCAAATTCCTTCATGACCGGAAAAACCGAACCCATCCGGTCGGAAAGGGCGGCGCTCTCCCCTGCCGCGCGGCGCAAAATATCCTGGTCGCTGACCATGCAGGGCAGCCGCCCGTATAAAATCAGCTCTGTGTCCAGACATTTTGCCATATCGCGCACCTGCGCCAGCCGCAGCTCAAACGACGCGGTGGCGGAGGCAAGCTGCGCGTCCGCAAGGACGCGGAGGGTCTGCGCGTTGAATACGTTCAGCCCAAAATCACCCCGCACGACAAAATCCGCAGCCTTTGCCAGCGCGATATGCCCGATGTTGCCGCACAGCGCCTCCTGCACGCCCTGTTCGCGCACGGTTTTCAGCAGCGCGGCAACCTGTTTCAGCTCCGTGTCCGTGATCACGCGGGGCAGCACCGCAGCGACGGCGATGCCCGCCTCCATGAACGGGCGCACGGCATCCGGCTCCTCCGCCAGCACAGGCAGCGGGACATAGACCCTGTCCGGTGCGACGGCGGCCAGCTCCGGCGTAAGCTGCGCGGCGCTGAGCACCTGCACATTCAGCAGCATCCGTCCGGCAGGCGCCATTGTGCGGGGCGGGCGCGGGGGCAGTCCGCTCCGGCGGCGCGGCGGTGCAGCGCGCTGCTCGCTCAGATCGCGGAGCACGGCGCGGCGCATGGCGTTTATGTCCGCTGCGGAGAGGAACTGTCCGCTGTCGATAAAGCCGGTGACCGCACGGCAATGAAACTGCGTGCCGCCGGTCTTATAAAGCTGGGCGGAAACCCCCTCCTGCGTCAGCGCGGCGGAAACAGCCTGCGCCGGGACGGGGCCAAGCACCGTAACGCGGTTGCCGTCGCTGTCGGACGCGGTCAGCGACGCGCTGCGCGCGCGCCGCACCTCGATCTGGAAGTCCACGCCGACGCGCCGCAGCTCCCCGTTGCTGTACGCCCTGCGCGTTTCCGCAAAGAGGCGGTTCACGCTCTCCCGTTCCGCCGCCTCGCCGCGCACGCCGTGCATCTCCTGCTTTTCGCCGGTATAGTAGCCGTCCGTGAACCCGTCGCGGGAAAAGGCCAGCTCCAGCGTTTCCATGTCCCGCTCCGTCGGCGGGATGCCCTCCGTGATGGCGCGGTGGTAAATGCGCGTGGTGATCGCGGTATACTCCGGGCGTTTCATGCGTCCCTCGATTTTCACGCAACGCACGCCCATTTCCTCCAGCTCGCGCAAATGCATCACCAGGCAGTTATCTTTCAGCGAAAGCGGATAATCCTCCGCCCGCCGTCCCATGCCGTACTGCATCCGGCAGGGCTGGGCACAGGCGCCGCGGTTTCCGCTGCGCCGTCCGATGAGCGCTGAGAGGTAGCACTGTCCGCTGTGACAGAAGCAAAGCGCGCCATGGACAAAGACCTCCACCTCGATCGGCGCACGGGATGCGATGAAGCGGATCTGTTCCCGCGTCAGCTCCCGCGCCAGCACCGCGCGGGACAGTCCCATCTGCGCCGCGGCATGAACCCCCGCGAGATTGTGGATGCTCATCTGCGTACTGGCGTGCAGGGGCAAATCCGGGCAGACGGCGCGCAGCACGCGCGCCACGCCAAGATCCTGCACCAGCACCGCGTCCGCGCCCGCGTCGGAAACAAAGCGTCCCATCTCCGCCACGGCCTCCAGCTCACGGTCAGAAGCCAGCGTATTCATTGTGACATAAACCCTGCAGCCGCGCGCGCGGCAGTATTTTACGGCCTCCAAAAATTCCTGGCGGGTAAAATTTTTCGCGCCCCGCCTGGCGTTGAACCCCTCCAGCCCCAGATAGATGGCGTCCGCGCCGTTCTGCACCGCGGCCACCACCGCCTCCGGGCTTCCGGCGGGGGAAAGCAATTCCAGCATAGCTCAAATTTCTCCTGTGGCGTCTATCAAAAAGAACGGAAAGCTCCGTTCCAATATAAGGCATTACAATTTGAAATCATATTATAGCACATAACAGGGACTTGATTCAAGTGCGTTTTTTGTGCTATACTGTTTTGTACGCAGAAAAACAGGAGGCGAAGCCGCAACATGACAGAAACGGGCATACAAATTTCCATCTCCGATCTGGACAAGCTCTTAGGTCACGCCGACGGCAACGCGGCGCTGCTCTATCTGCATATCCGGCGCGCAGGCAGCTTTTCCCTCAGCCGCGCCGCACGGGAGCTGAAATGCACGGAAATGGAGCTGCTGGCGGCGGCGGCGACCCTGCGTTCGCTGGGGCTGATGGCGCAGGACGAGTCCCGCGCGGAAACGCCGGAGACGCCGGAATACACCGCAGCGGACATTGCCGCGCGCGCCAAAACGGACGCCGCGTTTGAGGCCGTGGTACGCGAGGCGGAGCGGGCGCTGGGACACGTTCTCAGCTCCAACGACCTGCGGCTGCTGTTCGGCATTTATGACTACTGGGGACTTCAGCCGGACGTCATCATGGAGCTGCTGCACCATTGCGTGGAACAGTACCAGCTTCAACACGGAGCCGGGCGGAAGCCCACCATGCGCTATGTGGAAACGGAAGCGCAGTTCTGGGTGCGCAACGAAATCAACACACTGGACGCTGCGGACGAATACATCACCCGCGAAAAGCGGCGTCAGGAGGATGTATACCGCGTGCAGGAAACGCTGCAAATCCGCAGCCGGAACCTGACCGCCAGCGAACGGAACTATATCGAGAGCTGGCTTGCGCTGGGCTTTGGCCCGGACGCGCTTGCCATCGCCTATGACCGCACGATGATCTCCACAGGCCGCCTGACATGGAAATATATGGATAAAATCATCCACAGTTGGGACGAAAAGCATCTGCACACGCCGGAGGAAATCGAGGTCGGCGACGCGCGGCGCACGGACAGGAGGACCGCGCCGCCACAGGAGCCGCCCCAGACGGATGGCGACAAGCTGGACGTGATGCGCCGGATGTACGCCCGCATGAAGGAGAAAAACCATGACGATTGACGGGAAGCTGCTCGCGCGCGCACGGGAACGTCTGGCGCTGTGCCGTGCGGAAAACGAAACGCTGCGCACGCAGCGCGAAAAAGAGGTTTACGCCCGCGTCCCGGCGGTGAAGGAAACGGACGCGCGGCTGCGCGCGCTGGTCGGGCAGGTGCTGCGTCTGACCGCCGCACCGGAGGAAACCGGCGGGCAGACGCTCCGCGACATAGAACAGCAGAGCGTGAGCCTGTGCGCGGAAAAGGCGGAAGCGCTGACCTCCCACGGCTTCCCCGCCGACTATCTGGACGAGATCTCCGCCTGTCCGCGCTGTCATGACACCGGCTACCTGCCAGACGGAAAAATGTGCGTCTGCCTGAAGGCGCTTTATGAGGAGGAGCGGACAGCGGAGCTGTCCTCCGTGCTGAAGCTGGGCGAGGAGAGCTTTGCGGACTTCCGGCTGGACTACTATCCGCCGGAGGCGCGGGAGTGTATGGAGCTGACACTGAATTACAGCCGGGAGTACGCCGTTACGTTCGGGCGCGACTCCGCAAACCTGCTGTTTCAGGGCGGAACCGGTCTTGGCAAGACCTTTCTCTCCGGCTGCATTGCCCGCGTGGTTTCCGCGCGCGGCTTCTCCGTGGTTTACGAAACCGCGCAGGGCGCGTTCGCCGCGTTTGAAGCGCAGAAATTCTCCCGCGACGCCGCCGACTATGGCGAGGCTTCGGAAAAGGTGCGGCGCATTCTCTCCTGTGAGCTGCTGATTTTGGACGATCTTGGCACCGAGCTGACCACCAGCTTTACCCAGAGCGCGCTCTATAACATCATCAATACCCGCCTGACCGACGGGAAAAAGACCATCATCAGCACAAACCTGAAGGATTCCGAGCTGGCAGGGCGCTACCTGCCGCAAATCATCTCCCGGCTCAACGGGGAATTTGACACGCTGCTCTTTCAGGGGCGCGACATCCGCGCCATCAAAAAAGAGCAGCGCTACTGATGCGCGCGCCAAATCGCGATTTCCCGCACGGGCATCCGGGCAATCGCGGCGCAGCCCCGGAAAGAGCGGATCCGGACGTTCTGGTTTCCAAATCGGAAACAAAGACAGCGAAATGCGATTTGAATTTTCATGCAATTTTTGGCATAATCATTTCAAAATCGCAGGAAGGGAACGAGTTTTATTATGGAAAACGCACAAGGGAAAGCGCGCTATCGGGATATGACGCAAGGGCCGGAATGGAAGTGCATCCTGCTCTTCACGCTGCCGATCATGCTCGCACAGCTGCTCCAACAGCTTTACGCAACGGTGGACGGCATCGTTGTCGGCAACTTTGGCTCCAACGGCGGCCTTGCGGCGGTTGGCAACTGCGCCATCGTTGCAAACGTATTCATCTCCATTTCCAACGGCATGGGCAACGGCAGCGCCATTCTGGTTTCCCAGATGTTCGGCGCGCGGCGGCGGGATGAGATGCGCCGCGCCGCATCCACAGCCGTCTTTCTGATGCTGGTGCTTGGCCTTGCCAGCGCGATTCTGGTGTTTGCCGCGGCAAGACCCATCGTGCTGCACATTCTTGGCATTTCGGAGGAAGCTGTCATCGCCTCCGCCGTCATCTATCTGCGGATTTACGCCGTGGGCTTCATCTTTACATTCCTCTATAACATCATCGCCGCCATTCTGCGCGCCGTGGGCGACAGCCGCGCGCTGATTTACTTTCTGCTGGTTTCCGCAGTGATGAATGTATTTCTCGACCTGCTCTTTGTCGCGGCGTTCCGCTGGGACGTGGCGGGCGCGGCAGCCGCAACCGTGATCGCCCAGCTGGCCTGCGTCACCGTCAGCATTATCTATATGTTCCGCAATTACCCGGACTTCCGTTTCAGGCTCCGCGAAATCCGCCCGCAGCGCAGGGAGCTGGCGCTCTGTCTCAAGATGGGTCTGCCCAGCACATTACAGCAGCTCGTCGTATCCTGCGGCTACCTGCTGCTCCAGCGTCTGATCAACAGCTTTGGTCAGGTAACGATGGACGCATGGACAGTCGGCCACCGCTATGACCAATACTGCTGCATCCCCTCGCTTGCCATGATGCAGGCAATGTCCAGCTTTTCCGGCCAGAACACCGGCGCGGGGCGCTATGACCGCATCAGGCGCGGTCTGCGTGCGGCGATTACGCTGGATCTGGTCATGGTCATTGTCATCGGCGCGCTGCTTTATTTCCTTGCCGAACCGCTCTCCATGCTCTTTAACCTGAACGACGCAGCGCTGGCACAGGCGGTGGAATGCCTGCATTTCCTGCCGTTTGCTTACCTCCTCTTTGCCACTTACATCCCATTCAACGGAATGTTCCAGGGCTGCGGCGACCCCAGCGCTTCCGCGTTCGCTTCGCTGATGTCGCTGTTCCTGCGCGTCGTCTCCTCCTATCTTCTGGTCTACTGCTTCAGCGGCACCTACAATGTCGTCTGGCGCACCTATGTGCTTGGCTGGGGCGCGGCGCTGATCTTTGTCGTGGTTCACTATCTCCGCGGCACATGGCAGAACAAAAGCCTGATCAAAAACGAGGCTCCCGGCTCCAAAGCGGAGCCGGAAGCGGAGGACTGAGTCAACACCCATGAGCTATGATTTTTTCGCGTATATCTCGCGCATGAAGTACATCGCGCGCTGGAGCCTGATGCGCTCCACCGTGCAGGAGAACGTGCAGGAGCACAGCCATATGGTGGCGGTGCTGGCGCACGCGCTGGGACTGATCCGGCGGGACGTATTCGGACACGACTGCGACCCGGACGCGCTGGCTGCGGCTGCGCTCTATCACGACGCGCCGGAAATCCTGACCGGCGACCTGCCCAGCCCGATCAAATATCACAGCAGCGACATCAAACGCGCCTACGACGAGGTGGAGCGGCTTGCCGTGGAAAAGCTGCTGCTGGAGCTTCCGGAGGCGCTGCGTCCGGCTTACCGCGCACTGCTCTCCGTTTCGCCGGAAACGCACGAAATGGTCAAGGCCGCCGACCGCCTTTCCGCCTATATCAAGTGCGTGGAGGAGCGCAAGGCCGGGAACCACGAATTTCTCTCCGCGGAGGTCGCCTCGCGCCAAAAGCTGGAGGAACTGCATATGCCGGAGATGGATTACTTTTTGGAGCATTTCCTGCCCGGCATCGAAAAAACGCTGGATGAACTGGGGACACTGGAATGATTGCAGAAAAACTGAACCGGATCAACGAACTGGCGCGTCTGAAGCGCGAGCGCGCGCTGACTGCGGACGAGCTTGCGGAGCAGGCCGCGCTTCGGCAGGAATATCTGGCCGAGTGGCGCGCCGGCGCGGTGCAGGTGCTGGAGAACACCTATATCGTGGACGAGCACGGCGTAAAGCGGCGGCTGAAGCCGAAGCAGGGGCGCGCGCAGCCCCACGGCAGGCGCAGCTGACAAGGGGCTGTGCATCATTCGATCACAATCTGAAATTCCCGACGGCTGCGCGTCGGGAATTTCAACGTTACCGCGCAAATCGGCGAGTCCCTGCCGCTCCCTTGCCGATTTGCACGGCGCTGCCCCCCTTCGCTCCGGCCACGCGGGAAATTTGAACGAACCGTGAATTTTCCAAAAAACGGCGGAGAACAGCTTGAAAAACATCTGAATCGTGGTATACTTAAACCATAAAATTTTTTTATTTAAGGAAGCGAACAATATGGCAAAGAAACAATTCAAAGCGGAATCCAGGCGGCTGCTGGACATGATGATCAACTCCATCTACACGCATAAGGAGATTTTCCTGCGCGAAATCATCTCCAACGCCTCCGATGCAATCGACAAGCTCTGCTACCAGTCCCTGACGGATGAGAGCGTCGGTCTTGCACGGGAGGACTTCCGCATCCGCGTGACCGTGGATCGGGACGCGCGCACCGTCACCGTTTCGGATAACGGCGTCGGCATGAACCGGGAGGAAATGGAGAGCAATCTCGGCGTGATCGCGCACAGCGGCTCCCTCGGATTCAAGAATGATTTGGAGGAAGGCGCGCAGGACAAGGCAGATATCGACATCATCGGTCAGTTCGGCGTCGGATTTTACAGCGCGTTCATGGTCGCAGATCAGGTAACGGTGGTTTCCCGCAAATTCGGCGAGGAGAACGGCGCGAAGTGGGAATCCACCGGCGCAGACGGCTACACGATTTCGGACTGCGTGCGGGAGAACGCCGGTACGGACGTGATCATGCACCTGAAAGAGGATACCGAGGACGAGCGCTACAGCGAGTATCTGGACGTGTGGCGCCTGAAAGAGCTGGTTAAGAAATACTCCGATTATGTGCGCTGGCCCATCGTCATGGATGTGGAGCATTACGAGCAGCAGGAAACCGGCGAGAAGGACGAAAACGGCGAGCCGAAAACGGAGTTTGTTTCCACCACCGTGGAGGAAACCGTGAACTCTATGGTCCCGCTCTGGCAGCGGGGCAAGTCCGAGGTTTCCGACGACGACTGCAAGGCGTTTTATAAGGAAAAATTCCACGACAGCGAGGACCCGCTCGCCGTGATCCGCGTCAATGCAGAGGGCACAGTGTCCTACCGCGCGATGCTCTTTATCCCCGCCAAAGCGCCCTATGACTTTTACAGCCGCGAGTTCCGTCCGGGCTTGCAGCTTTACAGCAGCGGCGTGATGATTATGGATAAATGCGCCGACCTGCTGCCGGAATGCTTCCGCTTCGTCCGCGGCGTGGTGGATACGCCGGATCTGAGCCTGAACATCTCCCGTGAGATGCTCCAGCATGACCGCCAGCTCAAGGTGATCGCAACCAATCTGGAAAAGAAAATCAAGTCCGAGCTAAAGCGCCTGCTGGATAACGACCGCGCGTCCTACGAAACCTTCTGGAAAGCGTTCGGAATGCAAATCAAATACGGCGTGGTTGCCGATTACGGCATGAAAAAGGATTTGCTGAAGGACCTGCTGGTATATGAAAACTCCTTTGGCGAGGGACGCATCAGCCTTGACGAATATGTGGAAAAAATGCCGGAGAGCCAGAGCCTGATTTACTATGCCGCGGCGGAAACCGCCAAACTGGCCGCCGCGCTGCCGCAGACCGAGCAGGTGCGCGACGCGGGCTACGGCATCCTGTACATGACGGACGATGTAGACGATTTTGTACTGAAGCTCCTGGACGGCTACAAGGAGAAAAAGTTCTGCAACGTCAGCGTGGACGATCTGGGGCTGGAAACCGATTTGGAAAAATCGGATACAGACCGCCTTTCCGAGGAAAACCAGGCGCTTTTGGACTTTATGAAGGAAACACTGGCCGGAGAGGTAGCCGATGTACGCCTTTCTCACCGCCTGAAAACGCACCCGGTTTGCCTGACAACAGAGGGCGAGGTCACGCTGGAGGTGGAAAAATATTTCCGCTCCCTGCCTGGCGCGAACGCTGAAAAGGTGCAGGCCACCAAGATTCTGGAGCTGAACGGCGGTCACGCCGCGTTTGCCGCGCTGCAAAAAGCCTTTGATGCGGACCGTGACCGCGCTGCAGCGCTCTCAAAAATCCTGCTTGCACAGGCCAAGCTGATCGCGGGCGTTCCGGTGGACGACCCCGCAGACTACACAGAGCTGGTCTGCGGTCTGTTCTGATTGTTTTATGGGGCAGCAGCGCACAATTCGGAAGAAGAATTGTGCGCTGCTGCCTCAGTAAGCAACGGCGACGGGCCGACTTCCATCCTGCGGGCGCGAAAACCTGCCCAGTGCCTGAAACCGATGCGTTTGCCCCGGAAAAGCTGTGCTTTTCCAGTTGACATAAACCGGGAAATGCGTTATGCTGATAGATGAAATCCACGGGAACCGCCGAGCTGCGCGGCCTATTTGGCGCAATCCGGCGGTTCTGCAAATGAAGGAGCCGAAACGCGACGACGATGAACAAACGTCTTGGTATTTACATCCACATACCGTTCTGCGCGTCCAAGTGCGGCTACTGCGACTTTTATTCCCTCGCCGGGTGCGACAAGCTGATGCCGGCTTACCACAACGCGCTGCTGCAGCACATCCGCGAATCCGCCGAGCAGCTCCGGCAGCATCACACGGACAGCGTTTATTTTGGCGGCGGCACACCCAGCTACTATGGCGCGCGGCGCATCTGCGAACTGTTTAACGCGCTCAAACGCGCCGGTCTGGTCTACCGCAGCGCCGAAGTGACCGTGGAGGTCAACCCGGACAGTGTGCGCGCCTACGACCTCGCGCTGCTGCGCGCAGAGGGTGTGAACCGCCTTTCCATCGGTGCGCAGAGCGCCAACGACGACATTTTGAAGCTGATCGGCCGCCGCCACAACTGGCGGCAGGTCGTCCGCACGGTCAAGAGCGCGCGGGACGCTGGATTTGAAAATCTCAGTCTTGACCTGATTTACGGTCTGCCCAGCCAGACCAAAGAGGATTGGGCGGACACGCTCAACCGCGCCATCGACCTGGCGCCGGAGCATCTCTCCTGCTACGGTCTGAAAATTGAGGACGGCACGCCGTTTGAAACCTATCGCAATTCCCAGATCCTCCCGGACGACGATGAGCAGGCGGATATGTACCTCTACACGGTGGAAACGCTGGAACGCTTCGGCTACCGCCAGTACGAGATCAGCAACTTTGCCCGCCCCGGTCATGCGTCCCGGCACAACCTGAAATACTGGCTGCTCCAGGATTACATGGGCTTTGGACCCGGCGCCGCCAGCTGCGTCGGCGGCGTGCGGTATAGCTATGTGCGCGATTTGCAGGAATACATTTCCGGCGTCCGCTCCGGCGGCACGCTGCTGGCGGAATACGAGCCGATCGGCCTGCTCGACCGCGCGGCGGAATACATCATGCTCGGTATGCGCACGGTGCGCGGCATCTCCGGGCAGGAGTACCACAACATCTACCGCAGCGATTTTGCGCCGCTGGAGGAGCTGTTGCAGGAATTCCGGCACAAAGGGTGGACTGCGCAGGAGGAAAACGGCCGCTGGCACTTTACCCCTGCGGGATTTTTGCTCTCCAATCTGCTCATCGGCATGATGCTGGACCGTCAGGGAGAATACAAGCTCTCCGGCAATCCGTGGGTGGACAGCATGGACGCCTTTGCGGAACGCGAAGAGCTGCCCGCCGGAGAGGAAATTTTTTACCACCAGCCCGCTACATAAGCGCCGCAGCGCTGCATGATGATCATAAGAGATGGTATGGCCACCTCATCCGCACTTCTCTTGCAAAGACAACATAGAGTTTGGAGATAACATTTCATGAGCATATATGGAAATTCGCATCGGAAAAGCAAGCCGACCTCCGGCGATGCAAAAGGCCGCGCACGGGCGGTACTCATCGTTTGTCTGGTTCTGCTTGCAGTTCTGGTCGCGTTGGCCGCGGCGGGCATTTCCCATGTCAGCCGCATGGAAACCATTTTCCCGAACGTCAGTATAGACGGGCTGGACATCGGCGGCCTGACGCTGGCCGAAACCGCGGAGAAGCTGACGGAAAACGGCTATGGCAGCACGGAGGAGGAAAGCCTTACCGTCGCACTGCCTGCGGACTACACGCTCACGGTTTCCGTTGCGGATGTCTGCACCAGCACAGGCGTTTCGGATATCGCGCTTGCGGCCTATGACGCCTGCAAAGGCGGGAGCGCGCTGCAAAATGCGTTGACTTATCTCCGCTGTCTGCTTACCGGAATGGAACTGGAGAGCGGCGCGGAGGTCACGGTGGACGAGAGCGCCGTGCGCGCGCTGGTACTCTCCGCCGCGCAGGAGCTGCGGCTGAAGATTTTAGGCTCCGACCTGACCGTTGGCGAGGACAGCATCGCCGTTGTCAAGGGCGCGCAGAACTTTGAGATCGACACGGATACGCTCACCGCGCGCATTGTGGAGGCGCTGGAGGCAGGCGATTACAGCGGCTTTGCCTACGAAGGGGAAATCACCTCCGAAGCCGAGCTGGATCTGGATGAGCTTTACGAGAGCGTCTATGCCGAGGCGGCGGATGCCTATTATGATACGGAAACCGGGGAAATCGCGGCGGAAACCGTCGGCGTCTCCTTTGACCGGAATACGGCGCAGCGCCTTTGGGACGCGGCGGATTACGGCGACACGGTGGAAATTCCCCTGGTTCTCACCCAGCCGGAGGTGACAGCGGAGTATCTGGAAAATCTGCTGTTCCGCGACTGTCTCAGCAACATGACCACCTCGCTCTCCGGCAGCAGCTCCAACCGCATCAACAACGTCACGCTTGCTGCACAAAGCATCAATGGCATTGTTTTGCAGCCGGGCGAGCAGTTTTCCTATAACGACGCGCTGGGCGAGCGCACGGCGGAAAACGGCTACCTGATGGCCGGAGCCTACGCCAACGGCCAGACGGTGCAGGAGTACGGCGGTGGCATCTGCCAGGTGTCCTCTACGCTGTATTACTGCTGTCTTTACGCCAACCTGGACATTACCACCCGCACCAGCCACTATTTCCCCGTCACCTATCTCCCCGCCGGACTGGATGCGACAGTGAGCTGGGGCGGGCCGGAATATAAATTTGTCAATGACCGCGACTATCCCATTCGCATCGACGCTTATGTGGACACGGCGACGAACAGCGTCGTCGTGGAGCTGTGGGGTACGGACGTGGACGGCAGCTATGTGGAGATAACATACAACACCTGGTATTTCTATGACTCCACATGGACGGATGTGGCGCTTGGCTACAAGGCGCAGACCTATCGCTGCGTTTATGACGCGGATGGCAATCTGCTCAGCCGCCAGCCGGAGGCGCTCAGCACCTACTATTACCACAGCGAGGACATCGTCTGGCCGGCGGAGGCGACTGCAACGGAAACGCCGACAGAAACCGAGCCGCCTGCGGAAACGGAAGCCCCCGTAGCAACCGAACCCCCGGCGGAACCGGAAGCCCAGGCGGCGACAGAACCACCGCCGGCCCACGAACCAGAAGACCCAACAGACACACAAACAGCGACAAAACAAACCCAG
>JAJBUU010000042.1 GCA_020860205.1 Oscillospiraceae bacterium | reverse complement strand
CCCCCGCCTTGCAAGCGCTTTTTTCTAAATTATTAAGAAAACGTTTTGTCGCTGGGGGCAGTTTTCGCTCCCGCCGATTTATGCGGCGCCGCTTTAAAAATAAATGCTTCGCCCTGAACAAAACGGCAAGCGCTCTTGACAAAAGCTGCCATGCAGGCTAAAATCAAAGAGCTCCCCGCAGCGCGAAGCGCAAACGCTGCTTCAGCCGCTGCGGAACAAAGAGGCATAACGAAAAAACTTTGCCATATCGCAGGGAGGGCGCGCGTTTTGCAAGAGGAACAGAAAAAGCCGGTCAGAGCCGTGAGCCTGATGATCGTCATTACGCTGGCGGGCAAAATACTGGGGCTTGTCCGCGACAGACTGCTGACCATCAACTATGGCAGCGGGATGGAAGCAAATGCGTTCTTAACGGCGAGCCGCATTCCCCGCGTGTTTTTTGACACCGTGTTTGCCTCCGCCATTTCCGCAAGCCTGATCCCCGTTTTTTCCGAACTGCTGCGGAAGAAGGGAAAACACGAGGCGATGTGTTTTGCGGGGAATTTTATCTCGGTGATGGGGCTGCTTTGCGCGCTGCTGACCGCGCTGGGAATGCTGTTTGCCGGGGAACTGACCGCGTTTTTTGCGGACGGCTACGACGCGGAAACGGCGGCGCTGGCGGCGCAGCTGACACGCATCATGATGCCGACTGTACTCTTTACCGGCGTGGCGTTTTCCTTCGTCGGGATACTGCAATCGCTGGACGAGTTCAACATTCCGGCGGCGATCAGTCTGTTTTCCAACTGTGCCGTGATCCTGTATTATCTCACGCTGAACCGGCGCTTTGGCATTTTCGGACTGGCCGTCGCGTTCCTGTTCGCATGGTTCCTCCAGGCCGCGGTGCAGCTTCCCGCACTGCGCCGCAAGGGGTTTTTCTATCGGCCATCCCTCAGCCTGCGCAGCGACGGGATGCGCAAGGTCTTTGCTCTGATGCTCCCGGTCATGGTCAGCACATGGGTACTGCCTATCAACCAGACGGTGAATTCCAAATTTGGCTCCCGCCTGTTTGGCGGCGCGGGTGTTTCCGCAGTGGAGCTTGCCTATAATCTTTTCACCGTCATTGCCGGTGTGTTTGTCCTGTCTGTGACCAACTATATTTTTCCCAGACTCTCCCGCGCCAGTGCGGACGGGGACAGGGACGGCCTGCGCAAAACGGTTTCCGGCACGATGCACAGCACCATGTTCCTTGTCCTGCCCATGACGGCGGGGCTGGTCGTGATGGCGGAGCCGCTGGTCGATTTTCTCTATGGCGGCGGCGCGTTCGACGCATTTTCCGTGGGGATCACATCGCGGGCGCTGCGCTATATGTCGCTTGGCATGATCGGCTACGCGGGACAGGCGGTGCTGTGCCGGGTGTTTTTTGCCGAACAGCGCGGCGGCGTTCCGCTGGTCGCGGGCGCCGCGTCCATTGCCGTGAATATCGCGCTTTGCATGGCGCTGACCGCACGCTTTGACGTGGCGGGCATTGCCATTAGTTCCGCGGTTTCCTTCGCGGTGAACGCGCTCTGCATGGCGCTGCCGCTGCAAAGACGGGGGCTTGGAGTTTGGGATCGGCGCTTTGCCCTTGATATGGGAAAAATGCTGCTGGCCACCGTCGTCATGGCGCTGGCTGCCGGCGGAACGCTGCACGTTCTGCCGGATGGCTCCGGCAAGCTCCTGCGGCTGCTCCTGCCCATCGCCGTGGGCTGCGCGGTTTATTTTGCGGCGGTGCTGCTGCTCCACCTGCCGGAAGCGCGCACTGCGGCGCAGGCTGCCGGAAACATGATCCGAAGGAGGGATTGAACTGTGTATAATGTTCTGGAGGGCAGTCTGCTTTTCCGCTTTCTGACCGCTGCCGCGCATTGGGTGGACAGGCAGTGGCAAAAAAGCTGCATTGCTTATCTGCTGACCTCGCAAAAAACGTCCCGCAGCGGGACGAGCGTGTTCTCACACGTCTTTTCCCTGCTGCACCGCGCGCTGCATCGGCTGTTTTGCGTCACGCGCCTGGACCGCGCGCTGGAGGGCTCCATTTTTTCGCGTCTCTTTTTCTGGTGTGGTCTCACCGTGTTCGCCGCGCCGCTGCTGCCCACAATGGCGGTGCTGGCGCTCTCACTTTTGAGCTGCCTGGCGCTGCTTGTCAAATTAGGACGGGAGCGGGACGCGGCGCTGGTCTGGTCGCCGCTGAATCAATGGATTTGGCTCTATGCCGCCGTTTATTTGGCCTGCACCTTCACCTCCGTTTCACGCGACGGCAGTATGCAGGGCGGATTGCTCACGGCGGTGTTCGTCCTCTTTGCCGTTGTGCTGCAAAACGCCGTTACCGAACGCAGGCAGCTTGACCGCCTGATTTATCTGCTGGTCGCCGGCGGCTTTCTCGTTTCGCTCTATGGGTTCCTTCAGGTATTCACGGGGGCGGAAAGCGCAGATGCATGGGTGGACGAGGATGCATTTTCCACCATCACACAGCGCGTCTATTCCACGCTGGACAACCCAAACGTACTGAGCGAATATCTGCTGCTGATCCTTCCGCTAGGCGCGGCCTGCGCGATCAACGCAAGGACCGCTTACGGGCGCGCCGCCGGTGTGGCCGCAACCGGCTGTATGCTGCTCTGCATGGCGCTGACCTATTCCCGCGGCGGCTGGCTGGGGCTGGCGCTCTCCATCGCGCTGTTCCTTGTGCTGCTTGACCGGCGCTTTGTCGTGCTAGGACTGATCGCGCTGCTCTGCCTGCCTTTTGTTCTGCCGGACACCATCTGGACACGTCTGACCAGCGTCGGCGATCTTTCCGACGGGTCGACCTCCTATCGGCTGTATATCTGGCTGGGGACGCTCTCCATGCTGGAGGACTACTGGTTCTGCGGCATCGGCACCGGCATCTCCGCCTATACCACCGTTTACCCGCGCTATAGCTACAACGCGGTTTCCGCGCCCCATGCGCACAATCTCTTTTTGCAGGTCATGTGTGAGTGCGGCATCTGCGGCCTTGTGATCCTGCTTGGCCTGATCGTCAGCTTTTACCGCGCGCTCTCTACCCGGCTGAAAAAAGCCGCGGCGCGCCGGGAGCGGATACAGATCATTGCGCTGCTTTCCGGGATGCTCGGCTTCCTGTTCCAGAGCATGACCGACTATTCCTTTTATAATTACCGCGTGGAGCTGGTGTTCTGGATCGTCATCGCGCTGGGCGCCTGCATGGCGCGCGGCTTTTCGGAGGAGGCAGACGCATGATTCGCGTGATGAATATTATCAGCGACACCAACATCGGCGGGGCGGGGCGGGTGCTGCTCAACTACTTGAAATACTGCGACCGGACACGCTTCCGCGTTTCCGTGGCGCTGCCGGAGGGGAGCGCTCTGCTGGATCCCCTGCGGGCGCTGGACGCGCCGCTTTATGAGATCAGCGGCATGGCAGACCGTTCCGCCGACGCTGCGGCGATCCGGCTGTTGCAGGACGTGATCCGACGCGAGGGCGCGGACATCGTACATACGCACGGCTCTCTTTCCGGGCGCATCGCCGGACGGCGCTGTGGCTGCGCCGTCGTCTATACGCGCCATTCCGCGTTTCCGGTAAAATCCTGTATCCGCCGTCCGCCGGGACGCTGGCTGAACAAGGCGTTCAATGAGCATTATGCGGACCGTATCATCGCCGTTTCCCCCGCTGCGGCGCAGAACCTTTATGACGGCGGAATTTCCCCAAAGCTGGTCGTGACGATGATGAACGGCGTGGAACCGGTCCCGCGCCTTCCTGACGCGGCGGTGCGCGCGTTCCGCGCGGCGCACGGCATCGGAGACGGGGACTTCGTCGCAGGCATCTTAGCGCGTATCGAGGACTATAAGGGCCACATGGATATTCTGGAGGCGGTTCATCTGGCACGGGAACGCGGCTATCCGCAGCTCCGGCTCTTGGTCGCCGGGACCGGCGGTTATGAGGCGGAGGTGCGCGCCCGCTGCCACGCGTTGGGGCTGGACGACGCGGTGCGGTTTCTCGGCTTTGTAGAGGATGTTGCGCCGGTTTTGAGCGCGCTGGACGTGCAGCTCAACGCCTCATGGGGAACGGAAACATCCAGCCTTTCCATTCTGGAGGGCTTCAGCATGGGGCTGCCCGCAGTCGTCAGCGATTACGGCGGAAACCCCTGCCTGATTGAGCAGGGCGTAAACGGCTTTCTGTTCCCGGCGCGCGACGCGCACGCGCTGGCCGATGCGCTCTGCGCGCTGATGGACGCGCCGGAGCAGCGAAGCGCGCTTGGCATGGGAGCCAGACGGATTTATCAGGAACGCTTCACCGGCGCACGGTTTGCGCGGGACGTGGAGGAAATCTATACGGAGCTTTATGAGGAGAAGCAACATGGAAAACGCAAATAAACCGCGCCGCAGCATTTTCAACCTGTTTGACATCGTGGTCATCGCCATCATCGTCGTTCTGGCGCTGGCACTCTGCCTTTCGCGCAGTAGCGGCGGCAGCGCCAGCGGCGGCACGGCCTCCGGCAGCCGAACGGTGCGCTATACGGTGGAATTTACCGGCATCCAGAACGGCGCGGCGGCGCTGATGCAGCCCGGCGACGAGCTGGTGGACAAAATCAAAAAATACGACATCGGCACCGTTGTTTCGGTGGAAATCGACAACACCAGAAAGCTGACGCAGGATTATACAAACGGCGGCATGGTGGACTCGGCGCTTGAAACGCAGCAGACCGCTACGGCGGTCATCGAGGCGGAATGCACTGAAACGGACGCGGATATTCTTGTTTCCGGCGGCTACGCCATCAAGGTCGGGACAAGCGTTTCCGCAAAAGGGCCGGGATACCAATACAGCGGCACCATCATCGGGATAGAAAGGGATGCGGCATGAAAAAAATCATAGACGAAAACGGACGGCTGTTCGGCAGGGTCAGTATCCTCGACCTGTTTGTGCTGCTGATTGCGCTGGTTCTCGCGTTTGCGGTCTATTCGCGCTTTTTCACAAAGGAGGCTACGGCGACAGCGGCAACAAACGATACGTTCACCTATCAAATCTTCGTCACCGGCGTCCGGCAGCAGACAGTGGACGCGCTGCGTGCCGGAGATACCGTGTACGAGAACGACGACAACACGCTCATCGGCACGATCACGGACGTGGAGGTGGGCGAGGTTTCGCAGGAATACGCGCTTTCCGACGGCAGCTATGTGCTTGCCTCGTCGGAGAACCGCTATCAGGTGATCCTCACTGTGGAAGCGTCCGGACTGGTCAGCGGCGGGCGTTACTATGCCTCGCGCACTTATGAGCTGGGCGCGGGCGCGCCGCTCACGTTCTACACCAAATACTGCTCCACCTCCGGAACTGTGTGGAGCATCGGGGAAGCGTGAAAGAAATGGCGTTAAAAATCCTGCTGGTTACGATGGGGCTGGAGATCGGCGGCGCGGAAACGCATATTGTGGAGCTTGCAAAGGCGCTGAAGGCGCGCGGCAACGACGTGGCCATCGCTTCCAACGGCGGCGTCTATGTTCCGGAAATCACAGCCGTCGGCATCCGCCACTATAACGTCCCCATGCACCGGCGCAGCATCGGCCCGATGGTGAGATCCTGTTTTCTACTGAACCGCATCATCCGCGCGGAAGCACCGGATGTTGTACACGCCCACGCGCGCATTCCCGGTTTTCTCTGCGGACTGCTGAAAAAGCGCCTGCATTTCCCGTTCGTCACCACCGCACACTGGGTCTTTGACGTGCAGGGGCTTGTGCGTTACCTGACAAACTGGGGCGACAAGACTGTCTCCGTTTCGGAGGACATCCGGACATATCTGATGGAAAACTATGGCGTGGACGAGGAAAACATTTTCGTCACGATCAACGGCATCGACACGGAGAAGTTTTCCCCCGCGATTTCCGGGGAGCGGGTGCGGCGCGAGTTTGACATTCCGGACGGCGCGCCCGTGGCAGTCCATGTCAGCCGTTTGGACGAGAGCCGCGCGCTGGCCGCACAGGAGCTGGTTGCAGCCGCGCCGGAGCTTTGCCGATGCACCGAAGGGCTGATCCTTCTGATCGCCGGGAGTGGGGACTGTTTTCCCGCGCTGCAGGCGCAGGCGGAGGCGGTCAACCGCAGCATTGGCCGACGCGCCGTGATCCTTGCCGGGGCGCGCACGGACATTCCGGAGATCGTTGCGGCCGGAGACGTATTTGTCGGCGTATCCCGCGCGGCGCTGGAAGCGATGAGCGCGGCAAAGCCCACGCTGATTGCAGGCAACGAGGGCTATCTTGGCGTCTACACGCCGGACAAGCTGGAGCGCGCCGTGGAGTCCAATTTCTGCTGTCGCGGCTGCCCTGCGATCACACGGGAAACGCTCTGCGCTGATTTGACGCGCCTTCTTGCGCTCCCGCCGGAGGAAAAGCGCGCGCTTGGCGCGGATTGCCGCCGCGCGGTTTTGGAGCGCTATTCCATCGGACGCATGACCGACGATACGCTGGCGGCTTACCGTGCAACGCTGGAACCGAAACGGTTTTTGATCAGCGGCTATTACGGCTATGACAATGTGGGCGACGAGGCAATTTTGGAGTCGCTCTGCGGCATGATCCGGAAGATTTATCCCGCTGCCGGCATTGAGGTGCTTTCCCACCGCCCGACGGATACGCAGGCGCGTTATGACTGCGACGCGGTCACACGCTTTTCCCCGCTGGGGCTGTTTTCCGCAGTCGGACGCTGCGACGTGCTGATTTCCGGCGGCGGCAGCTTATTGCAGGATACAACGTCCACGCGCTCCCTGCTCTATTATCTGATGGTGATCCGCATCGCACAGCGCCGCCACCGCCGCGTCGTGCTGCTGGCCAACGGCATCGGTCCCGTGAAAAAACCGGCCAACCGCCGCCGCGTCGCTGCTGCCGTGCAGAACGCCCGCTATGTCACGCTGCGTGACCCGGAATCCCTGCAGGAAATCGCCGCGATGGGCGTACATCGCACGGACGTTGCGGTTTCCGCCGATCCGGTGTTTTTGATGGAACCGGCGGAAACAGAGCGGGCAAAGAAAATCCTTACGATTTTTGGCGTCGGCAGCGACCCGTTTGTCGCGGTTTCCGTGCGTCCGTGGAAGGACAGCGACGGGATGGAGGAGCGCCTTGCCGAAATCTGTGACCGTATCATTGAGGAACATGGCCGCAAGGTGCTGTTCGTCACGATGCAGCAGGGGCGCGATGAGCAGACTGCGAAGGAAATCCTTGCGCGAATGCGCAATTCTGCGGCCGTGCTGGAAGGCGTGGAGTCCGCAAGGGATATTATGGCGGTGATCGGACAGAGCGACCTGATCCTCTCCATGCGCCTGCACTCGCTGATTTTTGCGGCGCGCATGGCTGTGCCGGCAATCGGCATCAGCTATGACCCGAAGCTGGACGCTTATCTCCGGCTCCTGGAGCAGCCCTCCGCCGGGCGCGCCGCCGACATCGACATTGCAGGCACAATGGCCGCCGTTGCGGATATTCTGCAAAACCACGCGGAAAAGGTGAAAAAACTGGAAGAAAAGCGCCGCGACCTCGTCGCCGCCGCGCGGCAGAATGAGGCGCTGCTTTACCGTTTGGGCGGCATGGAACGGGAAGGGGCGCAGGGGACGTGACGGAATCGGGGCGCGTACAGCAGACGCAGGATGCTGCGTCGATTGCAGATATAAACCAGCTCTGGATAGCGCTGCTCCGTCATCAGGACGCCCCGTTCCAGACCGCAAGGGGGCTGACCTTCCGTTACTATATCCGGGGCGGCGAAATGTTTGTCAGCCGAAAAACGCGCAGCATCACAAAATCCACGATAGAGATGGCTTTTCGCCGCGCCGGAGAGCTGAACGGGATCGTTTCCGGTCCCAAAAAGCTCGGTGTATTCGGCGCTTCTTATCTTTACAGCATCTTTCTTGCGTTCGGTATCATCAAGCCCGCCCCATGAAAAAAGGCAGCGCCGTATGGCGCTGCCTTTTTTCCGCAGAGATAAAGCTTCCTGATGCAAAACGCGCGCTGATCTGCGCTTTAACGCAAGTCCGCTGCAATTTCGTCGATGCTATTCCAGAACCTGATTTTGTCTCGTTTGACCTGCGACAGAAAGCCGTGGGAAACCATCTGGTCGTATCCGCTTTTCGCAAAGTCGTAGTAGCCGTCGAGATTATAATAACCATATATGTCGGAAATCAGCCCAAGCGAACCTGCGCTGACGACCTCCGCGATTTCCTCCGCCGTGCCGGTCCCGCCGGGGAATGCGACGAACGCATCCGCGAGCGCCATCATCGTCGCCTTTCGCTCCCGCATATCTTTGGTCACGATCAGCTCGGTCAGCCCCTCCATCTGATACTCCGCTTCGATAAAAATCCGGGGTTCTACGCCAACGACCTCGCCGCCGCTCTCCAGCGCATGACGCGCCAACACACCCATCAGGCCGGTTTTGCTCCCGCCATAAATCAGACGGTGCCCATTTGCTCCAAGCCATTGACCCAGCGCGCGGGCGGCTTCCTTATAAACCGGGGTATCGCCTTCGCTCGCCCCCAAATAAACCGCGATATTCATGTTGCCTTTCCTTTGTGCAAAGCTGCGGTGACAAGAACGCCGTTCCTGCCGACAGAACTCCGTCCGTTATCCCAGTCCGGCGGCGGCGTCCACAGGCAGGGAGAGCGCAACGCCGTGCGCGGGGCTGCTGACGCCGCACTGCTGCTCGATCGCCTTGATGATCGGGAGGCGGTACTCCTTTTCCGCAAGAATCATCACTACCTCGCGCACCTCCTGAACGGAAGCGCCCCAGAATTTACCCACGGCCTCTCCGCTGACGCTGCGGGTATTGAACACGGTGCCGCCGGTGGCGCCTGCGCCGCGCGCGGCGCACATCACATCCTCGCTGTAACCCTGATCCACAATCGCAAGGATCATGGCGTATCGGTTTTCCGTCATGGTTTTTCCCTCCGGTTCTGCGCCCAGCGGCGCGTCCTGTTCGTCCAGCGTTTCGATCAGTCTGGTCATTTTTGCGCCGCAGCCGGATATGGCGATGGTGAACGCCACGCCGCTGTTCACGCTGCCAAGCTGAAGCTGCCGCCGCAGTCTGACGATCATTTTGTCCGCATAGCGTTTTGGCATCATGCTCATCAGAACGGTCTTTTCCGTGCTGCCCAGCCCCAGCATATCCATAATTTCGCTCGATGCCGTTCCGTGCGCACGGAACAGATGCTGCATGGGGACATTTTCCGCCGCAAGCTGTTCCGAAGCCTTTGCCGCCAGCTTGGGTGTGGAAATCAGAAACAGCAGCCGGAGCGCGGGCTTTTTCTGCATCTCAGCCATTTTCCGCTCTGTCATCCTCGTCCTCCCCTTCCAAATCGAGAATTTCATCGTCCTCCGCTGCCGCGCCTCCGGCGGGTACTGCCGTCGCAAGGCGGCGCAGCTTCCACTTGTAGCGCAGTCCCATGATTTGCACCGCGATCAGCGGAGTCAGCGCCACCAGCGCGACCACGCCAAAGGCGTCCGTCATCAGGTTGCCGCCAACCGCCTCGCACGCGCCGATGCTGAGCGGCAGCAGAAAGGTGCTGGTCATCGGCCCGCTGGCCACGCCGCCGGAGTCAAACGCGATGCCGACGAATATTTTTGGCACCAGCCGGGATAGGATCAGCGCAATTACATAGCCGGGAATGATGATCCGGTAAATGGAAATACCGGTCAGCACCCGGAGCATTGCAAGTCCGACGCTGACCGCAACGCCGACGGACAGGCAGAGGTTCATTGATTTTGCGGAAACCGCGCCGCTGGTGACGCTTTCCACCTGCCGGTTGAGCACCTGAATGGCAGGTTCGGCCTTGACGATATAATAGCCGATCGCCATTCCCATCGGAATCAGGATCCAGTTATGCTCCAGCTCGGCCAGGCGGCTGCCCAGCAGCGTACCGACCGGCGAGAACCCGACATTGACGCCGCAGAGGAACAGCACAAGGCCGATGTAAGTATAGGCGAAGCCGATGCAGATACGTCTGACCTGCTGCCGCTTATAGCGGTGCGTCAGCAGCTGGAACAGCGCCATGACCGCGATGATCGGCAGGAGAGAAACCATGACCTCCCGGATGTAGGCGGGAAATTCGCGGCCAAAGGTGATCACCACATCGCGCGTGGTGGTCACATCCGTTACGCTGGCCGTTTCGTAAACTGTATCGTTGACGGCATAAAAATTGCCCAGCAGCAGCACGGCCACGACCGGCCCGACGCTGGAGAGCGCCACCAGACCAAAGCTGTCGCTTGCCGCGTCCTTGTCGCCGCGAATGGAGGCGATGCCGACGCCCATCGCAATGATGAACGGCACGGTCATCGGCCCCGTCGTCACGCCGCCGGAGTCAAACGCGATGGCGACAAAGTTCGTCGGTGTAAAAAAGCTAAGCAGCAGAAGCGCAGCATAAAGGAACATCAGCAGCGTGGACAGGCTGATGCGGAATATAATGCGCAAAATCGCCAGCACAAGGAACAGACCGACGCCGACGGCGACGGTCAGAATCAGGACGGAGTTCGGAATCGCGGGAATCTGCTCCGCCAAGACCTGCAGATCCGGCTCTGAGATGGTGATGAGGAATCCCATCAGGAAGCCGACCAGCAAAATGATCCCGACCTTCCGCGTCCTGGAAATTTGCATACCAATGCCCTCGCCCAGCGGGGTCATGGCCATCTCTGCGCCGAGCTGAAAAAAGCCCATGCCGATGACCAGCAGCACCGCGCCGACCAGAAAAAGCATAACGGCATTCAGCTCCAGCGGGACGAACAGCACACTGATACCCAGTACGATAAAGGTGATGGGCAGCACAGCGGAGAGGGATTCAACCGTCTTTTCTTTGAGCTTTGGGTTCATTGGCCGTCCTTTCCATGAGAAGCATTGCGGTTCTGCCTGCGCCGCAGCAACAGCCACGCAAGCAGCACGCCCACAAGCGCGCCCGCAAAATCAATCCAGACATCTCTGACCGCAGAGCCGCGTCCGGAGAAAATCTGAATCGTTTCGTCGATGTCTGCGGCGATCAGGCAGCAGGCGCAGCCGACAAACGGCGCATAGCGCCATCCGGATTTCAAGGTCAGCGTACCGATGCAAAACCCCAGAACCATATATTCTGTCAGGTGCGCGGCCTTGCGTACCAGAAATGAACCGCTCACCGCCGTGTCCTCACTCTCCAAAAACGGAAACACGCGCGCCAACAGCGCCTTGACCGCGTCGCTCATGGCGGAGGACTGTTCAGGCGAGAGGATGGAATTTCCCCAGATAAAGGCCAGCACCAGCATGGGCAGCAGCCAGAATTTCCACGATGCCGGTTTCAAACGCACAACCTCCTTTGCCGCACGGCGACATAAAATATTATGGGAAGGAATGCGTCATTATAACATGGCTGCCAGATGAAAAGCAATTCACCGTTTGTAAACTTTTTGCGTGCTCCGGCTGCAAACAGATTAAACGCGCCGGAGGTTCGGAAAATTATGGTCAGCTGTTTGCCGGATTTTCGATTTTTTTCACACAGAAGCGATACCGCCGCCGGGTCAGAATTGCCGCAACGATCAGACCGACCAGTTCCGCAATGGGCAGCGCCGCCCAGACCAGCCCGCTCTCCGGCGCAATGTGGACAAACAGGTAAGCCAGCGGCAGAATGACCGCAGCCTGCCGCAAAAGGGAAACGATCAAAGAGGAAACGCCGCTCCCCAGCGCCTGGCATACGCCTTGCAGGATGATGTTCACGCCGCCGATGGTAAAGCCAAGCGAGGCGATGCGCAAAGAATACAGCGCCATCTGCGCGGAGGTCTGCGTGATGGAAAACAGCCCGATCAGCTGATTTGCAAGCAGCTGCACCAGCACCGTGCCAACGACCATCATGATAACGGTGTAGAGCAGCGCAAATCTGATGGACTGGGCGATGCGGTCTCCCCGGCGGCTCCCGTAGTTATAGGCCGTGATGGCGATGGATGCGTTATTGAGTCCATAAATCGCCATATACATGAAATATTGCACCTTATAGTATACGCCCCATGCGGTGACAAAATAGGCGCTGACTGTTCCCAGAACCAGATTCATGCCATAGGACATGACAGGGGTCAAAATCTGCATAACGATGGCCGGCCCCGTGATCGGGAGCATGATTTTCAAAATACTCCACTGCGGCAGCAGATAGCGCAGCCGGGTGTCGATCTCGTGGTTGCGGAAAAAGTTGACATAGCAGATGATCACAAAAGACGCGACCTGCCCGATGACCGTCGCCCATGCCGCACCGATGACACCCATCGCCGGTAAGCCGAGCAGACCGAAGATGAGGATGGGGTCGAGAATGATGTTGATGACCGCGCCTGAGAGCTGTCCGATCATGGTGGCTCTGGTGTTGCCGCAGCCCATGACCACCTTTTCCAGACACATATACCCGATGGCGCCGATGGAAAAGACCGTGACGATTTGCAAATAGGCGGTTCCAAGCTCAATGACGACCGGGTCGTCGGTTTGGCTTGCAATAAAGGCGTTGGCGGCAAACAGGCCGAACGCCACCGTCATCAGCAGAAACAAAAAGCAGAGGAACATGGCGTTCCCTGCCACTCTGCTGGCCTGTTCGCGGTTCTTCCTGCCCAGATTGTTTGCAAGCATACTATTGGTCGCAATGCCGACTCCAACGCATATGGCGATGATAACCATCTGCACCGGATAGGCCAAAGTCAGCGCGTTGATCGCCTTGTCGCCCATTTCCGATACCGTGGCGGTATCCGGAATTTGGGAAACAAAATAGGTGTCCACAAAGTTATACAGCGCCTGACCCAGCATGGATAAAATCATGGGAATGCCCATGTGTACCAGCAGCTTCGGCACAGGCATGGTTCCCATTTTGTTCTGCGGCTTTTCAATATTTTCTTCCATTTCTGCCCTCTCTAACAGTGTTTAACCCGGATTGTATCACTTTTTCCCGCACTGCGTCAAGCGTTTTGTGTGCCGTCCGCAGGGCGAGAGCATATACTTTACTTCGCACGCATCCGGAAATGCAGGCAAATTCTTACCCGCTCCGGTTGACTGCAATATGCAGGGGCAGGCTGGTTTCGCTCCTGCGGCAAGGACTTACTTTCCTTACGCAAGGAAAGTAAGCAAAGGTGCACTCGAAAAGTGGAGTCTTTCCGTCTAAATATTCTTGAGATACCATATCTTTCCGTTCAGGTGTATATGGTGATCTGCCCATAAAATTACCTCCAAAGTAGATTTTGATTATTTGCTCTGTCTACTTTAGAGGTATCATATCAGCCGCCGTGCGGCGGCGTTTTTCCGGTTTCAGGCATCGCCGCATCATAAAAACAGCGACTCCGCCATGCTGCCGTTATTCCGCTTCCACATCCGTCACGGAGAGTACGCCGTCCCGGACGAAAAAGCGGATATTTTGCCCGGCGAAGCGCATTCCGTAAACACGCGCAGGGTCATCCTGATAGCGCGGACGCGGGTCCTCCGCCAAAACCGCACAGAGCGCCGCGCGCTTTTCCGCCGGGACCCGCGACAGCAGCGCCGTGGGAAAGTCCACAGTCAGCGCCGCGCCCGGCGCTTTTTGCGCAAAGCCGCCGGATGCATCCGGGATACAGTCCGCATAAGGGATATAGGGCTTGATGTCAAAAATCGGCGTACCGTCCATCAGGTCCGCACCTGCGATCTCCAGCACAGGCCCCTCCGCCGCGTCCCGGCGAACGGAGAGCAGGCGCACGCAGGAGAGCCCGATGGGGTTCGGACGATACGGCGCACGTGTGGCAAACACGCCCATTCGGGTGTTCCCGCCCAGACGCGGCGGGCGCACGGTCGGCGACCATGCGTGCCCGCTGCATTCAGAAAACTCCCAGAGCAGCCAGAGATGGGAAAATCCCTCTATCCCGCGCAGGGCGTTTTCATTCCGGAACGGCGGTTCAAACACCACCTGCGCACGCAGCGCGTCCACCAGACCGCTCTGGCGCGGAATGCCAAATTTCTCATCAAAATCGCTGCGGACGCGCGCGATCACCCGCATTGTCCGCACCGCGGCCAGCGCCGCAGGCGCATACGGCAGCGAAAGCGGCCTGCCATCCAGCACGGCGGCGGTCAGCGCCTCTCCGGTGTAGCAGAGCTTCAGCGAAAAGAACGGCGCGCCGCGCTCCAGCAGGTCGAGGAAGATGCGGTCCCCTCCCCACTGCGGCAGCGCGGCGAAATCGGATTTTCTGACCCATTTCAGAACTCCCTCGTCGCAATCGGTCAGCGTTCCGTCAAATCCATCTGCTGTGAACAGGTGCATCAGCTCCCCTTCCCAGCAGTCGCTGACAAACGTGACAACGCCGCGATAGCGGTAGGCGGTGAGCGTCAGTCCCGTTTCCTCCTTCACCTCGCGCAGAACACAGTCCTCCGGACTCTCGCCCTCCTGAAATTTGCCGCCGGGCGCGATCCACTTGCCCTGGTTTAAGTCGTTCTCTTTTTTTACACGATGCAGCAGAAGATAGGCATCGTCCTGTTCAATGTAGCAGAGCGTTGTATTCAGCATGGCGCAAACTCCGTCCAGGGGTAAATTTCCGGCGGCGGCAGCGTCATATCCACGCGCGCGCCGCTCTCCGGGTGGTCAAAGGCCAGCCGGTAAGACCAGAGCGCAAGGGGGCAGGCATCCTCCGGATGACCATACTTTCTGTCTCCGACCAGAGGCAGACCGCGCGCGGAAAACTGCGCCCGGATCTGGTGGGTGCGTCCGGTGCGCAGCGTCACGCGGACAAGGCTCAGCGCGGGCGCGTTTTTGCTTTGCAGCACCCGGTAGTCCAGCATGGCCTCCTGCGCGCCCTTCTGCGGAGCGGAAACGGGATAGGTCTTGCATTCCCGCCTGTCCCGCAGCAGCAGGTCGCGGAACGTCCCTGTCATGTCCACCGGCGCGCCGTGGACGACTGCAAGATATTCCTTTTCAAAGCCGTGCGCCATGATCTGCCGCCCCAGCGCGGCGGCGGCCTCCCGGCTGCGCGCCAGCAGCATCAGACCGGCAGCCACCCGATCCAGACGGTGAACGGTGTAGACCTCCGCCGATGCATCGCCCAGCGCCTCCCGCGCCAGCGACGGCACGCCGCCCGGCTCGTCCGTGGAAAGTACGCCCGCCGGTTTGACGCAGAGCAGGATGCTCGCGTCCGAACGCAAAAGTTCCATCCTTCACATCCGCTCCGGCGCGGAGACCCCAAGAATGGAAAGACTGTTTTCAATCACCTGCCGCGTGCAGTCGGCCAGGAACAGCCGCGCACACGCCGTCGCCTGATCTTCCCCTTTGATGCGGCAGTCGGTATAAAAGCGGTGGAACCGCGCGGAAAGCTCCGTCACATACGCGCCGATGCGGCTGGGGTTATAGTCGCGTGCGGCAAGGCGTATCTCCTCCGGCAGCAGCGAGAGCTGCTTGATGAGGGCGATTTCCCGCTCGTGCGTCAGGCGCGAAAAGTCCACATCCTCCGGCGCGGGAACGGTCATTCCATCCGCCGCAAGCGTGCGCAGGACGCTGCAAATGCGCGCGTGGGCGTACTGCACATAATAAACCGGGTTCTCGCTGTCCTGCCGCACTGCAAGTCCAAGGTCAAAGTCCATCTGCGTTTCCGCACGCGCGTTGAAAAACCAGCGCGCGGCATCAACGGGAATCTCGTCCAGCAGGTCGGAGAGCGAGATGGCCTTGCCTGTGCGCTTGGACATCCTGACCACCTCGCCGTCGCGCACCAGCCGCACAAGCTGCATCAGCACGATGTCCAGCCGACGCTCGCCATCCAGCCCCAGCGCATCCAGCGCACCCTTCAGTCTGGCAACGTGACCGTGGTGGTCGGCGCCCCAGATGTTGATCGCCCGGTCAAAGCCGCGCTGTTCCAGCTTGCTGCGATGGTAGGCGATGTCTGCGGCAAAGTAGGTATAAAATCCGTTGGCGCGGCGCAGCACGTCATCCTTCAGCCCCAGCTTTTCTATCGCCTCCGGCGTCTTTCCGGCGGCGCGCTCCTTCTCTGCCAAAATTCTGGATGTGGCCAGCCAGACCGCGCCGTCCTTTTCATAAGTATAGCCCAGCTCACCCAGCCGTTCCACCGTCTGCGCGACAAAGCCGGAGCTGTGCAGTCCGGATTCCAGGAACCATTCGTCATATTCGATGCCGTAGCGCTGCAAATCAGACTTCATCTTTGGCAGATTCTGCGATAGTCCGTAGCGCGCCATTTCCGCGCGGCGCTCTGCCTGCGGCTTGTCCAGCCAGCCGTCGCCCTCCGTATCGCGGAAACCCTGCGCCAGCGCGCGGATGTCCTCGCCGTGATAGCCGTCCTCCGGCACCTCCGCCGCTGCCTCGCCGCGCAGGAGCTGGGTATAGCGCGCCTCGATGGAGGCGGCAAATTTTTCGATTTGGTTGCCCGCGTCATTGACATAAAATTCCCGCCAGACATCCGCACCGGCGCGTGAGAGCACCTCCGAGAGCGCATCGCCCAGAACGCCGCCGCGCGCATTGCCCATGTGCATGGGACCTGTGGGGTTTGCGGACACAAACTCCACCATGATCTTCTGCCCCTTCAGGTCGTCCGTGCGCCCGTAATCCGCGCCTTCGGCGGCGATGTTTTCCAGCACGGCGGCGTACCAGCGGCTGCCCAGCCGGAAATTCAGGAAGCCCGGTCCTGCGACCTCCACGCTGTCAAACAGGCTTCCTGCAAGCGCCATATGCGCCGCCAGCGTTTCCGCAATTTTGCGCGGCGCGGCACGAAGCTGCTTTGCCGCAGCCATCGCGTGGTTTGCGGCATAATCGCCGTTGGCCGTATCCTTCGGTATCTCCACAATGCCGCTCAGCGTTGCGCCGCAAGGCAGCGCGCCGTCCTCCGCAGCCGCGCGGCAGGCGCGCTGTACCAGCGATTCCGCCTCCTGCTTTGCCTTTTCGATCAGATTCATGATTTCAGCACCTTTTCCTTCACATCGATTTGAAATTTGTTGCGGCTCAGAAAGGATTTTTCAAAATCCATATCGTATTCTATCTCCATCCTGCCGCCGTGTTCGTCCAGCGCGCAGTCCAGCCGATAGGTTTCCAGTCCGAGCAAAAGCGCGCCATATTCGGTATCGTAGCGGAAATCGCAGCGTTTGCCGGGGGAAAAGTGCATCTGCGTCTGAACGTCTCCCCGGCGGGTCAGCGTCACTTCGCCGTCCTGTATCCGGAAATCCGTCCATGTCCCGTCCATGCCGGTCAGTTCCGTCTCCTGATAGGAAAACCGGATGCCGTGCGCACCAAATTCGTAGACGCCCTGTGTGACCAGCTCCAGAGATTCCTCCTCACCGTCCGCCACACGCTGGCTGCTGCGCAGCGTGATCACCACATCCTTCATGCCGCTCTCGTTCATATGGTTCCTCCTTCCGGGCCGTTTGGCCGGTTTCTATGGTATTCCGGGACGATTTCGTGTCCCAAAAACAGCGCCGCATAGCGCGCAAATTCCTCCGTGCCGCCGCTGGTGAACCAGCGGTGCGCGCCCTGCTGTGCATCCGTGCAGCGCCCCTCCGCACACAGATAGTCGCGCAGGGCTTTGGCCGTTTCCTCCGCCACGGACAGCAGCTGCACCTCCGCCCCCATGTAATCCGCGATCTCCCGCTCCAGCAGCGGAAAATGCGTGCAGGCGAGCAGCAGCGTATCCGGCCTGTAAGCGCGCACCGGCGCAAGCTCCTGCGCCACCGCCGCCGTGGCGACGGGGTCGTCCCCGCCAAAATGCCCCTGTTCCACGGTTTCCACAAGGCTTTGGCACGGCTTGGAAAATACATCCGCGTCCGGGCGGAGCGCACGCAGACGCGCGCCGAACGCGCCGCTGCGGATGGTCGCCTCCGTTGCGGTCACGGCGATGCGTCCCGTCCGGCTTGCCGCCGCCGCGCTGCGGCAGGCCGCGTCCAGCACGCCGAAAAACGGCACGTCCGGGAACCGCTGCGCAAGCGCGTCCAACACATTGGAGGACACGGTGCCGCAGGCGATGAGGATGGCCTTCACACCAAATCCCAGCAGGAACTCCGTGTTCGCCGTCGCCAGCGAAAGCAGCTCCGCGCGGCTGCGTGTTCCGTAAGGGGCGTTTATGCTGTCCCCGAAATAAACCATCGTTTCGCCCGGCAGAATTTGCTCCAGCGTCCGCGCTGCGGTCAGTCCGCCCAGTCCAGAATCAAAAATCCCAATGGGTCTGCGATCCATATCCCAGCTCCTTGTACACACAAGATTCCTACCATTCTATGCCATTTGCCGGATAAATACAAGGATATTTTTCTAAAATCCGTCCTCCAGCCCGCAGATTTCTCCAAATCGTGTTCGTGGACGCAAAAAGTTAAAATTTTTATGTGGAATTTTGCGCATGAATCTGATATACTGTACTGACACCGTGGACGCCGCAGACACTCTGGAAAAATCACAAACCGCTGCGGCAGCGGAAAGGAGGCTGGCATTTATTATGAACATTGAACTGACAGAAAAGGAGTTTCGCCGTCTGTTGGATATGATTTATATCGGGAACTGGGTACTCAATTCCACCCGCGTCGCAGACGACCGCTTTGAGGATTACGACGATTTGCAGGAAAAATTCTTTGCCCTCTGCTTCAAGCACGGCATGAAGCCGCTTGTGGAGCACTATATGGGACATTACTTTCCGTCCAAAGCGTATGAGGAGGGCGGGATCCATGAGGCCATCGCGGACTACGAGGACGCGATCTTTTTTGATTTGCTGGCGGAGGAACTGGCGCGGCGCGACATGGACGCGGAAAACGTCAGCCAGGACGACCTGACGGAGCTTTCAAACCGGTTTGACTGCTATATGGACGAGTTTGAAAAGAACGGCATCGACAATATCGTGCTGGAAACTCCGTAACGGACTTTTTTGCGGCCACGCCGCACGATTTGGCACGCAGCACCCAGCCGCGCGCCGCGCGCGGCAGAGAGAGAACAACAGAAAGCGGGGGAACCCTTCTCTATGAAGAAACGCTCGAAGGAATCCATCTATATGCTCTGGTCAGGCGCCATCGTCTTTTGCGTCATTCTGGCGATTTTTGCGTTGATCTTCTCCTCCTGTGCCAAACAGGAGAGCGAAGAGAGCGTCGTGGAAAACCAGTTGTTGGAAATCGAACACGACAATACGCCGGAAACCGCAGAACCGAACGGCACGGCAGAAGCCGTTTCCGTCCGCTTGGCGGAAACGGAGGACGCCGGACGGGATTATCTGGATCGCCTGGTCTTTTTGGGCGACAGCACGACCTATGGTATCGGTTATTATTATGAACAGGGCTACACCGAGCTGTGCCCGTCCAGTCAGGTCTGGACGCCGGCCAGCGGTACGCTGACCCTGTCGCAGTATAATATCGCCACCATCGTCTACCCGGAAACCGGTGAGGAGCTGACGATCACGGAGGCCGTGACGCAGGCCGAGCCTGAATATCTTTATATTACGCTCGGCGTCAACGGCGTCAGCTTTATGGACGAGGAGTGGTTCAAACGGGACTATTCTGCGCTGGTGGAAAGCATCCGCGCAGCCAGCCCGGACACAAAAATCGTCCTCAATTCCATCTATCCTGTCGCTGCCAGCTACGCGCACCAGGATGAAATCAGCAATGAAAAGATCCGCGCGGCAAACGGCTGGATCGAGCAGGTGGCAACAGACACGGGCTGCCGCTTCCTTTACAGCTATGAGGCCGTTGTGGATGAGAGCGGCAATCTTCCGGAGGAACGACAGAACGGCGACGGTATCCATCTCAACGGCGAGGCGTTCACCGAAGTGATGTATTATATCCGCACCCATGCCGATATTTGATTTCTCTGTTATATACATGAAACACTATATATCCACACAGGACAAGAAATGAGAGGACAAAAAGACCATGAAACATCTTCAGGCAAGCAAACGCATCTCCGCGATTCTCGTCACCCTGCTGCTCCTATCCCTGCTCGCCGCCTGCGGCGGCGAAACGACCTCCGCAGACGTTCCGGTTTCAGATATTGCCGACGCGGTCTGCGAGGCGATCGGCAAGACGGATTCCATGTCCACCGCGCCGGACAACTATATTCAGGCGTATTTCAAGATGGGCACCGACGAGCTGGGCGAATATGACGTGCGGATCAACACTTACGGCGCAAATATCGACGAGTTCGGCGTATTCAAGGCCGGAACACGCAGCGTTTCGGAGCTGACAGAGGCCGTGGACGATTATCTTGCGCTGCGGCTGGAGAGCTGGATGGACGAGTATATGCCGGAGGAAAAACCGAAGCTGGAAAGTGCAACGGTACACACCAGCGGCGACTATGTGATTTACTGCATCCTTTCAGATGCGGATCGGGAAACTGCGGTTTCCGCCTTTGACGCGAGTCTGAATTGACACGTCCGGCAATCTCCGATCCCAAACAGATTTCAGACGGCAAATCGGCGCGGCTTTCTGCCGCGCCGATTTTTTTTGACGGGATTCAAACCGCGTTCCGGTCCGTTCGGTGGGCTTTGACGCATTTTCATCCAAGCGCACGATAAAGGAACGTCACGGCCTGCGCACGGGTGCAGCCGCTGTCCGAAAGCAGACGCCCGGTCCCGTCGCCGCAGGCCACGCCGGTTTCGGCGGCCCATGCCGCAGCCGCTGCATAATAAGCGTCCGGCGCAACATCAGAAAAACGACCTTCGGCTTCGCCGCCGGTTTCCGGACTGCCCAGATAGCGATAGAGCATGGCGAGCAGCTCCGCGCGGGAGCAGGTCGCGTCCGGCGCAAAGCGCCCTTCTCCATCGCCGGAGATGATCTCCTGCTGCGCCGCCCATGCCACCGCAGCGGCGACGGCACTGTCTGCGGCAACATCGGAGAAGCCGCTCTCGCTGCCGTCCGTTTCCGGAGTCCCGGCGGCGTGATAAAGCAGCGTCACCACCTGCGCGCGGGTGCAGTCTGCGTTCGGGAGAAACAGACCATCCGACGCTGCAAGCACGCCGTTTTCTGTCGCCCACGCCACCGCATCATAATAATATGTGTCGATGGTAACATCGGCAAAGGCACTGCCGCTGCTGTCGCAGTGCATCGCGGCGGCGGTCAGCGGCGCGTTATCGTCCCCGATCACAACCGCTTCCCAATCCTCCGCCGTACCCGCAAAATAAACGTCCGTCAGCGCGGTGCAGTAGGAATACGCGGTCGCGCCGATGGCGGCGATAGATGCGGGCAGCACCATGCGCGTCAGGCCGGTGCAGAGGGAAAAGGCAGCGGATGGGATTTCCGTCACGCCATCCGGGACCTCCATGCCGGTCAGGCCGGTGCAGAGCTGGAACGCCATCGCGCCAATGGCGTTCACGGAATCGGACAGGCTGATCGCAGTCAGTCCGGCGCAGCCATAGAATGCGCGCTCCCCGATATCCGTCACACCGTCCGGAACGGCGAAACGCCCCGTTCGCCCCGCCGGGCAGCAGACCAGTGTGCGCGTTCCGTCCTGGCTGCTGCGGTAAAGCACACCGTCCTCCGCATCGTACACGCTGTTCCCGTCCGCCACGGCAAACGAGGCCAGCGCCGTGCAGCCGGAAAAGGCGGATGGCGCGACCTGCGTCACGGATGCGGGCAGCGTGATTTCCGCCAGCGCCGTGCAGTACGCAAACACATAATCGCTGATAATGGTCAGGCTCTCCGGCAGCGTGACCTCTGTCGCGTTGGCGCAGTAGGCAAAGGCGATGGTGCCGAGCGATGTGACGCCATCCTCCACAACGATGCGCAAAACGCGCTCCCGCAGCGCATACCACGGCACATCCTTGTTATAGACCCAGTCGTCCATCGCGCCCGTGCCGCTGACCGTCAACGTCCCGGCAGGATCCAGCGTCCATGCCAGTGCGTCCCCGCAGTCGCCGGAAGCGAGCGGTTCCGCCGCGTCCGCCGCCGGAGCGGGCAGCATCCCCATCAGCAGGCAGCAGAGCGCAAATACACAGAGCAGACGTTTTTTCATCCTCATGTTTCTCCTTCCCCCTACAAACGGGTATTCGGGATCTTTGGTTGTCCTCGTGTAAACTGTTCTGATTGCATTATAACAGCTTTTTTGAAACTTGCAATGGATTTCTCTCCCAAACGAACGAAAATCAATGTGGAAACCCTGCCCCCGGCGACGAACCCCACCCCCAACGGCAAAACGTTTTCT
>JAJBUU010000009.1 GCA_020860205.1 Oscillospiraceae bacterium | reverse complement strand
GCGACAACTGATCCATCGCTTTTCCTCCCGGAAATGCAACTGTCCGCCCGTTCCAATGGAACGGACGGACAGTTTTTTGGCATTGTTTTAATGCTGCATCATTCGACAAAAACAGCCCTTTACAAAATCGCTGCCTGTTCGAGCTGTTCGGCTCTGCACCACGCGCATTCAGAATGCCACTTTTATCTACTCGGTTATATCGTTTCAAGGATTTCCGCAGCATCTCCGCCTGTAAAATCGACGAACACCTCATCTCCGTCCCAAATCAGGCGGGTATGCCCCATGCTGCAAAGCTCCAACACGGAAACGAAGGTGGCTACCAGTTCGCTGCGGCTGCCGCTCTGACCATAGCACTCCCGCAGGGACATCCGCCCTTTTGCGGAAAGTCGCAGGAGTATCTCGCGGCTTTTTTGCCGCACCGGATAGACGATACGCTTGGGAAACACCCGGCGGCGCTGTGCGTCATCGGACAGCGCGTCCTCCGCCCCGTCCGCCGTTTCCCGGCCGCGCCGGAACACAGCGGAGAGCGCACGGAGCAGCTCCCATGTCTCATGCCGATAACGGTACTCCTTCACTGTGGGGAGCGGTTCCGGCGGCTTGCAGCCATAGAGCGCGCCATAAGCTGCTGCATCCCCAAGGACAGGCGAAACTTCGCGCACGGCGGCATAAATCCCCTTTGCCCGCCGTTCCTCCAGTGCGGAAATCAGCAGCTCCAACTCGTCCGGCGGCTGCTCCTCCGATGTCAGGAGCATTCGCGTCTTAATATAGAGCAAATGCGAAGCCATCTGCACAAATTCACTGGCTATTTCCAAATCCAGTGCCTTCATTTCGTCCAAATAAGCCAGATATTGCTCCAAAATCACGGAAACCTGAATATCGCGTATTTCAATTTTGTTCTTGCTCAACAGGAGGAGGATCAGATTCAGCGGCCCTTCAAAATCCTCCATCTCCTCCTTGGAATGAATCACACCCGTCAGATGATATGTCGGTTCCTGTTCCATCTTACCCTTCCTGTCAATAAAACATTGCCTGCGTCAGACGGAAGCCCGCTTCGGCCAGGACAAACAGATGGTCAAAAAGCCACAGCGTTGCGGCAGCCAGCGGCGCGCGCGTCAGCCCAAGCGCTACCAGCGCCAGCAGAAGCAGCATCCCCCAGCGTTCATAGCGCATCAGTTTTGCATACATCCTGTCGCTCAGGAAAGAAAACAGCACCTTGCTGCCGTCCAGCGGCGGGATGGGGATGACGTTGAACACCGCCAGTGCCAGCGAAAGATAGGCGGCCTGCAGCGCCATATCCAGCACCAGCTGCGCCGCCGTTCCTCCGTCGGAGAGCGGCGAAAACAGCAATCCGTACAGGAAAAGCAACAGCGCCCCCAGCAGCAGGTTGCACAGTGGCCCCGCCGCCGCGCAGATTGCCATACCGGTTTTTGGATTCCGAAAATTGCGCATATTGACCGGGACAGGTTTCGCCCAGCCAAATTTGAACACAACCATCATCAAAAGTCCCAGAACGTCCAAATGCCGGAGCGGGTTCAGCGTCAATCGGCCTGCGTTCTTTGCGGTGCTGTCGCCAAGCCGCCACGCCACGAAGCCGTGCGCCAGCTCATGCAGTGTGATGCAGAGCAGCGCGGGAATGACGGAAATCAGGATGTCGGTCAGAACAGACCAGTCCAGCCCGTTCCAAAAAGTCTGCAACTCGTTCAAACTTACGCGCTCCTCTCCCAGATCGCAATCCCGAAATGATTCAATAATGATTCAGCAGCCTGCAAAAAGCGCGTCAGGTCAGCTTCACGCCCCATATCCTGCATTTGCGCGTCCCAATTACGACGGTATCCTCATAAACGGCGGGACTGGCCTCCACGCCGCCCTCCAAATCAAAGCTGTCGTAGACCTCTCCGCTCAGGCCATCCAGCAGATACAGCCGGTTGGCATAGTTGCAGTAGACCACATAGCCGCTGCCATCGGAATTATAGACCAGCACCGGGGAACTCCATGTATAATAGCTGTGATGCTCCCAGACGACCTCGCCGGTTTCGCGGTCAAGGCAGGCTAAAATGCCGTTGCTGTACTGGTCGGTCTTGGCCACCGTAACATAGATATAGCCCTCCAGGTCATTTTTGCCAGGCGCAATGGTGGACTGCACGCCGCCGGATACGCCGGATTCGGTATAGCAGGTGTATTCCGTCTGCCAGATGATCTCTCCGTTTTCCGCGTCGATTTTGAACACGGGAACCGGCGCTGTGCTGCTGCTGCGCCAGCCAAGATGGAACGAGGTGCTGATATAAATATACGGGTGCCCGTCCTCGATGGACAGGACGGGAGAGCCGTTGGAATCATCCAGAATATTCTGCACCCAGTCCAGCGTCAGTGTGTTCAGGTCGAGGCACATCAGCCGACCGCCATTATCCGAAACGATCAAATGCCCGCGCCAGATCACGGCGCTGTCCTCCATGCCGATCCAATACTGCGACAGCGTTGTGGTAACGCCGTAATAGCGCCATTTCACCGTTTCCGGGTCGATGGAAATGGTTCCGGCACGCTCATCATAATCCGTGTTCAGCTTGATGATATACAGGATGCCGTTTTCTCCGGGGTAAATCAGTTGGTCGGTTTCCGCGTCCACAAGCGGAGAGCTGTCAAAATAGGACAGGCTGCCGCGCAGAGAAAAGCTGTCCGCATTCCCGAAGGTATAGAGCACCGAGCAGTCAAGCAGGCTGACGATAAATACACGCGCGGTGCCCTCTGCGCTGTCATATCCCGCGCCAAGATAAAGCAGCGGATATCCGCGCGGGTCCAGCGCACCGGCTCCCTTGAAGGTATAGCCGAGATCCAGCGCCGGGCGCGTTGCCTCGCCGGTTTCCAAATCCAGAAAATAGACGTTGCCGTCCATCGTGGCATAGATGACCTCGACCAGCTCGTCGTCCTCCTTCGCCCAGTCATAGAGGTTCATCACGGCTTTCGTTTCCGCAGGCCATTTTACAATCAGTGGCTGGCCCGTCCAACCGCTGCCGGTCCACACCTCGCCATTATAGCTCGTGGTGCCGGTGGTGCGGTACCATGCGTCGCCAAATTGGAACTCGCTCATTTCCGCATAACCATAGCTGCCGCCGTCGCGGAAATTGTTTCCGCGGAACGTGATCACGCCCTCCATCTCGGTGTAATCGTCCCCGTAGCCGAAGTCGATTTCCTCCGCCGCATGGTACGTCTCGTCCGCGCCCAAAATCTCGCCGTCCACGCTGACGGCCTCGTTATAGACGTGGAGTGCAGGGTCGGTTTCGTCCGTATAGTAAGGCGTAAAGTCCGGCAGCGGCGGCTCTGTCGGGACAGGCGTTTCCGTCGGTCCCACCGTTTCCGCCGCCGGGGCTTCCGTCTGCACCGACGGCAGCATTTCCGCAGGCTGCTCCTCCCCTGCCGGGACCGCGTTGGAAATCAGGTAGAGCAGATAAACCAGAACGGCAAGCAAAACGACTAATACAAGAACGCGCAGCGTCAAAGCGCCGCGCTTTGTTTTCGGTTTTTTTTCGGTATGAACTTCCATTGCAGGTCACATCCTGTTCTTTCTTTTTGGGGTAGTATACCAAACCACGGAAAATTTTGCAAGCGCTTATGCAAAAACAGCCGCTCCTCACAGTGACGCTGGTTAAAATCGACTGCGATTGAGCGAAGCATGATTTAGGCCCCGCGCCCATCCCCCTGCAAATACGGCGCAGGACCGTCTTATTCCAGCGGGAATGAAAACAGCCCGTTCAGCTGCGGCAGCGGAGCGCCGGAACAGGCGCGTCCGAGCAGGACGCGCCCGCCTTCGGACGCCGGACGGCACAGGCGCAGCGAGAGTCCCGGCCAGCGCGCGCCGAGTGCGGCAGCAGCAGCGCGTTCCGCGCCCGCCGGACAGAGCAGCTCCCGAACCAGAAGCGTGTCCCCGCGCGGCTCCGCACAGACCAGCGCGCCAAGCGACGCCATGCGCACAAATGCGCCGCCCGTGTACTGCAAAATGGCCGCCTGCGCCGCCAAAAGGCGGTCAGGCAGCGCCGGAACCACCCCGGCAGCGCGCCGCAGCGCAGCATATTCCGCCGCAGAGACCGGAACCGCCCACGCCGCATCTGCCGCACATTCCAACGGAACCGCCTGCACGCGCTGCACCGGCGAAAAGCCCAGTGTACGGCAGTACCAGCGCTCCAGCCCCGCGTCCGCCGGTGCAAGACAGGCGACCTCCACACCCAGCGCGAAGCAGCGCTGCGCCAGCGCATCGCAGACCGCGCGTCCCAGTCCGCGCCCACGGTATTCCGGCGCGGTACAGAGCGCATAAAGATAGGCGGCTTTCACGCCGCCGCCAAAGCGCAGCTCCGGAAATGCAAACATCACGGAGCGGACACGCCCCGCGCAAACCGCAGCCATTGCAGTGTGCAGCAGGTCGCCCGCAGCGATGATCTCCCGCGCCAGCGCCGGGCTATCGCCAAACGAAATGCTCCAACAATCTGCAATATCCGCCAGATCCGCCGCTGTCGGCGGACGGAGTACCACGTCCGTCATGAGTCCTCCCGCCAGCGGGCGCTGAATTTGCGCAGCAGGAACGCAGGATAATAGCTCTCCTTGCTGCGGCGCAGATTTTCCTGTCCCATATCGTCCTCGCGGTTGATATAGACGACCTCCGGGATGCGCGATTTAATCAGTTGCACAAACTCTCGGTTCACCATCGGGAACGCGCCGTTGATTTCGCCGTGCGCCTTTTCAAAATGCACATCAAAGGTATCGGCGGCGGTGTGTTCGCCCATCGTGAACGCAATGAGCTGCTCCCCTGCAAACAGCGCGCCGCCCAGCAGCGCAAGCGTATCATAATGCGCAAATGCACGTTCCAGCGCGCAGCGCTCCTGTTCCAGCAATCCCGCGCTGTTGTCCGCATGGTGACTCCATTCGTCCGCCAATGCAAGGCAATCCGGAAACAGCGCCGGAGTCAATTCCTCAAAATGCCAGTCGTCATGCTCCCGCAGAAAGCGGCTGATGTGATTGCGCTTGCCGTGCAGGTGCTTGCCGGAAAGGGAGATCAGCCTGTCCGCCTCATAGATATAGTCGGCCCAGTTCCGCCGCTCCTGAATTTCAAAGCAGCCGGGAAACAGCGTTTCCAGCTCCGCCGCGTGGCGTTCCTCCAACCCCATAAAGGCCGGCGGGAATCCCTGCGCCGTGGCGTAATCCAACAGCGATTGCAGCGCCGCGCGCTTGTCCCCGCTGCCGACGGGCCAGAGAAACAGCGGGGATTCCTCCTCACGCTGAAGCTGTATCATCGGGGATTCTCCGTCCGCGATCCAGTACCGTGTTTTGCCGCTCCAGAGGAACAGCGTGCCAAAATAATAATCTGCGGAACGGCAGCCATCCGCGCGGGCAGCACGCTGCATCCGCAGTCTGTCGTCCGTGGACATCGGGTGAAATGTCAGCATAAAGTCAAGAACGCTCCTTTTCTTTGTTGCCATAGCAGAAATATATTGCTATTTGGAACTATGTATTATTTTAATCGCCTGAGATGAGAAAAGCGTCCCGCCGCAGACGGCAGGACACTCATGAACTTTTTTTCCGGTGTACCAGGTCAAAACTCAATAGGTGTGCGTACAGTAGTCCCGGATCGCCTGCCGCAGCGTGGTCAAATCCTCAAAGGTTTCCGGGCGGCGGCGCGGGTCGCGCAGCAGCGCGGCGGGGTGATAAAGCGCCATCGTCATCACGCCGTCCTTCACCGTCCATTGGCCGTGCTCCTTCGTGATTTTGAAATCCGGCCGGATATAAGTCATTGCGGCAATGCGCCCCAGACAAACGATGATGCGCGGATACAGCAGCGCGATTTGCTGTGTCAGCCAGACGCTGCACGCCTCCTGCTCAATATTCAGCGGGTCGCGGTTTTTCGGCGGACGGCACTTGACCATATTGGCAATGTAGACCCTTTTGCGGTCAAGGTCGATCATTTCCAGCATATCGTCCAGCAGCTTCCCGGCGCGTCCCACAAACGGTTCGCCCTGCAAATCCTCCTGTTCGCCGGGACCTTCCCCGATGAACAGCACCTCCGCATCCTCCGGTCCCACGCCAAACACCACATTTGTCCGCGTTTCGCAAAGTCCGCAGCGGCGGCATTGCAGGCACTCCGCCTTCAGCGTTTCCCAATCCTGGTTCATATCCCGCTCTCCTTCAAAAATGCCGCACACGCGGCGTTTTTTTTATACGAATACACTCCCTTAGACGGAGCATCGTTGCTGTTCGCATCGCTCCTTATAATACTGCATTCGCCGTTTCCTGTCAACAAAACAAAAATTTGATTTCATGAAAGGTCATAGCAGCATTGTCTTAACAAATGCGGGGCGTCCCGCATCACATTCACAAAAAGCGGCAGGTCATATCAAACAGAACTGCCTGATACAACCCACCGCGTTTCGTTTTTTCACGCCCGTCTCAGGAAATGCCGCTGGAAAAATGTCTCCGCAGTTTCCTCAGCGGCGCAGTATTTGTCCACAAGGCAGACCAGCCACGCCTCCAGACAGACCGGCGGGATCGGCGTCACCGGGAACATATGCCGCAGGATAATATCCTCCTCCACCACACCAAGCGCAAAATCCTGCCGCGCGTTTTGCAGCGCCTTGCGCGGATGGCGGATACAGTGCAGCATCCGTCCCCGCCCCATCTGGTGAAAGTCGTATAAAAAGTAATCGTGCAGCAACGCGCCGCGAATCAGCGCCGCTTCGTCCACATCCAAATGCAGCTTGTGCGCCAGATGCAGACAGACATCAGCTACGTGTACACTGTGTTCAAATACTGTGGTGTTTCCATGCTGCAAAAACATATGTTCCATACGGTAGCGCCCGCCCTGTTCCAGCGCTTTGATTTCGGCATAGATACGTGCTTTTTCCAAAAAGCGATCCCCCTCCTGTATATGTTGTGCCGCTTTCGATGATTATACGCCTTTTGGTACGCGCGCGCAATACGCTATTTTCCCATATAAATTTTTATCCATGCCTCTGTCATGAATCCGGGTTTTCAGCGCATCCGCCGCAGCGTTTCGCAGAGCAGCGCCCATGTGCGACCCACGGAGGCAATGTGCATCCGCTCCCGCGCAGTGTGAATGTCCGTCAGATCCGGCCCGATGGAAACGCAGTCCAATCCCGGCAGCTTCCCTGCGAACAGGCCGCACTCCACCCCCGCGTGAATCGCCTCCACGCGCGGCGCGTGACCGCACTGCTCCTGAAACACCGCCGCCAGCAGCGTCCGCAGAGGTGAATCGCTTCGGTAGGCCCAGCCGGGATAGTCCCCGGAAATCTCCGTCCGTCCGCCCAGCAGCGCCGTTAGCCGCTCCAGCCCGTCGGTCAGCAGCGCCTTGCCGCTTTCCAGTCCGCTGCGCACGCAGAATATCGCCGACACCTCCACCGCCGTTGTCTCCAAAATGCCAAGATTCAGCGAGGTCAGCACCAGACCGGGAATCTCGCCGCTCATCGCCTGTACGCCGCCCGGCGCACACATGAGCAGCGCAACCACCCGCGCCATACTCGCTGCGTCCATCGGGAGCAGTGTTTCCCCAGCATACGGCGCGCAGCGGACGAATACACCGTTGTCCACACCGGCAAACTCGGCGCGGAACGCAGCAGTCATGTCAGCGCAGACCCGTTCCGCCATCTGCGTGTCCGCAACAACGGTCACGGCCTCGGCACAGTTGGGAATCGCATTGTCCTTTTTCCCGCCGAAAACGCTGCAAATGCGCAGTGCCGTGCCTCGCTCCCGTTCCAGTGTGGAGAGCGTTCTGCCCAGAAGCCGCACCGCATTGGCACGCCCGCGATGTATTTCCGTGCCGGAATGTCCGCCCTTCAGGCCACCGACCTCGATAGTCAGCAACGTCCCACGCGCTGCGGCGCGTGTGATTGGCAGAATACAGCGGACGCTCCGTCCTCCGGCACAGCCTGCGGTGAACACGCCCTCCTCCTCGGAGTCGATGTTAATCATCCTGCGCCCGCGCAGCATATGCAAATCAATGCCCTGCGCGCCCAGCATTCCGATTTCCTCATCCACGGTGAACACAGCTTCCACGCGCGGATGGGGCAGCGCGCCGGACAGCACCGCGAGCATCATGGCAACGGCAATACCGTCGTCGCCGCCCAGCGTTGTGCCGCGCGCAAACACCGTGTCGCCTTCCACAGCCAGCTCCAGCCCCTGCGTGGCCATGTCGCGCGCACAGTCCGGCGCCGCTTCGCAGACCATGTCCATATGTCCCTGCAAAATCACCGGCTCCGCCGCTTCATATCCGGGACTGGCCTCCCGGATGATAATCACATTGTTCAGCGCATCCTGCATATATTCCAGGCCGCGTTCCCGCGCGAACTCTGCCAGAAAATCGCTGATTTGCCGCGTGTTCCCGCTCCCGTGTGGAATGGCGCAAATGCGTGCGAACCATTCAAATACTTCCCGCGGCTCCAGACCGTCCAAAGCTCCCATCGTGCTCCTCCGTTCAGTCATATCATATCAAACAGCCAACCCCCGCGCCCCTCACGCTTCGTCTGCGGAGATGTCCGTATCCGTGACCCGCTCCTCCGGGATGAGAAGAATATCCGAAGCAGAGGACTCTATGCCGGTCGCGGCGGGCGGGGTGATCGTTGGCAGCGGCGGGGTCGGCTCCGGGGTGGGTTCCGCCGTTGGCGCAGGCGTTGGCACATCTGTGACCACAGCACTTTCCACGGGCGGCGCAGATTCCGGGGCCGCCGCATCCTGCCGCAGAAGCAGCAGCGCGGTCACAATGGCAGCAACGACCAGCAGCGCGGCGCAAACCACAGTCATCCATTTTTTCCGGTTCGTTTGAATCATGTTATCTCCTGTCCTTCCGCCGCGTCCGCCGGACGCCGGAGCGTCGGGGCAAACGCGGGCGTTTTCCCGGCGCAGAGCAGTCCAAGCAGCAGATAAAAGAACGGCTCGGAAATGCAAAGCCCAAGCCCGAACAGCCCGTGTATGCTGCCGCAAAGCAGCGCCAGCGCCAGCGCGGGGATCGGTTCGGCCCTCCACCGCCGCGCCGCCGTGCGTCCGGCACAGGTAAGCAGCCCCAGATAAGCCGCCAGTCCCAGCGCGCCGCAGTTCACCAGATAGCCAAGATAGATGTTGTGCGCATTGTCCACATAAGTGTGCAGCGTTTCGCCGGTTTCCGCAACGTAGCGGGAAAATTCGATGTTCAGCCGCAGCGCAAGCGTTCCGGGGCCGCCGCCCAGCAGCGGGCGTTCCGCCGCCAGCACAAGGCACGCCCGCCAGATGCGGATGCGGGAGGACCCAAACTCATCCGCAAGCTGTCCGTGCAGCACCTGCTGCACCTCATAAGCCGTGCCGCCCTCCCACGGATAGAAATATAAAAGCGCCGCAGCACCAAAAACCGCGGCAGCGGAAAGCAGCAAAAACGTCCGGCGCAGGGTCTGCGCGCGGATGCGCTGTCCCTGCTGCGGCAACAGAGAGAGCGTCAGCACCACCGCGCCCGCCGCCAGCGGAAGGACAGCTTCATATGCCCATGCCGCAGAAAGCAGCAGCACCGCCGCGCCATGCAGCGCGCGCCGCACCCGCTCCGGCGAATTCAGCAGCAGCGGCGCCGCAGCCAGCATCCAGCAGACAAAGGCGGTCAGTGCGCCGTCGCCGCCTGCGCGCAGCTCCACAAAGCCGCCCGGCAGCAGCGGCAGCAGCAGCCACGTCCCGCCGCAGCAAATATAAAGTCCGAAAAACAGCGGCAGCGCAACGCAAAGCACCGCGTCCAGCAGGTTCGTGTTGCCGATCGTGCCAAGAAATGCCGCAGAATAGCGCACACCCGCGTCAGAATAGCGCAGCATACCGGGAAACAGCCCCAGCGGGTTCCAATCGTAAATCTGCAAAACGCCCACGGCGCAGCAGAGCGTCACTCCGGCGGCAAACGCGGCGATATGTACCGTTTTCAGCCGCGCATAGCGGGACACGCCGAGAAAAATCAGCACATATGCGGTGGTCGTCAGCAGGCCGTCATAGCGCCCCGCGCCGAGAAAGCTCTCCATCCGCCACGGCGAACAGAGCGCGGAGAGCGCAGAAACACCCAAAAAAGCCATCGCCGCAGTCTGCGCCGCCGAAGGTCGACGCAACGCTTTCCTGTCGCAAATCGCGCGCCGCAGCCCATCCGCCGCCAGCAGCGCACCCCACAATCCGGTTGCACCCAGCAGGAACACATATTTGGAAAACGTGATGTTCCGATAGCCGGAGAAGCCGAAAAAGAGTGGAAAAACCAGCAGCATCGTGATAAGATAGAGATCGGTGATCCGCTCCCGCGCATCGCAGCATTGGAAATTTTTGCTATCGTTCCAGTTCATGCGACGCATTATAGCACATTTGATTTGTGATGTAAAGTGGCATTCATCCCCCACTTGCCGATATTTTTCCGCTTATTCTGGCATTTTCCCTGATTCTTTTGCACCACTTAGGAGGAAATTTCATGTACTTTGACACCCATGCACATTATGATGACGCGCGCTTTGACGCGGATCGGGACGCGGTGCTCTCCGCAATGCCGACGCACGGCGTTTCATTGATTTTGAATCCCGGCTGCACGGTGGAAAGCTCGCAGGAGGCCATCACGCTTGCCGCGCGTTATCCGTTCGTCTATGCCGCAGTCGGCATTCACCCGGAGAACTGTGCCGAAGCGTCCGACACGGATTTTGCGGCGCTGCGCACGCTCTGCGCGGCGGAAAAGGCAGTTGCCATCGGGGAGATCGGTCTGGACTACCACTGGGCGGAAAATCCGCCGCGCGCATGGCAGCAGCAGGTGTTCCGCCGCCAGCTGGAGCTGGCAGTCGAGCTGGATCTGCCCGTGATCGTCCATGACCGGGACGCGCATGGCGACTGTCTCGCCACGGTGCTGGACTATCCGGCGCTGCGCGGCGTGTTCCATTGCTTCTCCGGCTCTGCGGAAATGGCGGCGGAGTTGCTCTCCCGCGGCTGGTATCTGGGCTTTGACGGCCCCGTGACCTACAAAAACGCGAAAAAAGCACTGGAGGTGCTGTCCGTCACGCCGCCGGAGCGCATCCTGCTGGAAACGGATTCCCCTTACCTGCCGCCCGTTCCGCATCGCGGTGAGCGGAACGACAGCCGCTATCTTCCGCATATCGCCGCAGCTGTGGCCGCAGCAAAAGGCTTCCCCGATGCCGACACGCTGGCCGCCGCCGCATTGGAAAACGGCAAACGCCTGTTTGGCATCGCATAACGCGCCGCCGCGCAGGAAGAAAGCAAAATTTTCATCAAAAGGAATCGGCCTTTGTCAAGCGGATAGCAAAATGGCAGCACCGCATGATCATCGTATCCTTTATTCTGTGCTGTATCCGTGTTCCTGCGTCCGTCTATTTCCAGCCTAAATAATAGTCCCCTTCGTGCAGACTCGAAATTTTTTCGTGCGTCTACACAAAGGGGGCTATATCCGTTTTCAGCGTTCAGCCGAGCGCCGCGCGGCTGTCAGTCGTATTCGCAAATATAGGCGATTTTTCCGCTGTAAGTGGCCGGCAGGACGGAAATCGGGTCGTTGCGCGTATCGTTGCAGCTCCATGTGCCAACCGCCGGGCGATACCAGAGCAGCAGGTAGTCCTCTGCCGTTCCGTCGCTGTCCGTGACAGTCGGCTCGCCGCTATCCCATGCAACATAAGTCATTTCCTCGCCGGTGACATAGCGCCAAACCCCGTCTGACTCGCGCTGCGCGCCCAGCCAGACGAACTGCGCGCTGTTTTCCTCCGCCAACGCGATGACCGTCTGCATTTCCTCCGCGCTCTCCACGGTCACCAGATGGCCGCCCATTTCCTCGCAAAGCGCCTTTGCCTGCGTCCATGTCACGTCTGCCAGTACGAGTTCATAAGTCGGCTCCGGTTCCTCGTCCGGCTCGTCCGTATCCGCTTCCCCGTCCGTGTCGTCTGGCGTGGCCGGTTCCATGGTTTCCATGCCGGGCAGCGGCGTTTCCGGAACCGCAGCATGAATCGGGTTATCTGTTTCTGTCGCCACCGGTGTCTCCTGAATCACGGGCAAACCTTCGACATCCCCGTCGCTCTGACAGGCGCGCAGCAGCAGCACCAGCGCTACGATAACGGCGACGCCCAGGATGATCGGCACCACGATCCCCCTGCGGGAACGCTTTTCCGGCTCCGCGCCGCGAAAGGTCTTTGCGTCCATCTCCTCGTCCACTTCGCCGCCCGTGCGTTTCGGCTTCTTCGCACGCTTTGGCTTCTCCTTTGGCGGCTCGGTCTTTTCAAAGTCCTTATCCACCTTGTAGCTGGGCATATTCTGTGCCTCTGCCGCAGTCAGCGGCACCACCGGAACGGCAGCGGGGACCTCCGCGCCCTCCGGCAGCGATTGCAGCGCTGCCTTAAGCTGTCCGGGCGTGGCATAACGCTCCTCCGGACGGAACGCCGTTGCCCGGCGCACCACATCGCCCAGCGCGCGCCCCGCCGTGGCAGGATAGGGCATAGAAACGCCCTTCATCCGATTTTGCAGCGCCGTTGCCCGCTCCTCCGGGCTGTGCTGCTCCTCCGGGCCAAAAAACGGCATTGCACCACGGTTCAGCGCCGTATAGAGCAGCAGACCGATGGCGTAAACATCGGACGCCGGGGTGCTCTCGCCGTTCCAGAACTGCTCCGGTGCGACATATTCCAGCATATCCGGCTCCATCTCCGAAATTTTGGCATGGTTGACCGGACCGAGCGCAACCGCGCCGTCCGCAGCGGTGATATTTCCGGGGCGAACGCCTCCGTGCGCACCGTCCGCGCCGACTGCGGCTTCCACCGCGTCGCAAAGCGCGACGCCAAGCCGGATGATCTCCTGCGGGGTCATGGCGTAAAGCCCGCCCGCAAGGGTATTGTCTGGATCAAAATTCAGATTCGCCATTAGGATATTCCTCTCAAAAAATATATCATCTGGAGCCATTGCTTTTCTGTCCGAAAAGAAATTTTGGCCGCAAAAGGGCGCGGGACTTGTAATTTGCCGCGCACTGGATTATACTGACGCTATACATACTATACCGGAATTGTATGTTTTTTGCAACATTTCCACAATGGGACGAGGAATTTTTTCATGACTGAGGTTTTCATCATCGGCGGCGGCGCGTCCGGAATGGCGGCGGCGCTATCCGCCGCGCAGCATCCCAACCGGCGCGTCACGCTTCTGGAACGGCAGGGACGTGTGGGACGCAAGCTGCTCGCAACCGGGAACGGACGCTGCAACCTGACAAATCTGGCCGGAGCGGACATTGCGCACTATCACGGCGCTGACCCCGCCTTTGCCGGAGGCGCGCTGCGGCGCTATCCGCCGGAGGCGGTGCTGGATTTTTTCTCCGCGCTCGGACTGATGACAAGGCCAGAATACGGCGGACGGGTCTATCCGATGAGCGGCCACGCGGGCAGCGTTCTGGATGTGCTGCTGCTCGCGCTGGAACAGGCGGGTGTGCGTGTCTGCACCGCAGCGGCGGTGCAGCGTGCGGCGCGGCGCGGCGGGCGCTTTTGGCTGGAAACCGCAACGGGCGGCATGACGGCGGATAAACTGATCGTCGCCTGCGGCGGCTGCGCGGGCGGCAAACTGGGCGGCGTACAGGACGGCTATACTCTTTTGCAGGGGCTGGGTCACAGCAGAACGGCGCTCTCCCCCGCACTGACGGCGCTGCGTACCGCGCCGGGCTATCCCCGCGCGCTCAAAGGCATCCGTGCGGACGCTGTTGTCCGTCTGCTCTGCGGCGGACGGACGCTGCAAACGGAGCGTGGCGACGTGCTGTTCACGGAAAACGGCGTTTCCGGAACCGCGGTCTTTGCCGTTTCCCGCGCCGCCGCAAATGTTGGAAAGGCGCAGGCGGAGATTTCTCTGAATTTTTTTCCGGATTTGGATGCTGCCGCAGCGGAGCAGACGCTGGCGGAACGGCGGCGGCGCTGGCCGGAGCTGCCCGCAAACCGCATCCTGACCGGCACGGTACAGAGCCGTCTGGGGTTGATGCTCTGCAAATATTCCGGCATCAGCGGCGGCGGAACGGCAGGTACGCTGACGGACGGGGCGCTGCGCCGCCTTGCTGCCGCCATACGGGACTTCCGTTTGCCGGTTTCCGGCGTCTGCGGCTTTGACAGCGCACAGGTCACGGCTGGCGGCATACGTACTGCGGAATTTGACCCTGAAACGCTGCAAAGCCGCCTTGTGCCGGGTCTTTACGCCTGCGGCGAGGTGCTGGACATCGACGGCGACTGCGGCGGCTACAATCTGCAATGGGCATGGTCGAGCGGGCTGCTTGCCGGGGCGCTGAACTAGGCAATACAAATAATAAACAAAATTATATACAGATTGTCTGTTGGCATCGTCCGTAGTTTCTCCGCTCGCTGGTCGGTCAGTCTGCGCAGGGGTACGGACGCGCAAGATTGATAAATGCATAACAAATATTGACAACGTGGCAAATTTCATATAAAATACAGTAAATATAGAAGCGCTTACAGCAATATCACATATGATTTCAGATGCAGTTTCGCCAGACTTTTGCCGGATCAAACAAAAATCGCGCAGGGGCGGCCTCTCATGCCTCGATTTTCTGTGAAATGTCATGGCAAAGTACGGCGAAATATCACGTTCCTTTTCTGATGTGGAACCGTCTGAAGTATGCCGCTGTGGTCAGGATCCGGCACGACACATGGATATGGGAAAATTGAGGTTTTCAGATGCGGGAAAGCTGGCCGGTGCAGACCTTCGGAGCTGATTTTGGAGTATGATTTATTTTGACAATGCCGCCACCACGCTGCACAAGCCGCCGGAGGTCATAGATGCCGTGGTACACGCGATGACCGCTTTCGGCAATGCGGCAAGAGGCGCGCACAGCGGGGCGCTGGCCGCTTCCCGCACGGTTTACGAAACCAGAGTGAAGCTATCGGAATTTTTCGGCTGCTCAAGAGCGGATCATGTGGTTTTCACCGCAAATGCCACCGAAGCGCTGAACATCGCCCTGTTTGGCAGCATTTCTCCCGGCGACCACGTTATCACCACGGATCTGGAGCATAATTCCGTCCTCCGTCCCCTCTATGCGCTGGAGGAGCGCGGCGCGGCGCTGAGCTTTGTCCACGCGGACAGGCAGGGCTGCATCGACTATGCGGAGCTGGAGCGGCTGCTCCGCCCCGAAACAAAGGCGGTGGTCTGTACCCACGCTTCCAACCTGACGGGCAACCGCCTGAATCTGTCACGCATCGGCGCGTTTGCGAAAAAAAACGGTCTGCTGTTCATTGCGGACGCTTCCCAGACAGCGGGCTGCACGGAAATCGAGATGGAGGCATGGGGCATCGACATCCTCTGCTTCACCGGACACAAAGGGCTGATGGGGCCGCAGGGTACCGGCGGGATGTGCATCCGGGAGGGCGTGGAAATCCGCCCCTGGAAACGGGGCGGCTCCGGAATCAGCTCCTATGACACCCGCCAGCCTGCCGCCTATCCCACCCGTCTGGAGGCCGGTACGCTGAACAGCCACGGCATCGCCGGACTTTCCGCCGCACTGGATTACATCCGGCAGGTCGGCATTGCGCACATAGAGGAAACGGAAACCGGCCTGATGCGCCGTTTCTATGACGGCGTTTCCGCAGTGGACGGCGTGACGGTCTACGGCGACTTTTCGCAGGCGGCGCGCGCGCCCATCGTGGCGCTGAACATCCGCGACTATGACTCCGGCGCGGTGGCCGACGAGCTGGAACAATATTACGGCATCGCTACCCGCTCCGGCGCGCACTGCGCGCCAAGAATGCACCGCGCGCTGGGAACGGTGGAACAGGGCGCCGTCCGATTCAGCTTCGGCTGGTTCAATACCACCGCAGAGGTGGAGCAGGCGATTGCGGCCGTGCGGAGGATTGCAGAATGATACACAAAAAAGGCGCGCAACTCTATGTCACCTTTTATACCTCCGCCGATGCAATGGCACTGGAGCGCGCCTGCCGCGCCGCCGGGCTTCCCGGCCGCCTGCTGCCGGTACCACGCAGCATCACCTCCGACTGCGGCGTTGCATGGGCAACCGAACCCTGCCAACGCGCGGCGCTGACGGTGCTGCTGGAACAGGCGCATTTGGAGGCGGCCGGAATTTTTGAAACAGAGGAATGAGATCATCTTGGAAAACGAAGTGAAGCTGACAAAGCTGGCCAAATGCTCCGGCTGCGGCGCAAAGGTCGGTGCCGGAGTCCTCGCGCAGCTTTTGGAAGGGTTACCCGTACATCGGGATGAAAATCTGCTGGTGGGTTTTGACCGCAGCGATGATGCGTCTGTTTACAAAATCTCGCCGGAAATGGCGCTGGTGCAGACGGTGGATTTTTTTCCGCCCATTGCGGACGAGCCTTATATTTACGGCGCCATCGCCGCCGCGAATGCGCTCTCCGACGTTTATGCGATGGGCGGCGAGCCAAAGCTGGCGCTGAATGTGATGGCCGTGCCGGAGGATATGCCGCGGGAAACCGTCCATGAAATCCTGCGCGGCGGCTACGAAAAGGTCTATGAGGCCGGCGCCATGATCACCGGCGGACACAGCATCCTTGACCCGGAACCAAAATATGGTCTGGCCGTGACCGGGTTCGTTCACCCGGACAAGGTGCTGACCAATTCCGGCGCGCTGCCGGGAGACGTGCTGCTGCTGACCAAGCCCATCGGCATCGGCGTGCTGGTTGCCGCCATGAAGGGCGGTCTGCTGGAAGATGCGGTGCGCGACCGCGCCTATTCCACCATGATGACGCTGAACAAGGCCGCGCGGAACTGCATGGTGAAATACCGTGTTCACGCCTGCACCGATGTCACCGGCTTTGGCGTTCTGGGGCATCTGTTGGAAATGGCGCAGGGCAGCGGAGTGGAGATTCATCTCTCCCTCTCCGGCATCCGCTTCATCCCGGAGGCGGTGGAGTTTGCCCGCATGGGTCTGCTGCCGGAGGGAATGTACCGCAACCGCGCCTTTGCGGAGGAATCCGTCGATTTGGGAGAGACGCCGCTGGAATATCAGGACCTGCTCTTTGACCCGCAAACCTCCGGCGGACTGTGCATCTCTGTGGACGCGGAGGACGCGGACGCGCTGCTGGGCGAGCTGCAAAACGCCGTTCCCGCCGCGCAGCGCATCGGCTTGGTTTGCGCCTATCAGGGCGGCAAGCGCGTCCTGCTTGCCGACTGACCCGCAGAACGCCGCGCAACGCTCGGATTTTATAATTAAAAGGAGAAAGCGAACATGAAGGAATTTTTCAAACGAAACCGGCTGATTTTGACGACGGGTTTTGTCATCGGTGTCATCGCCCTTGCGCTTGGCGCGCTGGGCAATCCCGGAAATATGGGCTTCTGTGTGGCCTGCTTCCTGCGGGACATCGCCGGTTCTCTGGGGCTTCACGGCTCCGCCAACGTACAGTATTTCCGCCCGGAGATCGTGGGCATTCTGCTCGGCTCCACGCTGGCCGCGCTCGCCTTCCGTGAATTTAAGGGCAGAGGCGGCTCCTCACCCGTTCTCCGCTTCATTCTCGGCGCGTTTGTCATGATCGGCGCGCTGATGTTTCTCGGCTGTCCCCTGCGCATGATCATCCGTCTTGGCAGCGGCGACTTAAACGCGCTGCTCGGTCTGGCTGGCTTTTTTGCCGGCATTCTGGCGGGGGCCGCCTTTTTGAAAAAGGGCTTCAACCTGAAGCGCGCTTACACCATCTCCTGTGTGGAAGGCGCGGCTTTCCCTGTGGCGATGCTGGTTCTGTTCATTCTCTCCGTCAGCGGCATTTTCGGCGTCTTTCTCTCCTCTGAGGAAGGTCCCGGTTCTCTCCATGCTTTCTGGGTCGTGTCTCTCGTCGCCGGGCTTGTGGTTGGGTTCCTGTGTCAGAGGAGCCGTATGTGCATGGCCGGCGGGCTGCGGGATGTGGTGCTGTTTCGGGATTGCAGCCTGATTTCCGGCTTCATCGTCCTGTTCCTCACCGTCCTTGTCGGCAGCCTGATCCTGAAAGGCGGCGCGTTTTCGTTTGCTTTCTCCGGACAGCCCGTCGCACACACAGACGGCCTCTGGAACTTTTTGGGCATGGCTCTGGTGGGCTGGGCTTCCATCCTGCTGGGCGGCTGCCCGCTGCGCCAGTTGGTGCTGGCCGGAGAGGGAAATTCCGACTCCGCTATCGCCGTTCTTGGGATGATCGCCGGCGCGGCATTCTGCCACAACTGGGGACTGGCATCTTCGGCGGACGGTCCAACCGCCAACGGCAAGGTGGCCGTGGTCGCCGGTTTTGTCGTGGTCGCGCTGATTTCCATAATTTGTACATTCGCAAAAAAGAAGGGGGAGAATTGAATGGTAGACACAAGAGGCTATTCCTGTCCAACGCCGGTGATCATGGTGCAGCAGGAACTCAAAAAAACTGCGCCCAGCACCCTTGATGTGCTGGCAGACAACCGCGCCGCCGTGGAGAACGTGACCCGTTTCGCAAGAAATCAGGGCTATGCGGTCAGCGTCACCCCGGACGGAGCCGACTTTCGGCTGAAACTGAGCAAGCCATAAATACAGATTTCAAACTAAAGAGAGGCGATTCTAAAGATGAGCAGATTGGAACTCCAGCTTGAAAATCCAATGCAGACCGAGCTGGACAAAATGTGCCACGACATTGGCCGCAGACTATCCGCGAATCCGGTGGGGCTTTGCCCGGTGAACATGACCGCGATTTTTCTGTCGGTCTGCCGTGCACAGACCTGCGGAAAATGTATTCCCTGCGGCATCGGACTGAGCAAGCTGAGCAAGCTGCTCAATCAGGTGCTGGACGGCGAGGCCACACCCGAAACCGTGGACGAAATCGAATCCATGTCGGAGATGATTTCCGAGAGCGCTGACTGCGCCATCGGTACGGAGGCCGCCGCGCTGGTGCTGCGCAGTGTGCGCGCGTTCCGGCAGGACTATCTGGAGCACGTGAACAACCACCGCTGTCTGGAGGGCGACGTGCCGACCGTCCCATGTCAGGCGCAGTGTCCCGCAGGCGTGGACGTACCCGGCTATCTGGCGCTGATCCGCGCCGGACGCTATAAGGACGCCGTGGCGCTGATCCGCAAGGATAACCCTATGGCCATCACCTGCGCCTACATCTGCGAGCATCCCTGCGAAACAAAATGCCGCAGAAACATGGTGGACGCACCGGTGAACATCCGCGCGCTGAAGCGCTATGCCGTTGACCGCGCGGAACACAAAAAGCTGCCGGAAATGGCGCTGTCCACCGGCAAGACCGTCGGCATCGTTGGAGGAGGTCCCTGCGGTCTGACCGCCGCCTATTTCCTGTCCATCATGGGACACAAGGTCACGATTTATGAAAAACGCAAGCAGCTCGGCGGAATGCTGCGCTACGGCATCCCCAGCTACCGCTTTCCCAGAGACAAAATTGACCAAGAGGTGGCGCACATCCTCTCCGCCGGTATCGACGTTGTCTATGAGGCAGACGTGGGTGGGAAAATCTCCTATCAGGATTTGATGAGCCGCTATGACGCTGTGTTTGTTTCCGTCGGCGCGCACACCGACAAAAAGGCCGGCATTCCCGGCGAGGACGCGGACGGCGTGACCAGCGCGGTCATGCTGCTGCGCGGCGTGGGCGATAATGAAATCCCGGATTTCACCGGCAAGCAGGTGGCGGTCATCGGCGGCGGCAACGTGGCGATGGACTGCGTGCGCAGCGCCGTCCGCATGGGTGCGGACAAGGTTTCCTGCGTATACCGCCGCAGAAAAGAGGACATGACCGCGCACATTCTGGAAATCGACGGTGCGATTGCAGAGGGCGTGGAGATGCGTCTGCTCTGCGCGCCGACGCGCATTGAAACAGACGAAAACAACCACTGCACCGCGCTGTGGGTACAGCCGCAGATGATCGGCCCCGTGGGACGGGACGGACGCCCCTCGCCCGTGAAGGCCACCGCCTATCCGGAGGAACGCATTCCGGCGGACGTTATCATCGTGGCGGTCGGTCAGGCAGTGGAGAGCGAGCCGCTGGAAAAAGCGGGCTTCAAGCTCCGGCGCGGCGCCATCATCGCCACAGCGGGGAACAAGGTCCCCGGTATCCCGAATCTCTTTGCCGGAGGCGAGTGCGTCACCGGGCCAAAGACTGCCATCCGTGCCGTTTACGGCGGAAAGGTGGCCGCCGCCAACATTGATGAATTTCTTGGATATACGCACATGATCCGCAGCGACATCCAAATCCCCCACCCCCACGGACGCACCAAAGTGGCCTGTGGCCGCGTGGACCCCATCGAACGGGAGGCTTACGACCGCAAGCACGACTTTGTTTGCATCGAGTGCGAGCTTTCCGAACAGGAGGCCATGCAGGAGTCCTCCCGCTGCCTGCGCTGCGACCATTACGGCTTTGGCATCGGCAACCGGGACGAGCTGGCCTGGTAAGCTGGAGGGCAAAATTTGCAGTCCGATTCGGAAAGAAGGTGATTTCTTGAACAACTCCGCGCAGGCCGACGCTCTGTCACGGTCTTACTCCTTTTATATCGTCCGGCGCAACGGAGAGAGAACATCGGAGCGTCAGGAATCTCTGATGATCGAGCATCAGGTCAGGGTTTATCTGAACGGTCTTTTGACCTATATCCTCACCAGCACGCTGGACAGATTGCCGGAGCTGGTCATCGGCCACCTGCGGACAGAGCGCATCATCCGCAGCATAGACGATGTGGACGACATCCGGGTGGACAACGGCGGCAGGAGCGCATATGTGACGCTGCACGAGCATATGCCAGACCGTGCGGAGGCGCAGCCGGAACGCTGCTCCACCTCAGAGTCCAAAATCTGTACGCTCTCCAACGTCTACCGTACCAGATTCCCGCTGGAACCGATCCGCTCCATCCCTTATGAGCTTTCCTGGATATTCCATCTGGCGGACACGCTGGGGGATGAACACCTGCTCCCGCTCTACGGTCTGACGCACAATTCCCACTGCTGTATGCTGATGCGGGAGGGGGAAATCCTGCTCCGGATCGAGGACGTGGGGCGCCATAACGCGCTGGACAAGGTCATCGGCTGGGCTCTGATGAACCGCGTAGCTTTGAACCAATGCATCGTCTTTACCACAGGGCGTTTGGCGGAGGATATGGTGCAGAAGGTCGTCGCCGCCGGTATCCCCGTGATGGTGACGAAGGCCATGCCGACGGATCAGGCCATTCAACTGGCGCTGCGGCACAATATCTCCGTGATTTGCGCCGCGCACAGCGATGGGCTGAAAATCCTGACAAATTCCGGCGCAGCGTTCGACAGCGAAGCGCCTGCCGTTTCAAAGGCGATTTAAGGCTTCACCACACCAATCATCAATCGGCAAACGCGGCGTAGCGCGATCCCCCCCGACGGGCGGCTGCGCAGACAAATCATACAAAAGAAAGAGAGAATATGCAATGAAAAAACAATCCGCAACCTTTGTTTACGCAGTCCTCGCCGGATTCTGTATCGGCTTGGGCGGAACCATCTTCCTGCGCCTCAAGGATGCATTTACCGGCGGCAACGTGGTAGGCGCGCTGCTTTTCACCATCGGTCTGTTCGCCATCTGCACCCGCGGCTATAATCTGTTCACCGGCAAGGCCTGCTACATATTCGATAACAAGCCGGGCTACCTGATCACGCTGGTCGTGATTTGGGTGGGCAACCTTGTGGGAACCGTGATCCTGGCCGTCATCGAACGCGCCACCTCCATTTGCGGCGAAGCCGGCATCAACGCCACAGCGCAGGCTTTGGTGGAAAGCAAAATGAACGCCGGCCTTCTGAGCCTGTTCCTGCTCGGCTTCCTGTGCAACATCTTTATCTATCTGGCTGTCAACGGTTACGCCAAAAACCCGCATGAACTGGGAAAATATCTCAGCCTGTTCCTGGGCGTATCCATCTTTATTCTGGCCGGCACCGAACACAGCGTGGCGGATATGTACTACTGGGCGGTTTCAGGTACGCTGTTTGAGCAGCCCGGACAGAGCCTGCTGCGCATCGTCATCGTTTCTCTGGGCAACGTGTGCGGCGGCGTCAGCTTCCCCTTAATGGAAAAGCTCTTCCATAAACTCAGCGACTGACAGATTAACTATTAAAAGTCAACCCCCCAAATGCGTGAATTGGAAGCTACGGTTCT
>JAJBUU010000026.1 GCA_020860205.1 Oscillospiraceae bacterium | reverse complement strand
TGACGATGGACATTTACGCCGAGATTTCCGATGAAGCGCTGCAAAATTCCATGTCTGCCTTTGACGGGATTTAGCCCAAAGTTTAGCCCATTTCACCGTTGAACCTCAGGAAATGACGGCAAATCACGTTAAGACCAATGCTATTTGAAGATTTCAAAAGTCAAATAATAATCAATTATATTAAACTGCGATAAGGAAATTTTCGATTTTCAATAAACCCCCTGTATTTCCGGAAGCGAGCGAAGTAAAGGATATACTGTCGCTCTGCGTCCCGAATGCAGAGCTGGGGGAGCGCGTTTTGATGCGGCGTGCGCCGCCGCACATGATAGATTTTCCAAAATGTAAAAAAAGGACTTGATTTTATATATGGTGTGTGCTAAACTATGGACATTAGATAGCAGGATTGGTTTGAGTGGGCGTTGCCCCACTCTTTTTTTCAGGAAAAATGGCTGACGGATTTTTTTCCGGGACGGCCGTGGAGAGCGGGGAGAAATCATGAACAAGATCGCACAACAGGTTTATGCACTGGCGCTGCCGCTGGCGCAGGAGCAGGGCGTAGAGCTTTGGGATGTGGAATATCTCAAGGAAGCGGGACAATGGTACCTGCGCATTTATATCGACAAGCAGCCGTCTGTCAGCATCACGGACTGCGAGGCGTTCAGCCGCGCACTGGACCCCGTGCTGGACGCGGCGGACCCGATTGAGGGCAGTTATATTTTTGAGGTCAGCTCCGCCGGCGCGGAGCGGGAGCTGAAGCGTCCATCGGATTTTCAGCGCTTTCTCGGCAGCAACGTGGAGGTCAGGCTCTACCGCGCGATGGACGGGCTGAAGCTATACACCGGCACGCTGCTTGCGCAGGACGAGCGCGGCGTGGACATCCGCTGCGGAGAACGGGAAATTCATTTCCCGGCGGCAGAGGTCGCACAGGTGCGCCTGCGGATACTGGAGAAATGACCGATCCGCATAAAGGTGTAAGGACGCGCCGGACCGCGGACGCATCGGCGCTTGCAGGCAGACAGCAGAGGCCGCGCTGCCACACCCGTTAAAAACCGCCTGCGGCTGAAAAACGGAGAATAAAACGACATTTTTGAACGCCGCAAGGCGGCATATTGGAGGAGCAAAGACAAATGAACGCAGAATTTTTTACCGCGATTGAGGATATAGAAAAGGAAAAAGGAATCCCCCGCGCATATATGTACGACAAAATCCACCAGGCGATCATGGCCGCTTACCGCAAGGATCATCCGGAGGCGGGAGATAACGTAGTCGTTGAGATGAGCGAGGAAAAGAAAAAAATCGAGATGTACGTCCTGATGGACGTGGTGGACGAGGTGGAGGACCCCGCCACGCAAATCGGCGTGGATGCCGCGCTGTCCTATAACAAGCGCGCCAGAGCGGGAATGCAGGTGCAGATTCCAGTGGAGACCAGGCGTTTTGGCCGCATCGCGGCGCAGGCCGCAAAGCAGGTGATCATTCAGGGCATCCGCGAGGCGGAGCGCGGCATCGTCTACGAGGAGTTTACCAGCAAGGAGCATGAGATCCTGACCGGCGTCGTTTCCTATGTGGACGCGCGCACCGGCGGCGTTTCCATCAAAATCAGCTCCAACAGCGAGTACACGGAGGCGCTGCTGCCCGCAAACGAGCAGATCCGCGGCGAGGTGCTGCGGGACGGCGACCATATCAAGGTCTATGTTGTGGAGGTGCGCAACTCCACGCGCGGGCCGCAGGTGCTGATTTCCCGGACGCATCCCGGTCTGGTCAAGTGCCTGTTTGAGCTGGAGGTTCCGGAAATCTTCAACGGCACCGTGGAAATCAAGAGCATCGCGCGCGAGGCCGGGAGCCGCACCAAGATGGCCGTGTGGTCCAATCAGGCGGAGGTGGACCCCATCGGTTCCTGCGTCGGGCCAAAGGGCAGCCGCGTGGCCGCCATCGTATCGGAGTTAAACGGTGAAAAAATCGACATCGTAAAATACAGCGAGGACATCGAGAGCTATGTGGCCGCAGCGCTGGCGCCTGCGGATGTGTTGAGCGTGACCGGACTGGAGGACGGAAAATCCTGCCGCGTGGTCGTGCCGGACAGTCAGCTCTCCCTTGCAATCGGCAAAGAGGGACAGAACGCCCGCCTGGCCGCAAAGCTGACCGGCTACAAAATCGACATCAAGCCGGAGAGCGAGAGCGATCGGCCGGATATTTTCTGATCTGAGCACGCAGGAATACCCCGGAAGTTCCGGACAAAACCCATATGGCAGAAGGAGAAAGGCGGTCATGACAAAAAAAATACCGATGCGGCAGTGTCTTGGCTGCCGGGAAATGAAGCCCAAAAAGGAGCTGATACGGGTCGTCCGCCCGCCGGATGGGGAGATACATCTGGATTTCCGGGGCAAGGATAACGGGCGGGGCGCTTATCTCTGTCCGAACCCGGTCTGCCTGAAAAAAGCGGTGCGCGCCCGCGCATTGGAGCGGGCGTTTGAAACCGCCATTCCGGAGGAAGTATACGCGCAGCTTGCGGCGCAGATGGAGGCGGGAGATGTATCATAGAGCGTTGAACTATATCGGCATCGCCCGCAAGGGCGGCGCGGTGGAGATCGGAGAGGAGCGCGCCCATGCGCTGGTCAAGTCCGGCGCGGCACGGCTGATGGTCGTGGCGTCGGATAGCTCTCCGGGGGCAAAGCGCCGCGCGGAGGGCTATGTGTTCGGGACCGCCACACCGCTGGCTGAGGTTCCGTTTACCAAGCAGGAGATTTCCGAAATCGCGGGCAAGGCCGGATGCAGTATGCTGGCGTTCCGCGATCTCGGTCTTGCGTCCGGATTCGCGGACGCGCTGGCGGCGGAATACGGAGAGAGTTATCAGGAACTGTCGGATACGCTGCGCGCCAAACAGGAAAAGCTGGGCAGGAAAAAGGGAAAGAGGAGGAAAAGCGAATGAGCAGCTTTGATAAATACAGGATCCATGAGGTGACGAAGGACTTCGGCGTACCCTCCAAGGTCATTACCAAAATCCTGACGGATTATGTCGCACCGCCCAAAAACCATATGCAGGTTCTGGAAACGGAGGAGCTGGACGTTATTTTTGAGTACATGACCCAGCACAACCAGGTCGCCAGCATTGAGGAAGTGTTTGCCGCGCCCAAACCGGCGCAGCAGCCAAAGCAACAGCAGCAGCCAAAATCGCAGCAACAGCCGTCGGCGGCGCAGCAGCAGTCGGCGCAGCAGGCAAAGCAGAGCGGCGCAGCGGGACAGAGCGGCGCGGGGAAAAAGACGGGTGAGCAAAAGCCGCACAAGGCAAAACCCGTCGCGGAAAAGCGCATCATAGATACCCGCGGCTCCACCAACACCAACCTGAGCAAATACGACGAAAAGTTTGAAAACATGGCCGGAGAGCGCGGCGAAAAGCAGCGCGGCGGCAAGGAGAAGATCAACAGCAGGAACCGCCAGCGCCAGCAGAGTATGCAGGCTTCTGCGAAGCGGCGGCAGGAGGAGCGCGAAAAGATGCAGAAGCTGCATCTGGAAATCGCCAAAAAAGCCCCGCTGAAGGTTTCCATTCCGGACGAAATCAGCGTGGGCGAGCTGGCCTCCCGCATGAAAAAGACCGGTACGGAGGTCGTCAAGTGCCTGATCCGCAACGGCGTAATGGCCTCGCTCAGCCAGACCATAGACTTTGACACTGCGGCCATCATCGCGGAGGAGATGGGCTGCGTCGTGGAGCGGGAGGTTCACGTTACGGTGGAGGAGCGCCTGATCGACGACCGCGAGGATCGTCCGGAGGAGCTGGAGCTGCGCGCGCCCGTCGTGGTCGTCATGGGTCATGTCGATCACGGCAAGACCAGCCTTTTGGACTATATCCGCCACGCAAACGTCGCTTCCGGCGAGGCCGGCGGGATCACGCAGGCCATCGGCGCCTACACCGTGGAGATGGACGGCAAACCCATCACCTTCCTGGATACGCCGGGTCACGAGGCGTTCACCTCCATGCGCGCCCGCGGCGCAATGGTGACGGATATCGCCATCCTGGTCGTTGCGGCGGACGACGGCATCATGCCGCAGACCGTGGAATCCATCAGCCATGCGCGCGCCGCGAATATCCCCGTCGTTGTGGCCATCAACAAGATGGACGTTCCCGGTGCGAACCCGGAGCGCATCAAACAGCAGCTCACCGAGTATGACATCGTGCCGGAGGAATGGGGTGGCGACACCATCGTCTGCCCGATTTCCGCCAAAACCGGCGCGGGCATCGACGACCTGCTGGAAAACCTGACCGTGCTGGCGGAAGTGCTGGAGCTGAAGGCAAATCCGAACCGCGCCGCAAAGGGTACGGTCATCGAGGCGCGGCTGGACAAGGGACGCGGCCCGGTCATGACCGTCCTGGTGCAGAATGGTACGCTGCGCACGGGCGACCTGATCATCGCGGGAACCGCAGTCGGCCATGTGCGTGTGATGATAAACGACAAGGGGCAGCGTGTGAAGGACGCAGGCCCCAGCGTCCCGGTGGAGATCACCGGATTGAGCGAGGTGCCGCGCGCGGGCGACGTATTCAACGCCGTTTCGGATGAGCGCATGGCGCGCGAGCTGGTGGAGGAGCGCAAGCAGCAGCAGAAAAACGAAACGCTTGGCGTCCGCAACAAGGTCACGCTGGACGATCTGTTTGCAAAAATCCAGCAGGGCGAGCTGAAGGATTTCAACATCGTCGTCAAGGCGGACGTACAGGGCTCCGCGGAGGCGGTGCGCGGTTCGCTGGAAAAGCTCAGCAACGAGGAAGTGCGTGTGCGCGTCATCCATTCCGGCGTGGGCGCGATCAGCGAGAGCGACGTGATGCTGGCGTCCACCTCCGGCGCGGTCATCGTCGGCTTCAATGTCCGCCCGGATAACGCCGCGCGCGACAACGCCGCCCGCGCGGGCGTGGACATCCGGATGTACCGCGTGATTTATGACTGCATTGGGGAGATCGAGGCCGCGATGAAGGGAATGCTCGCGCCAAAATTCCAGGAGGCGGTCATCGGCCACGCCGAGGTGCGCGAAACCTATCGCGTCAGCAAGGTCGGGACCGTCTGTGGCTGCTATGTCTCCGACGGGCGCATCCAGCGCGGCTGCAAGGTGCGCGTCCTGCGCGATAATGTGGTGGTCCACGAGGGCGATCTTGCGTCCCTGCGCCGCTTTAAGGACGACGTGAAAGAGGTCGCGGAGAACTTTGAGTGCGGAATGCAGATCGACAAGTTTAACGACATCCATGTGGACGACGTGATCGAGTGCTTTGTCATGGAGGAGATCCGGAGCTGACCGCAAAACAATCTGTCCATGAGGAGAAAAGGGCGCGCGCCGCGCGCCCTTTTCTCCTCATGGTACCCGTTTTTTGCATCGTGGAAAGGAGAGGATCAACATCGCATCGAATAAATTATTCCGGACAAACGAGGACATTCGCTTTGTCCTGTCCCGGTTGCTGCCGCAGGTGAAGGACCCGCGGGTCGATCAGGGTGGCATGATCAGCATCACCCGTGTGGATACCACAGGGGATTTGCGCTACTGCAAGGTCTACCTCAGCGTGCTGGGGGAGGTCAACGAAAAGGAATTTGCAAAGGGCTTAAAGTCCGCCGCGCCGTGGCTGCGGCGCGAGCTGGGCGGCGCGCTCAGCCTGCGCTATACGCCGGAGCTTACCTTTGTGCTGGATAAATCCATCGAGCATGGCGCTTATATCAGCGGCCTGCTGGAAAAGCTGGAGCTTCCGGAGGAGCCGGAAGATACGGAGGAGGACGAAACATGACGGTTGCCGAATGTGCAGCGGCGCTGCGCGCTGCGGACGATGTTCTGCTCCTGACCCACGCGCGCCCGGACGGGGATACGCTGGGCAGCGCCGCCGCGCTCTGCGCCGCGCTGCGCCGTCTTGGAAAGCGCGCCGCGCTCTATCCGAACCCGGAGATCACGGAAAGCTATCGCGTACTGACCGCCCCCTATCTGGGCGACGGCACGGAGACATTTACGGTCAGCGTGGATGTGGCGGGGGAAACGCTGTTCCCGCGCGGATTCCAGGGCGCGGTGGCGCTTGCCATCGACCATCACCCCGGCAACACTGGCTTCGCGGCGCAGACGCTTCTGTGTGCGGAAAAGGCGTCCTGCGGCGAGATCGTCATGGAGGTCATAGAAACGCTCTGCGGCGACCTGACTGCGGAGGAGGCAAATCTGCTCTATGCCGCCGTTTCCACGGACTGCGGCTGCTTCTGTTATGCCAACACCACGGCGGAAACGCTGCGCGCCGCCGCGTATCTGCTGGACTGCGGCGCGGATAACCACAGGCTGAACAAACTGCTCTTTCGTGCCTGCCGCCTGTCGCGCCTGAAGCTGGAGGGCATGATTTTCTCCGATCTGCGCTCCCGCCACGATGGGAAAATCAACATCGCTGTGGTGACGCAGGAGATGATGGCGCGCGCCGGGGCGACGGAGGACGACTGCGACGATTTGGCGTCGCTGGCCGGAAAGGTCGCGGGCAACGTCGTTGCGATCACGGTTCGGGAGCTTGCGCCGGGACGCAGCAGAGCCTCCGTCCGCACAGACGGCAGCGTGGACGCAAACGCGGTCTGCGCGCGCTTTGGCGGCGGCGGGCACAAAATGGCCTCCGGCTGCACCGCCGCGCTCGCGCCGGAGGCGCTGGCGGAGCAGATCTGTGCTGCCGTGGAAGAGCAGATGACATGAACGGCATCCTGCTGATCGACAAGCCCTCCGGCTGGACAAGCATGGATGTTTGCGCCAGACTGCGCGGCGCGCTGCGGGAAAAGCGCGTCGGCCACGGCGGGACGCTTGACCCAATGGCGACCGGGCTGCTGGTGGTATTTGTGGGCAGGGCGACGCGCGCAGCGGAGTTTGCCGCGTCGGATGAAAAGACCTATGAGGCGCGCCTGCGGCTCGGCGTTGTGACCGATACGCAGGATACGAGCGGAACGGTGCTGGAGCGCCGTCCGGCGGACGTAAGCCCGGAACAGCTGGAGGCCGTGCTGCCGCGTTTCCGCGGCGAGATATGGCAGGTCCCGCCGATGTATTCCGCCGTTCGGGTGGGCGGAAAGCGGCTCTACCAAATCGCACGGCGCGGCGGGGAAGCGGAACGCGCGGCGCGGCGCATCACGATTTATTCGCTGCGCTGCACCGGCGCGGCGGACGGCGATTTTGTTCTTGACGTGCGGTGCAGCAAGGGGACATATATCCGCACGCTTTGCCACGACATCGGCGCGGCGCTGGGCTGCGGCGGCGCGATGAGCGCGCTGCGGAGAGAGCGCGCCGGGACATTCGCACTCTCGGAGGCCGTTACGCTGGATGCGGCGCTTGCGGCGGCGCAGGCCGGGGAAGCGGCGCGGCTTCTGCTTCCGGTGGATACGCTCTTTGCTGCGGAACCCGCCCAAACCGTAACGTCGGCGCAGGAAAAAGCCGTGCGCAACGGCGCGACCTATCGCACGTCCCTTCCTGCGGGACGCTGGCGGCTCTATGCCCCGAACGGGGAATTTCTCGCCCTTGCGGAAGCGGCAGATGGGCAGATGCGGACGATAAAGAGTTTTTTTGAGGTTTGAATACAGGATGAACGAGAACGAGAAGCAGACCGTTCTGGCGCTGGGTTTTTTTGACGGCGTACATATCGGCCATGCGGCGCTGCTGGAAACGGCGAAGCGCCGCGCAGCACAGCGCGGTGCGGAGCCGGTGGTGCTGACATTTGATATGCACCCGGATATGCTGGTGAAGCGAACGGAGGTTGCGCTGCTCAACAGCGCCGCGGATCGTGCGTACATCCTGCGTCGCTATTTTTCCATCGACCGCGTCTGTTATATCCACTTTGACGCGGAAACGATGCATCAGGACTGGCGGACGTTCCTGGAGCATATCATCACGCAGTATGGCGCGGCGCACTTTGTCGTGGGGCAGGATTTCACCTTTGGCGACTGCGGACGCGGAAATGCGGCGCTGCTTGCGGATTACTGCGCCGCGCACGGTCTTGGCTGCGACGTGATCCCGGAGGTCGTCTGCGATGGCACACCCGTCAGCTCCACCGGGATCCGTGTACTGGTGCGCGCCGGGGAAATGGAGCGCGCCGCGCTCCTGCTGGGACATCCGCACCTGCTGACCGGGATCGTACACACTGGTCACCGCATGGGGCGCACGATGGATTTCCCCACGGTGAATCTGGCGTTTGCGCCGGGAGTGCTGGTGCCGCCGCATGGGGTCTACGCAGCGCGCGCCGTTTTGCCAGGCGGCGTATATAACGGCGTTGCAAACATCGGAGTGCGGCCCACGTTCGGCGGGAAAACGCTCACGGTGGAAACGAATATTTTTGATTTCAGCGGCGACCTTTACGGGCAGGAAATTTGCGTGGAGCTGCACGCCTTTCTCCGCCCGGAACGCCCCTTCCCTTCGGCGGAGGCGCTGTCCGCTCAAATCCGCAGCGACGCAGACCGGGCGCGGGCGTATTTCGCGCAGGGAACCGGAACATAAAAGCGTGTCGCGGCCTGCGCAGAAAATTTTTCGGCAGAGCAGGGTGCAAAGATGCAGTTGTTTCAAAAAAAGGCGGACGCCGCAGCGTCCGCCAAATCTGTATCTTCGGGCAGCGTCTGCCGCCCGCAGGTCTTTTTCTCTTTCGACCATGTATAGCATAACCGTTTTGGGGCCGAAAAGTCAAATGCAAATTTTGCCAGAGAGACGCTTGCAACGCGGCGCGAAGTGTATTATAATACAAAGCAGGAAGGACGACGAAGTTCCAACAGGGCTTCGCCGTCCATTTTTTTGCGGAAGCAGGAGGACGCAGCAAAATGACAAGACCGATGATCGGGGTGGTTCCCCTTTATGACAGCGCGCGGGAGAGCGATTGGATGCTGCCGGGCTATATGGACGGGCTGATGGAGGCTGGCGGTCTGCCCGTGATGCTGCCGCTGACGGAGGATGTTGCGGTGCTGGAGCTGCTGGCCGAGCGCTGCGATGGGTTCCTTTTCACCGGCGGACAGGACGTGTCCCCGGCATTATATGGCGCGGCGGCGCTGCCGGAGTGCGGGGAGGTCTGCCCGACGCGGGACGCGATGGAGATGTTTTTGCTCAAGCACGCGATCGCAATGGATAAGCCGCTGCTCGGCATCTGCCGCGGAATCCAGTTCCTCAACGCGGCGCTGGGCGGGACGCTGTATCAGGATCTGCCGATGCAGCGCCCGTCACCCGTGGAGCATCACCAGTCCCCGCCGTATGACGCGCCGGTGCACAGCGTCACGCTGCTGCCGGGAACACCGTTGCATGACCTGCTGCGCTGCGATACCCTGCGGGTGAACAGCTATCATCATCAGGCGATGCGCACGCTCGCGCCGCAGCTTCTGGAAATGGCGCGCTCCGAGGATGGTCTGACCGAAGCGGTCTGTTGCCCGGAAAAGCGCTTCCTTTGGGCCGTCCAATGGCATCCGGAGTTTTCCTTCCGCACAGACCCTGCCAGCCGCAAAATCTTCCGACGTTTTGTCGCGGCCATGTGCGAGGGTACGCGCGGGGAACTGCATGGATAACCTGTAAACGGCGGGGCTTGCCATGCGGCAAACCCCGCCGTATTCCAGGACAGCGTCGCACAGATGCGTCTGTGGCGTCCGGTGGCTGTTTCCGCCAGCCCCGCCGTTTACGCGGCGCTGCCCGCAGACTCACTCGCGCTCGGAACCGGGCGTCTGGTCATCATCCACGCGCTCCAAAAATCTGTCCACAAACGCACCTTCCACCTTTTTGTAGCTGCGCACGGCGCAGTTCTCAACCGTTTGGTAGCCCCTTACAACGGCGGTTTCCACCTTTTGATAAGCGCCGATAACGGTCTGGCCTGTCTTTCCCGTTTTTAGTCTGTACTTTGGCATGATGGGACCTCCCTGTCCGTTTCAGCGAACGCCTTTCAGCAGCGGAATGAGCATCAGAAGGAGCACGATCCCGACCACGCCCGCTGCGAGGCCCAGCACCATTTTGTCAAACACCATGCAGAGGCAGAGCCCAACGCCCAGCATCAGCGCGCCCAGCACGCCGACCGCGCCTGCGCCAAGCGTCCGCGCACAGATGCGGACCGGCGGCTTGCCTTCCATCCGCCGCCAGACCAGCAGTGCCGCCAGCAGGACGGCAAGTCCGATGCACCCGCAGACGATCCCCTGCCTGTAAAGTCCCCATTCCGGCAGCAGTGCCATGCAGATGCCCAGCGCAAAGAAAAGTCCTCCGATGGTAACGAGTACCAGCGCCACAAAATTGCTTTTTTTCATTTCGAGTTTCCTCCCATTTTTTGTTTGTGGGCGTTCACCCATCAACTGCCCATATCCTACTGCGGCGTTGTTATACTTTTGTTTGCGTTTTGTTTGAAAAGTATTAAATACGCCGGCTCCATATATGGCTCCAGGCGTCTGCACCGCAGGACAGGGGAGCGTCGCCGCGGTGGCCTGCTTTCCCTGTGGGAGGCAGACAGTTTGTGTTCATGAATCGGGGAAGAAAGTGCGCTGAAGCGAAACTATGAAAGTATGAAAGAGAAAGAACGAAAGCCGCGTCCAGGCGGCTTGACAGATGAGTGGTTATGCAGGGATGTTCGCGGCCCGTTGTGGTTCAGCCGCGAATATTTATGACACAGCGGGAGCGCGCAGTATATCAGAGAACAGGAGGCGTTGGTGTTTCCAAAGTTCAGAACCATCCCCTGACATGATACTGCGGCAGCTCCCGCTTGTTTCGCCACCACAGGCGCAGTTGTGTGCGGCGGTATCTTTGCATTTTTTGGGGCAGAGATCAGCGCAGACGCGACAGCATCCCGCTGCGCTGCAAAGCGGGGCACAGCGCGGCATAAAGGATGGGTGCGACGATCATCGCAAAGACCGCATTGATCAGCGAGGCGGGCAGCTTGCTGAGCATGGTGAGCCAGACCACATCATTCGGATAACCATAGACAAAGCGCTGATAAATATAGGTTTTCAGCATATAGAGCGCGACATAGCTCAGCGCGCCCACGACAGCGCCGACGGGAATGCGGACCCTGTTCTCCCGCCCACGGGCGGTTCCCGCAATCATGCCGCAGATGCAGGCCATCAAAAATTTGCTGACGAAGGTAATCAGACATTCCAGAATGTCATAGCCGCCAAACAGCCCGTCATAAAGTCCGGAGCCGATGCCCGCAGCCAGACCGCCGCCTACAGGACCGAACAGCAGTCCGGCAAGCAGGCACATCGCGTTGGCAAAATGCACCTTTGACCCCAGCAGCGGGAAACGGAACAGCGTCACCACGCAGACGATGGCCGCCATCAGCGCGATAAACACAATGCGGTAAGTATCCAAAGGCTTTTTTGTTCGCTTTTCATCCATGATGTTTCTCTCCTGTCATCCATTTTGTCAGATGATACCGATTATACGCAGACACTGACCTCTTGTATATGCTCAGTTTTCTTATTTTTTATGGGGTCAGGACGCGGAGGCTCAAGGCAGCGCCGTATCGCCGTATCATTGGACAGGACGCCGCAGCGCATAGAATCAGCGCTTCCTTAAATCTGACCGGAGAGCATATAGGAGAGGAGCAACAGCTCACGGTTGGCGTGGTCGTCCGGGTTGGTATGCATGATGGCGCGGATTTTGTTCATCCGGTAAATCAGACTGTTGCGGTGCAGACCCATACGGGTCGCCGCGTCGGTATAGTTGCCGCCGCAGAGAAGGTATTCAAACAGCGTCCGGCTGTACTGCGTCCGTTCCTCCCGGTCCGCTTCCTGCAGACGCAGCAGGTCGGGATGAATCAGACGGCGGGTTTCCTCGTCCGCCGCGCAGCGCTCCGCGATGCACTGGCTGGCCACCTCGTAGATGGAGGCGGACGTGCCGCCCCGCTGCGCCGCCTTTTCCAGCGCGGCGCAGGCCTGCCGGTAGTAAGCCGGAAGCTGCTGCGGCGTATCAAATTCGTAGCTCGCCCCCCAGAGGAACGCGTCCTGCGGCACCTGCGTGCGCAAAAGCTGCATCGCCGCCGCATAGCTGCGGTAAGCGCCCAGTCCGAGCAGACAGACGACCTGTCCACGATAGGAAAACACCAGCGTGTGCTGCACCTGCGTCTCCAGCTCGTCGCGCAAAACGGCGAGCATCGGGTTATCGGAGCGGTTCTTTCCCTCAATCACCACAACGCAGAGCGCGTCGTCCTGCCCGATGCCCGCAGAGCGGAACAGCATGGTAAAATTGCGCTCATCCGCGTCGCGCCCTTCCAGCAGGGCGATCAGGAACGTCGCCGGGTCGGAAACGGAAAAGAGCATTTCTGAATTGCCGCGCAGATATTTTTCCACCAGCGCCGCAAACTCATGCATCAGATGTACCTCGCCCCGGTTGAACGGAACGCCGTTTTCCAGCGCGATGATCTCCGCAACGCGGCGGTTGCCGGAAAAGATATTTGCATGAAGGATCATCGCGCGGTAGGCCGGAGAGCGCGCGACGCAGGGATAGCGTTCCATGAATACGTTCTGGAACTCCGGGTCGGTGCTGACCGTGCGCACCGCGTCAAAGTCCAGCGTGTGTTTGCCGACGCTGCGCTCCATCCGCGCCCACGAGGGATGCGTATCCGCCGGATAGCCGCGCGTGATCGCCAGAATCCAGCTGCTGTCGTTTTTGATGAACATCGGCCGGTTAAAGGCGGCGTTGGCGATGTCCAGCAGCGACTGGAGCGAAGCGCCCTCCAGCATCCCGGCGTAAAGACGGTTCTCCCACTGGACGTAAAACTCAAAAATTTCGCTGAGATAGTTTGCCACCTGTACGCTGTCTGCACCGCGCACGATGATGTAGTCCATGTCGTTTACCAGCGTCACGCCGGGCGTTTCCCCGTCCGCCGGAGCGGACGGTACGATTTCCACATAGCGCGCGCTGTAACTGCTGGCGTCGCTCTGGCGGAACGCCGTAATGCGTGGCAGCCCCTGGTCGATGGAGGGCGTGACCGCAAGGCCGCGCGATTCCAGATGGGCGCAGATCGTCCACATGCTCAGCTTCATAATTTCTGTACGCCTCCCACAAAATCCGCCGGATATTCCCGGCGCCATTCGTATTTTCTTTCCAAAATCATAACACAAGTTCCCGGTTTGTGCAACTTGCAAAAGCTGATTTGGATATTTTTGAACTTTCCCGAAAAGGCAAGGCTTTTTTGTTGGAGGAAATGCACAATCAGCTTCTCTCCATTTGTAATAATACTCCGTAGAGAAAGCGCCGCCGGAATGGTAAAATAAAGGCAGTAAAACCGGGCGGGACGGTGTGCCGCCCCACCCGGTCTTTTCTGCCAAAATACCCCGTTGCAAATCATACTAACAGGAGGATTACAGTCTATGTTGCCACCGAATCTTGACGAACTGGATGCGTACAAGAACTATGCACAAATCGAGGACCCCTATGTCGGCCCTGTGACGGACCCGTATAACGGGCTTGTCTTTTATGAGCTGTCGCACGAATGGGGGACCGGCGTTCCTTCCTATCCCGGCGATGCGGACGTTATCTTTGACCACGGCGTAAAGCACGCGCAGTTCGGCGTGCAGGCCTTCAAGGTCCGCACAAACTTCCATACCGGCACGCACCTGATCGCTCCCATTCATATGTACTGCTATGGCGACGATCTGGAAAAGCTCTCCACCGACCATTACTTTGGCAACGGCGTCATTCTTGACCTCCGCAGCAAGTCCAACTGGGACAAGATCACTGCGGACGACCTGAAGGCCGCCGGCACCATCAAGGACGGCGATATGGTCGCCATCAACACCGGCTGGCATCACAAATATTCCGACTCCATGGAATATTTCGGAGAGGCTCCGGGCCTGACGCTGGATGCCGCCGAGTATCTCATCTCCAAGAACGTCAAGCTGGTCGCAGTGGATATGCCCTATGTGGACTGTCCGCTCACCACCGTTCTGAACGCCCATGTTGGCCGCCCCGGCCCGTTTATGAAGCGCCTGGCTCCCATCTATCATGAAAAAACCGGCCGCAACGCCGACGAGGACTATCCCGGCTTCTATCCCGCGCACAAGGCGCTGGCCAAGGCCGGAATCCCGGTCATTCAGCAGATGGCCGGCGACGTGGACGACATCACCGGCAAGCGTGTCACCATGATCGCAGCGCCGTGGAAGATCCGCCGCGGCGATGCCTGCCAGGTACGTTTCACCGCCATTATCGACCCGACCGGCAAGGTGCGGATTGATAAGGGCGAGGCATTTTGAGCGCAGCAGCAGAAAGGAGCGAGAACGATATGAGCGTACAAATTTACGACCTCTCCCATACCTTTGAGCCATTCATGCCCCAGTGGCCGTCCGGCTGCAACCTGAAGGAGGAAGTGATCCGCTTCCACGCGATGGACGGTATGTACAATATCCAGTGGGAAGGCATCATGCACCGCGGCACCCATATGGATGCCCCCCTGCACGTCACCGAGCTGACCCCGGATATCACCGCATATCCGCTGTGGCGCTTCTTTGGCAGCGGCGTTTGCGTCAACGTGCCGAAGGGCAAGTGGGGCAAGCTGGAGCCGGCTGACTTTGAAAGGTTTGACGACATCATCCATGAGGGCGACATCGTCATGGTCAACACCAGCCAGCACCACATCTGGTCGGACAGCGACGATTATTTCGCTTACGGCTGCGGCGCGACCGGCGATCTGGCCTATTGGTTCTGCGACAAGAAAATCAAGATGGTCGGCTATGGCTGCCAGGCCAACGACCACCCCATCGCCACCAAGCTGGTGGACCTCGGTCTCGGCCCGCAGCGTCCTGATCTGATCGACGAGTGGATGGAAACCTACGGCCGCGACCCGAAGGTGGACTTCCCGCTTTGGGAGCCTGCCCACAAGTTCCTGATGGTCGAAGGCGGCATCCCCGGCATCGAAAACGTCGGCGATGATTCGTTCGGCAAAGAGGGCGGCGACTTTGACGAGGTCACTGGCAAGCGCTGCTTCTTCGCGGCGTTCCCGTGGCGTTTCCGCATGGGCGAAGGTTCCGGCGTGCGTGTGCTGGCCTTTACCGACCCCGACCAGAGCTTCCGCTTTGAAACGGGCGAGGATGCCTGAGCTTCCATACGGGCAATTTGAATCGCATTCCATGCAGGAAACTGCATAGAGCATAAACAAATAATAAAAAAGGAGCATTGCATAAAAATGGATCTGTTTAATTTGCAGGGCAAAAATGTCGTGGCTGTCGGCGGCGCCGGCGGCATCGGTCAGGCCATTGCGCAGGGCTTTGTGGAGGCCGGTGCGAACGTCATCATCGCTTCCAGAAGCGAAGCTTCTCTCCAGCGCGCGCAGGAAGAGATCAAGACCAACACCGGCAAGACCGTCAGCTATCTGACCGTAGATGCCACCGACGAGGCGAGCGTGCAGGCGCTGGTCGCGGAATCTGTCAAGCAGCTTGGCAAGGTGGACGTGCTGCTCTGCGCACAGGGTCTGAACAAGAAGTTCCCCGCACAGGAGTTCCCGATGGATGTCTATCAGCAGATGCTGATGGTCAACGTGCTGGGCGTTATGTGCTGCGCGAAGAACTTCGGCAAGCACATGATCGAGAACGGCTACGGCAAAATCGTCATCCTGTCCTCCGTCCGCGGCAAAGTGGCCACCAAGGGCCCCGGCAACGCAGCTTATGCAGCCACCAAGGGCGCTGTTGATATGATGGTGCGCCAGCTCGCCAGCGAGTTCGGCCCCCACGGTATCACCGTCAATGCACTTGGTCCCACGGTCACCGAAACGCCGATGATGAAGTCCGTCATCGAGCAGCGCGGCGGCGATGCGTATCGCAAGTCCCTCGCGGACGATCTGCCGATGCGCCGCATGGCCGTGCCTGAGGACTGCGTTGGCACAGCCCTCTTCCTCGCGGCTCCTGCCTCTGACTTTGTCACCGGCAACATTATCTATCCGGACGGCGGTCTGACCTGCGTCCGCTGAATTTCTGTGATTTTAGACACGGAGTGCCTTTTTGCACTCCGTGTCGCCACTGTCTATGGCGGACTTGTTCGCCAAGGCTGAAAGCTCCTGATTTTTTTGCGTGAATGTGCCAAAGAAATCACAGAGCAATCACAATCGCTCTTCGATGAAAAACCGCAATGGTTTTATAAAAAATTTTCAAGAAAGCTGTTTCACAGGAGGAACACTACAATGGGAAAGAAACTGATTATCACCGCGGCTCTTTGCGGCGCGGGTACCATGAAGAAGCAGACCCCTTATGTCCCTGTCACCCCGGAGGAGATCGCTGAGGACGCGGTTGCCTGCGCAAAGGCCGGCGCTTCTGTTATTCACATCCATGTGCGTGACGAGCAGGGCTTCAACACGATGGAAGTCGAGCGCTTCTGCTATGTCATGAACACCGTGCAGGCCGCGCTGGACAAGGAGGGTCTGAACCCCGTTCTGAACCCGACCACCTCCGGTTCCAAGTTCTCCGAGGAGATGCGTCTTGGCTCTCTGCCCATCCTGAAGCCGGAGATGTGCTCCTACGATCCGGGTTCCCTGAACTGGGGCAACAGCTACATCTTCAAAAACGAGCCGAGCCTGCTGGAGCATCTGGGCACTCTCTGCCAGGAGCTGAACTGCAAGCCGGAGTGCGAGATTTTTGACGGCGGCTTCTGCACCAACATCGCCTACTATCTGAAGAAGGGCATCCTCAAGAATCCGGTTCACTGCCAGCTGGTTCTGGGCGTCGCGGGCGGTATGCCCGGCACGATCGAGTCCGTTTCCTACCTGACCCGTCATCTGCCGGAGGGCTGCACCTGGTCCATCACCGGTATCGGTCATGCACACATGGCCTGCATGCTGGCTGGTCTGGCTGCGGACTGCGACGGTCTGCGCGTCGGTCTGGAGGACAACATCTACATGGAGAAGGGCGTTCTGGCCACCAACGTGCAGCTCGTGGAGCGCGCCATCCGTCTGGGTGTTGAGGCTGGCCGTGAGATCGCCACGCCGGAAGAGACCCGCCAGATCCTCGGTCTGAAGGGCCGCATGGGCGACTAATTTCTTTTCCTTCGTTTAGCAAACTTACAGTTTGGAAACGCCGGGAGGCTGTATATCGTTTCCCGGCGCTTTTTAAGGCATCACCGCAGAAATCGGCAGGAACGGCAGACGAAACACAGCCGCCGCAGGCCGATGCATTTGTGCGTTGAAGCCTTAAGTAGTTTTTGTTTTTTGGAAGAGAGAAAAAATCCAGGAGGAAAACCGCTTTGTATTTCATGAACATCCTTTCATCCATGTGCAGCTCATCCATATTCATGGTGTTCTGCATCATGGCCGTTGGCCTGGCGTTTGGCTCCATCAAAATCAAGGGCATTGAGATCGGCTCCGCGGGTGTGTTCATCACGGCGCTGGTGTTCGGTCATTTTGGTGTGAACGCTGCGGTTGACGGACAGGCGCTGCCGTATCTCGGTTCCCTGATGCATGACATTGGGCTTGTCACGACCTCGGCCAGCACCATTACCACCAATATGAAGATGTGCCAGAACATCGGTCTGGCCTGCTTTGTCACCGCTGTCGGTCTGATTGCGGGACCTTCGTTTTTTGCAAACATCAAAAAGAACATCAAGTCTTATGTGCTGATCGCCATCGTCATCATCGGTCTTGGCGCGCTGACCTGCGTCGCCATCATCCTTGTGACCCCGATCGACTCCTCTATGGGCGTCGGCCTGCTCTCCGGCTCGCTGACCACAACGCCCGGCTTCTCTGCCGCGCAGGAGGCCGCGACCACCAGGGGATTGCTGACGAGTCAGGAGATGAGCGATTACCTGTATAATGAGGTCACGGTCGGACACGGTATCGCCTATCCGTTCGGCGTGCTGGGCGTGGTTCTGTTTGTCCAGATCGTGCCGAAAATGCTGCACGCTGATATGGCGGAGGAGCGCAAGGTATTTGCCGGCGTGGACGCTGCGCGCGGACGCGAAAGCAAGCTCGGCAAGCTGCGCGACCTGGATATGTACGGCCTGTTCGCGTTCTCCTTCGCGGTTGCGCTGGGCGTTCTGGTCGGCAACATCTATGTCCCGCTGCCCGGCGGCGGCAAGTTCTCCCTGACCTCCACCGGCGGCTGCCTGCTCACCGGTCTGCTCTTTGGCCACTTCGGCCATATCGGCAAGGTCAGCCTGAAGGTCAGCAGCCACAACCTCACACTGTTCCGCGAGTTCGGTCTGCTCATGTTCCTGATCGGCGCGGGCGTTCCCGGCGGCGCGGGCTTTGTCAATACGCTGCTGGAGCAGGGCTGGATCCTCTTTGTCTACGGTATCCTGATGGCGCTGGTCCCGACGATCGGCGGCTACCTGTTCTCCCGCTATGTCCTGAAGCTGAGCCTGCTGAACAACCTCGGCTCCATCACCGGCGGTATGACCAGCACACCGGGTCTTGGCGCGCTGATTTCCGCTTCCGGAACGGACGACGTTGCCTCCGTCTATGCCGCGACTTATCCTGTCGCGCTGGTGCTTGTCGTCCTGTTCAGCCAACTGATCGTCACCCTGCTGTAATTAGAAAAGGAGCTTTGATTCGCTTTGGATAGAATTTACGAGCAATATACCGACAAAATCATGTCCGCCGAGGAAGCGGCGGAGCTGATTGTATCCGATATGACGCTGGGCTGCTCCGGCTTTACCATGGTCGGCTATCCCAAGGCTGTGCCGCAGGCGGTCGCCGCGCTGGGGCAGGCGAAGAACCTGACCGTGCTGACCGGCGCATCCGTTGGCGAGGCGCTGGACGGCTCCCTGGTGAATGCCGGACTGACCGCGCGCCGCTATCCCTATCAGACCAACAAGACCATTCGCAATGCCATCAATGCCGGTCAGGTGCTCTATGCCGACCAGCACCTGAGCCACACCGCCGCGTTTCTGAACCGCGGCGTCGGACCAAAGGTGGATGTCGCGGTCATCGAGTGCGCCGCCGTGACGGAGGAGGGACTTGTTCCCGCCGCCACCGTTGGCGTCAGCGACAGCTATGTGCGCCTGGCCGACAAGGTCATTGTTGAGCTGAACGAAACGCTTCCGCTGGAGCTTTACGGGATGCACGACATCTATACGCCATCCGTGGTCGGCGGTCCCGTTCCGGTCAACGATGTGATGGATCGCATCGGTACGCCGGTCATTCCCTGCCCGGCGGAGAAGATCGCGGCCATCGTCGTCACCGACGTGGTCGGGGATTATCCCAAGTTCAAACCGGCGGACGACGATTCTCAGGCGATTGCGGAGAATATCGTCACCTTCTTAAAGGGCGAGGTCGCCGCAGGGCGGCAGCCCAAATCGCTGACCCCGCTCCAGTCCGGCGTCGGCAGCGTGGCAAACGCGGTGCTCTCCGGGCTGGCCACCAGCGGCTTTTCCGGTGTGCGGATCTTCACGGAGGTCATTCAGGACTCCGCGCTGAACCTGATCCGGGACGGCATCGCCATCGGCGCGTCCTGCACCTCGCTCTCCCTTTCGGAGTCCGCGCAGAAGGAGTTCTTTGACAACATCGGCTATTACCGTGACCGCGTGATCATCCGCCCGCAGGAGGTTTCCAACCATCCGGAGCTGGTGCGCCGCCTGTCGCTGATCGCCATGAACACCCCCATCGAGTGCGACATTTACGGCAACGTGAACTCCACGCACATCATGGGTACCAAAATCATGAACGGCATCGGCGGCAGCGGAGACTTTGCCCGCAACGCCGGACTGAGCATTTTTGCCACCGCGTCCACCGCGAAGGGCGGCCTGATCAGCTGCGTTGTCCCGATGTGCTCCCACATCGACCACACCGAACACGATGTGCAGGTGCTCGTGACCGAGCAGGGCGTGGCTGACCTGCGCTGGAAAGCGCCGCGGGAGCGCGCAGAGCTCATCATCGAAAACTGCGCCCACCCGGATTATAAGCCCATGCTGCGCGAATATTTCCGCGATGCGCTTGCGCTTGGCGGTCATACACCGCATGATTTGACGAAAGCGCTGTCGTGGCACCAGCGCTTTATCGAAACGGGCAGCATGAAGTAATCTCCCCGCATTCCCGGATTCGGGAAGAAAAGAGACGAAACCGGATCAATTCAAGGCGGCGGCGCAACACGCCGAAGCGCGGATCGTGCGCCGCCGCTCAAAGTAGAAAAACGCCGCGGGGCGGCTGTGTCCTGCGGCGCTTTTTACGCGATGTCGAATGTATGCGCGTGTGCAGAAATATGGTACCTGCATACCGGATTTGTATACATTTTTTGGAGGTCGGGGAACCCATGTCAGAAAAACCGCCGCTTTTGATTTCCGCCTGTCTGCTTGGCAGACCATGCCGCTATGACGGCGGCACAAAACCGATGGACGGCGCGCTGCTCCGGCGATTGCAGGAGCGCTGGACGCTGGTTCCGGTCTGCCCGGAGAGTCTGGGCGGGCTGAAAATCCCGCGCCCGCCGTCCGAGCAGCGGGGCGTGCGCGTCGTATCACAAACGGGCGTGGATGTAACGGCGGAGTACCACCGCGGCGCGGCAAAAGCGCTGGACATCGCGCAGCGTGCGGGCTGCCGCGTTGCCTTGATGAAGGAACGCAGCCCGTCCTGCGGCAGCGGCGAGATTTATGACGGCAGCTTCACCGGTGCGCGCATCCCCGGCGACGGGGTGACCGCCGCGCTCCTGAAGCGCCACGGCATCATCATCTATGGAGAGAGCGCCGCAGAGCGGCTGCTTTCAGACATAACAGCAAATTCTTTTTCTATCAGCCAAAAACGAAAAGGAGAACAGCAAACTATGAACAATGCTTATTTGAATCGCGTATTGGAAACCGTGAAGCGCCGCAATCCGGGCGAGCCGGAATTTTTGCAGGCGGTAACCGAGGTGCTGGAGAGCCTGGAGTGCATCGTGGAGAAGCACCCGGAGTACGAGGCCAACGGCATCATGGAGCGTCTGGTGGAGCCGGAGCGTATGGTGCAGTTCCGCGTTCCGTGGGTGGACGACAACGGAAAGGTGCAGGTCAACCGCGGCTACCGCGTCCAGTTCAACAGCGCCATCGGCCCCTACAAGGGCGGACTGCGCTTCCATCCCTCCGTCAACGCCTCGATTCTGAAGTTCCTCGGCTTTGAGCAGGTGCTGAAAAACAGCCTGACCACGCTGCCGATGGGCGGCGGCAAGGGCGGCAGCGACTTTGACCCCAAGGGCAAGAGCGACGCGGAAGTCATGCGTTTCTGCCAGAGCTTTATGACCGAGCTTTACCGCCACATCGGACCGAACACCGATGTTCCTGCGGGCGACATCGGCGTGGGTGGCCGGGAAATCGGCTATCTTTTCGGCGCTTACAAGCGCATCACAGACCGCTTTGACGGCGGCGTGCTGACCGGCAAGGGCCTGACCTACGGCGGCTCCCTCGCACGCACGCAGGCCACTGGCTATGGCCTGTGCTATTTTGTGCAGGAGTATCTCAAGACCGCCCGCAACGACAGCTTTGACGGCAAGGTCTGCGTCATTTCCGGCAGCGGCAACGTGGCGCAGTATGCGGCGGAAAAGGCCACGCAGCTTGGCGGTAAGGTCGTTGCGATGAGCGATTCCCTCGGCTATATCTATGACCCCAACGGCGTGAATCTGGAGCTGCTGATGGACATCAAGCAGGTGCGCCGTGGCCGCATCAGCGAGTATGTCAAGGAAGTACCCGGCAGCGAGTATCACGAGAACTGCCGCATGATTTGGAGCGTAAAGGCCGATCTCTATCTGCCCTGCGCCACCCAGAACGAAATCGACGTGAAAGAGGCGGAGATGATCCTCGCCGCGAAGCCCATCGGCGTGTTCGAGGGTGCAAATATGCCGACCACGCTTGCCGCAACGCAGGCGATTCAGGCCGCAGGTCTGCTCTTCAGCCCCGGCAAGGCGTCCAACGCGGGCGGTGTCGCCACCAGCGGTCTGGAAATGACCCAGAACTCCATGCGTCTGAGCTGGACCTTTGAGGAAGTGGATTCCCGTCTGAAAACCATCATGGAGAATATCTTCCACAACGCATACGATGCCTCCGTCGAGTGCGGCGAGACCGGAAACCTTGTTGTCGGCGCAAACGTTGCCGGCTTCCTGAAGGTTGCCGACGCCATGCTTGCGCAGGACATTGTGTAATAACAATGGCATCACCGCACAAATGCGTCTGACGGGCAGTTTTCGCAGCCCTTCCTGCCGATTTACGCGGTGACATCCGACTTTTCAAATAATTGACAAAAATCTCCGTTAGAAAGTTCGCTTTTTAACGGGGATTTTTTTTGACGGTGACTGCATCTGCTGCGCCGCGAGGACGGTTTGCCGACGCAGGGCTTTGTCTGTCCGCTCCGGACGAATACATCCCGGCGGTCAAAAAATGTTTGCATCACCTTACGCATATACAGACATGGTGATATAATTCACAAATACGAAAGTCTGCAAATAAAAAGTCAAGCCCCAAACAGGACTTGACGAAAGGAAA
>JAJBUU010000015.1 GCA_020860205.1 Oscillospiraceae bacterium | reverse complement strand
ACATCAAACATAAGCTGCGCCCAGTAATAGAAGCCGCGACTCCATTTGTCGTAGTTGCTGCCAATCTCCCATGCGGAGTCTGCATAACGGGTCAGTTTCCCCGTTTCCTCCGATAGTTCGTCGATTGCTTTTCCCCCCTCGACCATGCTTGCGCTGTTTTCAAACATATTATAAATATTCCCCAGCCCGTCCGTGCGGGCGTTGTGAGCGTTCGATGTTACAAAGGATATGGGGTTATAGTCGGCATTATAGGTTTCCTGATAGGCCGCTAAATAATTAGAATTGCCAGCGCCTATGATTTCCGGTTCATAAAAGAAGTAGGGACTGCAGGTTTTTGTCATTCCGCCGATTGAAATCGTAATGGTCGTGTTTGCTTCTCCGATCAATGTGTAAGGAGAAGCGTTCCATGCAGAATAATCCTCTAAACTATATGTCCCACCGCCTGTATGCGTGGAATTGTAGTTATAGAAAAAATTGTACAAGTATGGATCCGGGTTGTCATTGACATCCGAGCCGAACGTGCCGAGGTTTGCCGAATCGCTTCCCCAGTCGCTGCTGGTGCCATTGGCATTAAAAACCCCTTGCGTGCTTGATGCCACAATATTGATACCAAGCATGGACAGAGTGGGTGTGGCGGCTTTGCTGGTTGCTCCCGCCAAAATCCTGTCATTTGCAATAACGCCTGTCGTCGGTGCGGTGTATTCGGTGGCCGAAGCGCCCACCGCCAGCACACTGACTGCCATCGCCGCGCTGAGCGCGAAGCCAAGCGCGCGTTTCAGATGTTTTTTCATTAAAAATCCTCCCAAGAATTTCTTTTTTATTTTCATCGGCGTGCGTACCGCGCATGATACGCCGGAAAATACAGGACGAAAGGCAAACCACGCCATTCGACAGACGCCGGATTTCGCGCGGCCCTGATTCCCCAAAAGTTCGGTAGCGAAATATATTTTCAGTATAGCAGAAGAAAAAGATATGTCAATCTTTTTTCACGCCCCAAACGCGGACGCTCCTGCAAAAAAACAGCCCGTCTTTGACAAAACGGGCTGCCTTCTCCATATTACGAACCCAAATCCTCCAGAAGCTGTGCCAGCTCCTCCTGCGAATTGACGGGCAGGCCGTCCGCGATCAGACCGCGATCCGCTTCCCGCAGAGAGGAGAGCCGGATCTCCGTGACCGTGACCGGGTGCTTCAGATCGTCCGCCGCGAAAACCGCGACGTTCCCGCCCGATTCCCAGAGCAGATACGGCGCGCCTTCCGCCGCCGCCCGCCCGCCGCCGAAGTCCGCGATGGTGAACGTCGCCAGTGTCACTGCAATGGCGATCAGTGAGGTGCAAACGACCAGCTTGATCCCCGACTTCATAAAAACATCCCTCCGTTTCGGGAAAATTATGCCCAAACCGGAGGGAATTTATACCAAACCTGCGCGGTTTGGCTCTGTTTTCTGCGCAAAACTTGCAGAAGCGCAGATTTTCTGAACAGCGCCGCAGGCCGGATGATGCGCTGCGCCGCCTTTATTCGGTTTCCGCCTCACCCACCGGAGCGGCGGCAAAGCACTCGCGGCAGCGCCCCTGTATTTTGCGCTGCGCCGCTTCCGCGGCGGCGAGGTCGGAAAAGATGCCAAACACCGCGCTCCCGGTCCCGCTCATCACCGCGCCCAGTGCGCCGCTATCCAGCAGAAGCTGTTTGATTTCCCCGATCTCGCGGCAGTTGGCCGGCAGCACGTCCTCAAATACGTTGTACATCCGCCGGGCTACGCCGGAAATATCCCCTGCGGAGAGCGCGGCGATCAACCCATCCGTATCCGGATGCACACCGCTGCGGCGGCTGTCGATGCGGGCAAACAGTCCCGGTGTGCGGATGGAAAACCCCGGCTTGCAGATGACAAATCCGCAGTCCGGCAGCGGGGGCAGTGCCGTGAGCTGTTCGCCGCGCCCTTCGGCCAGGCGGGTCCCGCCCGCAATGCAGTAAGGTACGTCGCTTCCCAGCCGCGCGCCCAATTCCTCCAGCGCCGCGCGGGAGAAATGCGCGCCGGTCAGCCGGTTCAGCCCGCGCAGCACTGCGGCCGCGTCCGTGCTGCCGCCGCCCAATCCCGCGCCGACCGGGATGCGTTTATTCAGCCGCAGCCGCGCGCCGGTTCCCTGCATCCCCGCCGCGGCAAGGAATTCCTTCGCCGCGCGCAGGGCGATATTCCTGTCGTCCCGCGGCAGGAATCCGAAGTTGGTCTGTACGCCAAAACTGCCGTCCTCCGTCAGCGCAATGTGGATGTCGTCACAGAGGGAGGCGCTTTGCATCACCATCTTCATCGCGTGATAGCCGCCCTCCAGACGCCCCAACACGTCCAGCGACAGGTTGAGCTTGGCATAAGCCTTTACGTCAATGGTATTCATAGCGGCAGGTCAAACAGCAGCTTCATGCAGGTGTTTGCGCCGTCCGGGTAATACGGCCCTTTCAGACCGTTCTTTTCGTTATAGGCAAGTCCCAGACCGGTATCCTTCGTGCTGTCATAAAGCAGGAAGGGAACCGGGTCGCCGTCATGTCCGCGTGTGCTGGTCAGGGTCTTGTGGTCGCTGAGCAGCAGGATACGGTAGTCCCAGCCGCGTGCGGCAAACGCCTCCGTCAGCGGCGCCATGCAGCGGGAGTCCAGCCATTCGATGCTTTGCAGCTTGCCCTTCAGGTCGCCGTTATGAGTGCATTCGTCCGGCGCTTCCACGTGCAGTGCGGCGAAGTCATAGGTTTCCAGCACCCGCAGCACGGCGGCGACCTTATTTTCCAGGTTGGTGTCTATCTCGCCGGTCGCGCCCTCCACCGTGATCGGTTCCAATCCGGTCAGCGCGGCAATGCCATGACAGAGCGGCACAGCCGAGACCACGCCGCCACGGTGTCCAAACTGGTCTACGAAGCACGGCAGCTCCACGGCGGTTCCCTCCGCCCAGAACCAGATGCCGTTTGCGGGTAGTTTCCCGGCGGTGCGCCGTTCCTCGTTCAGCGGCAGGTGATCCAGCTTTTCATGCGCCAGACGCATCAGATTCAGCAGCGCCGCGGCGGTTTCGTTGCCGGAGGGCAAAATCGGCCCGATGGCCTCCCCCAGATGGTCGTGGGGCGGGATCAGCTTCAATCCTTTGGTGCTGTGGCCGCTCTGCACCGCGATGTGGCGGAAGGAGTGACCCGGATGCACCACCATGCCTGCGGCGGCAGCGGCGGCGGCAAAGTCCGCATCGGCGAACAGCGCGGCCAGCACCGCGTCGGATACGTCGCCCTCGATGCTTCCGGCGGAGTGGGACAGGATGCGCTTTTCCGCAAACGGCTGGTCGCCGTCCTCATATGTTACCATATTGCAGCGGTACGCGATGTCGCCGGGATTCAGCTTGATACCGGTGGCGGCGGCCTCCAGCGGGGCGCGGCCTGTGTAGTACTTACGGGGGTCGCAGCCAAAGATGGAGGTGATTGCGGTATCGCTTCCGGCCGGCAGTCCAGCGGGGCAGTTGCTGACGGAGCCAAGCACGCCCTTTGCGCTCAGCGCGTCGATGGTGGGGATGTTCGCGTATTCCAGCGGCGTCAGGCCGCCCAGCTCCGGCACGGGGTTATCCGCCATGCCGTCTCCGATAAAAAGCAGATATTTCATAGTTTTTGGTTCCTCTCCGATGATTTTTGCGGTATCGCTTTCAGGATACGCAGATCCAAATGGCTCCGGGTGCCGGAGGTTATTGAAATCAGAGGTTCCTGAAATACCGCCCCATTATACTCCCTTGCGCACCGCTTGCAAAGTGTTTTTTCCGTCCTTTTCCGGAAAAACGCGGCGGCGCGCATCATTCGTCCTCGTCCAGCTTGAGTACGGCAAGGAATGCCTCTGTCGGCATCTGCACCGTTCCAAGACTGCGCATCCGTTTCTTGCCTTCCTTTTGCTTTTCCAGCAGCTTCTTCTTGCGCGTGATGTCCCCGCCATAGCACTTGGCAAGCACATCCTTGCGCATGGCGCGGACGGTTTCTCTGGCGATGATCTTGCCGCCGATGGCCGCCTGCACCGGCACCTCAAAGAGCTGCCGGGGGATGTTGTCCCGCAGCTTTTCGCAAATCTTCCGGGCGCGGGTATATGCCTTGTCCTTGTGCGCAATGAAGCTCAGCGCGTCCACCTGGTCGCCGTTGAGCAGCAGGTCCACCTTGACCAGTTCGCTGGAACGGTACTCCAGGAACTCATAGTCCAGCGAGGCGTAGCCGCGTGTGCGCGCCTTGAGCGTATCGAAAAAGTCATAGACGATCTCATTGAGCGGCATATTATAATGCAGCTCCACCAGATTTTTGTCCAGGTACTGCATATCCAGAAACTCGCCGCGCCGGTTCTGGCACAGCGGCATGATATTGCCGATATAGTCCGGCGGAGAGATGATCGTGGCGCGGACAAACGGCTCCTGCGCGGCGGAAATCACGGTTGGGTCGGGGTAGTCGTGCGGATTATCAATGCGCACGGTGCTGCCGTCGGACTTCGTGATTTCGTAGATAACGGAGGGCAGCGTGGTGATGAGGTCAAGGTTAAATTCCCGTTCCAGCCGTTCCTGTATGATTTCCATATGCAGCATTCCCAAAAAGCCGCAGCGGAACCCAAAGCCCAGCGCCGCGCTGGTTTCCGGTTCAAATACCAGCGAAGCGTCGTTGAGCTGCAGCTTTTCCAGCGCGTCCCGCAGGTCGCCAAAGCGCGACCCGTCCTCCGTGTAAATGCCGCAGTAGACCATCGGACGCACAGGGCGGTAACCCGGCAGCGGCGCTGCGGCGGGGTTTTCCGCATCCGTCACGGTATCGCCCACGCGCGTATCTGTCACGGTCTTGATGGACGCAGTGAAGCAGCCGACCTCTCCGGCTTGCAGACTGGCGGTGTTCTCCACGCCCTTTGGCCGCAGGTAGCCGCATTCCAGCACCTTGTACTGCGCGCCCGTTGCCATCAGGCGGATCTCCTGTCCTGGCCGCAGCACGCCGTCCTCCACCCGGACATAGACCACAACGCCCAGATAGGGGTCATACTGGCTGTCAAACACCAGCGCCTTCAGCGGCGCGTCCGCATCTCCGGTGGGCGGCGGGACGTGCTTCACAATGTCCTCCAGCACGGCCTCCACATTCAGCCCCAGCTTGGCGGAAATCTCCGGCGCCTCGTCGCAGGGCAGGCCGATGATGTCCTCGATCTCCTGTTTTACCTTGGCAGGGTCTGCGGCGGGCAGGTCGATTTTGTTGATGACCGGCAGTATTTCCAGATCGTCGTCCATCGCAAGATAAGTATTCGCAAGCGTCTGCGCCTCCACGCCCTGCGCGGCGTCCACCACCAGCACCGCGCCCTCGCACGCGGCCAGAGAGCGGCTGACCTCGTAGTTGAAGTCCACATGGCCCGGCGTGTCGATGAGGTTCAGCGCATAAGTTTCCCCGTCCGCAGCGGTATAATCCAGGCGGACGGCGCGCGCCTTGATCGTGATGCCGCGCTCGCGTTCCAGCTCCATGCTGTCCAGTATCTGATCCTCCATCTCCCGCACCGGAACCGCCTTGCACAGTTCGATCAGCCGGTCGGAAAGCGTGGACTTCCCGTGGTCGATGTGGGCGATGATGGAAAAATTCCGAATGTGATCCTGCTTGCTCATGTTTCCGCCTCTTCCAATCTCATTTTGATCTGTCCGGCCACGCGCTCCAGCTCGGCAACCAGCGCGGCAAGCGTCTCCGGCTCCTGTGCCGCAGTGCGCTGCGCGCTGCGCCCCAGCAGGTAGTCTGCGGACACGCCATAATAGTCGCAGGCGCGGCAGACGAACCGCAGTCCCGGCTCGCGCGCGCCGTTTTCATAGTGGCTCAGCAGCGCCTGACTGATGTGCAGCTCTGCCGCCGCCGCGCGCTGGCTCAGGCCGCGCGCATGGCGAAGCTCCGCCATAATTTCCGGAAATTCACGGGACAAGGCGTTCCACCTCCTTGCGCCCCAACGGGGCATCGTGGTATTATTATATCGGGCAGCCGGGGATTTGTAAAGGGAGAAGTTTTTGTGGCAGCGCCCGCTTTTGTTTATCCGCATGAAGCCGCGAGCGGGGATTTTGATTCGCAGCGGCGGCCAGATTCTCCCTGCTCCCGCGGGAGCGGGGCGGGTTTCGTCGCTGCGGCGACGACTTACTTTCGCAACGCGGCGAAAGTAAGCAAAGACGCGCTCGGAGAAGGGGGACCGCCGAATGTCCCCCTTCTCCAAGACCTTAACCCCCTAACGGCTCAAGGGAGCTTTCGCCCCCTTGAGAATCCCCCGTGCTGGACGGAGAACCAGCACCAAATTTTATGCTTCGCCTTACCGCTTGCAAGGGGTTATCCAAAAGGGGCGCGCCCCTTTTGGCCGTTGGGGAGAGGTACAGGAGAGGGGGATTCGGAACCCCCTCTCCTGTCGTGCCTTTGCCTACTTTCCTCACGTCAGGAAAGTAGGTCGTCGCCGCAACGACGAAATCCGACCCACTCCCGCAGGAGCGAAATCCCTGCCCACCCCTGCACATTGCAGTCAACCGGAGCGGGGAAGGCGGCAGGGCTGCGGCGTCTGACCGAATCACGCGGCGGCGTCTGCATCGATCAGGCCCAGCAGCGCATAAAGCATCTGCGCCACCTCGCTGCGTGTGGCGGGGGACTGCGGGCGAAGCGCCTCGTCGGGCAATATTCCGGCGCTCTGGCAGAAGGCCAGCGCGTCCTGCGCCCAGTCTGATGCATCGGATGCATCTGAACTGCGCGTCTGCGTGTCCACGCACGTCGTATCCAAACCGCAGTGGGCGGCGGCGCGGGTCAGCATCACCGCTGCCGCCTGACGCGAGACCGCGCCTTCCGGGTCAAACGCGCCGCCGCCAACGCCCTCGGCAATTCCGAACGCCGCCGCCGCGTTCACATAACCGGCATACCATGCTTCCGGCGCAACATCGGAAAATTCACCGTCCGTCTCCGCCGTCAAATCAAGGGCGCGCACCACCGCAGCGGCAAACTGCGCACGGGTCATGCCGCCCTCCGGCGCAAAGCGGCCATCGCCCATGCCGTCCAAAATCCCCTGTGCGGCAAGGGCATACACCGCCGCAGCGCAGTCCGTCCCGTCCAAATCGGAAAAACGCTTTTCCGACGTGCCGGACACCTGAAACAGCGCAGTGTCTCCATTGCGGAAGCGCAGCGCGGCGGCAAGCGCATAAAGCCCCTGCTCCGTTGCCATCATGTCCGCCGCGCCGCCGGATGTGTGGGAAAACGCGCCGCTTTCCAGCCGGAAGCGGAGCAGTGCGGAGAGTACCGTGCCGTCCTCCTTCGTGAACGCGGGATCGTTCCAGCCGACGCCCAGCGTGCAGAGCGCGGTCAGCACCTGCGCGGCGCTTTCGGCGTTCTCCGTTCCCTCGGAGACAAAGCCTCCGTTTGACTGCTGCGCTGCGCTGAGATATGAGAGCGCCGCATCCACCGCTGCGGATACGGCGGCCTGCGTCCGATAGGGCGCGAGCGCCAGCAGCGCCATTGCGGTCAAATCCACGTCCGCGTCCGCGCCGCCCGATTGCAGGCTCCAGCCGCCGCCCGGACGCTGCGCGTCCAGGATCGCGTCAAGATACATCTGCCGCGTGGCTGTGGCATCCTGCGGCATGGGATAATCCCCTGCGTCCAGCGCCAGCAGCGCCCAGACCGCGCCGTTCAGCCCCTGCCGCATCACGGCGGCATAGTCGCCCAGCGGCTGCGTCAAATCATAGCCCGCCACATCCCGCGCGTCCTGTCCAAGCGCGGTTACGGCGAGGACTACACGGGCGTATTCCGTGTATTTTCGCGCGGACAGCACATCATCGGACGCTTGCAGCGCCGCGTCCAGCCGCGCACGGTAGCCCGCAAAGTACCCATCCGGCACAGCGAAGCCGCCGCGCGCAAGTCCGATGACCGTCCATTCCCCGCCGACGGAGGAAACCGTTGGCTCCGCGACACGCTCCACCAGATACTGCGCCGTTTCCGCCGCCGCTGTCTCCAGTGTGCCGTCGTCCGCGCGGACCGGCAGAAGCAGCAGCGCGAGGATAAGCAGCAGCGCGGAGAGCCGCCGCGCTGCGGTCACAGCGCCGCCCATGTCAGGAACCGCTGGATCACGACGGCGGTCTCCGCCCGCGTCACCGCTGCGGCGGGGTCAAGCGTGCCGTCGTCGCGCCCGACGATGAGCGCTGCGCCGACCGCCCAGGCCATCGCATCGTCCGCCCACGCGGAAACGTCAGCGCCATCCGGGAACGCAGTGGCGTAGCCGTCCGAAGTCTCTGTGTCAAGTCCCTGCACGGCGGCATAGCGCCACAGCAGCGAGACAAGCTGCTCGCGCGTGACCGGCGCGTCCGGCGAGAAAGCACCGGTCCCGTCGCCATCCGCAACGCCGTTTGCTGCCGCCCACTGCACCGCTTCATAGTACCATGCACCCTCCGGCACATCGGAGAACGCCGCATCTTCTGTCTCCGGCGCCGCGCCCTCCGCCATGCGATAGAGTACCGTTGCCAGCATTGCGCGGCTCATGGCGGCTTCGGGAGAGAACGCGCCGTCCTCCGTCCCTGCAAAAAGTCCCAGCGCCGCGCCGGACAGGATCGCGTCCTCAGCCCAGTGTCCGCCGACGTCGTCAAACTGCGGCGTTGCGCCGGCGTCCTCCGTGCCGGCGGTCATGGCGCTGCTGCCGGAGCTGTTGGCGCTGCTTCCGCCGTTGCTGCCGCTGCTGCCGGAGCTGCTGTTCCCGGCGGCGCTGTAATCCGTGGTATAGTCATCGGTATAAAACCAGATCATGGTGGAGTCCTTGCTGAACACCGTATTTCCGGCAGCGGTGGACGGCATTTTCCCGTTCACGATATAGAGCCAGCCGGAATTTGCACCGTGCTCCATCTCTGCATAGCCTGCAATGCTGGAAAAATAACCGTTGGAAAGCTCGGTATAATCCAAAGCGCTCTCGTCCAGCGCCGCGACCAGCGCGTCGCGCGCGGTGCCAACGCCGGATGTCAGCGTGACGCTGTATTCCGCCGTATTCAGCAGAGAATAAAACTGCGCCGCGTCCTGCTTATAGGTCAGCGCATTGCCGCAGGTTTCCGCATCATGCGCCAGCACCTGTACGGTGACGGTAACGGTATCGGTATCGCTTTCCGTGCCGCCGCCCGTGGACGATGCGCGGGAGAGCGAAACATAGACCGTCTGCGCCGCCGCGCCGTCCGCAACCGTTATGCTGCCGGTTTTGGTGCTGTAACCGTCCAGCGCGACGCGATAGCTGTAATCCCCTGCGGGCAGGTCATACCAGCCGCCGCCCACGCTCTCAAACACGGTTTCCTCCGCCGTCACGGTCACAACCGCATCTGCGGGGACGGTGACAAAGCGGACGCTGCCGCGCGACGCCTCCACTGCGGAGAGGGTCTGTCCGCTGAAATCATAGAGCCGATAGCCCGCGCCGCCAAGCAGCGCGATCAGGCCGCGGAAGCCCTGCTCTGTCGCGGCAGCGTTCAGGCCGCCCATGTATGTGAAGCCGCTGCCGCTTTCGTCCTGCATACTGAGCAGCCCCGCTGTCAGGTCGCCGCTGGCAAAAAATGTCGCGGGATCCTCATTCATGGCGGTCAGCGCAACTATGAGCTGCGCGGTGGATTCCGCAGATTCCGCGCCCCATGCGCTGACCGCGCCGCTTTCGGAAAGCGTCACATTTGCGCGCAGCGCGGCCATTGCCGCTTCCACGGCGGCGGATCTTTCCGCGCTCTCCGGGGCAAAGGCGAGCGCAAACAGCGCGAAGGCGGTTGCATCTGCGTCAAAATAGTCCGTGTCGCCGGAGCGGTAGCCCCAGCCGCCGCCGGAGTGGGCCGCCTCCAGCAGTGCTGCGGTCAGCGCTGTGATTTCCGCGTCATAGCTTTCCCCAAACTGCGCCAGCGCTACGATGACCCATGGCAGAATATAGGCGCTCTGCGCCGCATCGTTGACCGTACCATCCGTCAGGGCGGCGGAACGCAGCAGTGAAACGCCGTCGCGCGACACGCCATCCGCGTCTGTGATCTGCGCCGGGTCATCGCCCAGCGCGACAAGGCACAGCACGGCCTTTGCCAAATCGCTGACGGAGGCGTTTTCCGCAGCAAGCAGACCGATCGCGTAATCCGCCGCAAGCTGTTTCTGCGCATTGGAAAGCCCGTCCGTCCCCGTCAGGGCGGCGTAAGCCGCCAAATCTGCGGCGATCCACGGCGTGTTGCTATCGCTGCCCGCGCCGGTTTCCGCATAGGCTGCGGCAATTTGTTCCGCCAGTTCGGCACACGTCAGCGTCGTTCCGTCCGGTTCCTCTGCGCCGCTGTCTGCGTCGTCGGAGCGGAACGTGATCGCGTACAGCACATCGGAGTTCCAGCTCTCGTCATACGGAGTCTGCACCTGAACATAGTCCGGCACGCCGTCCGCGTTTGCATCGAGCGGCACGTCCGCTTCGGTCACGCCGCTGTAAATATCGTCATAGCTGCCGCTGAGATAGTTCCCGCTGCCATCGTAGTTATACGCCAGCACATTTTCAGCAAACGCCAGCGAAACGGTTTCCGTTCCCGCCGGAACGGTCACGGTGTAGAGCGTGACCGCGCCGTCCTCCACCATGTTCCAGCTCTCGTCATAGGCATAGGTCGCGTAGCCGCTTTCGGTCACGCTGATTTCGGTCAGCGCCGCGCCGTCCGCCGTTGCCGTGAACGGTGGTTCCGCTGCGCCGCTGCCTGCGTCGTCGGAGCGGAACGTGATCGCATACAGCACATCGGAGTTCCAGCTCTCGTCATACGGGGTCTGTACCTGAACATAGTCCGGCGCGCCGTCCGCGTTTGCATCGAGCGGCACGTCCGCTTCGGTCACGCCGCTGTAAATATCGTCATAGCTGCCGCTGAGATAGTTCCCGCTGCCATCGTAGTTATACGCCAGCACATTTTCAGCAAACGCCAGCGAAACGGTTTCCGTTCCCGCCGGAACGGTCACGGTGTAGAGCGTGACCGCGCCGTCCTCCACCATGTTCCAGTTCTCATCATAGGCATAGGTCGCGTAGCCGCTCTCGGTCACGCTGATTTCGGTCAGCGCCGCGCCGTCTGCCGCCGCCGTGAACGGCGGTTCCGCTGCGCTGCTGGCCAGCACCCACGCAGGCGACAGGCCGAGCAGCAATGAGAGCGTCAGGAGCAGGCTTAAGCATTGTTTTTTCATTCTGGTTTCCTTCTTTCTTTTCGATTGATACACTAAACAAAAAAGAACGGTCTTTGCGACCGTTCTTTTTCGCTTCCTGGTTTTTGGGTACAACAACTGAACCCATCCGCGCCGGATGAATTTTTGCGTCACACCGCATTCGAGCATCGTCGGTATACTGGCTCATGCATTGGGGTCTTTGCAAAAAACCTGCGCCCAGCGCCCTACCTTCCCGGTTTTCCCAGTGGCCGACTTACGCCGCGGACGATGCGCTCCTGCATTTACAGCTACGGGCTAAGCCCCGGACTCCAACCGGGTTTCCTAATCACCGCGCCTGCCCCGCGTTGGCGCGGCAGTCTTGACGGGTGACACGATGCTGCTTATTCAAAAACAAGGCCATTATAACATCACCGAGCAGCGGGCGCAAGCTTTTTTCGCCATATTATCGAGGCAGGCGCATTTCATCGAAGGCACGGGAGATTTCACCACCCGTGGGAGCGACCTGCTTTTCCGCCGTGAGCGTCTGGCTACAAAAAGGCTTCAAATGTAGCCAGTTTGTAGCCGGTAAAAAAGACAAATCCCGAAAAACGCTGTAATTTCAACGCTTTTCGGGACTGTAGAACTAAGATTTTATTATTCCCACTCCACCGTGGCGGGGGGTTTGCTGGTGATGTCGTATACAACGCGGGTGATTGTGGGGACCTCGTTGGTGATGCGGGAGCTGGCCTTTTCCAGCGTCTCATAAGGAATACGGGACCAGTCGGCGGTCATAAAGTCGTCCGTGGTGACAGAGCGGAGGGCGATCGTCCACCCGTAGGTACGGGCATCGCCCATCACGCCAACGCTGCGGCACCCGGTCAGCACCGCAAAATACTGGCTGGCGCAGCGTTCCTGCCCGGAAGCTGCCATTTCTTCCCGGAAGATCGCGTCCGCCTCCCGCAGGATCGCCAGCTTGTCCTCCGTAACCTCTCCCAGCACGCGGATGGCAAGGCCGGGACCGGGAAACGGCTGGCGCATGACCAGATATTCCGGCAAACCAAGCTCCCGTCCAAGCTGCCGCACCTCGTCCTTGAACAGCAGGCGCAGCGGTTCGACGATCTCCCGAAACTCCACTGCGTCCGGCAGACCGCCGACATTGTGGTGGCTCTTGATGACCGCGCCTGCGCCGAGTCCGGATTCGATCACATCCGGATAAATCGTCCCCTGCGCGAGAAAATCGACCTGCCCGATTTTGCGGCCTTCCTCCTCAAAAACGCGGATAAACTCCTCGCCGATGATTTTGCGCTTGCGTTCCGGTTCCTCCACGCCGTGCAGACGGGTCAGAAAACGCTCCACAGCATTCACGCGGACAAAGTCCAAATCCCACTTTGCAAAGGCGCGCTCCACCTCGTCGCCCTCGTCCTTGCGCATCAGACCGTGATCGACAAACACACAGGTCAACTGGCTGCCGACGGCTTCTGCCAGAAGCGCGGCGCAAACGGAGGAGTCCACGCCGCCGCTGAGTGCCAGCAGAACGCGGCCGGAACCGATTTTCTCACGCAGCTCCGCGATTGCGCGCTGGCAGTAATCGCCCATCGACCAATCTCCGGCGCAGGCGCAGACAGAAAAGAGGAAATTGCGCAAAATCTGCGCGCCATATTCGGTGTGCGTCACCTCCGGGTGAAACTGCACGCCGTAAAGCCGCCGCGCGGGGTCGCTGAACGCCGCGCAGGGACAGCTCCGCGTGCGCGCCGTGACGGAAAAACCCGTCGGCGGCGTGCTGACATAATCCGTATGACTCATCCAGCAGACGCTTGTTTCCGGCACGTCCCGCAGCAGCGGGTCGCCCGGAGCGCAGGGCAAAAGCTCCACCTTTCCATACTCGCTGATGTTCCCGGCGGAGCGGATCTCGCCGCCGCCCATCCACGCCAAAAGCTGGCAACCGTAACAAATGCCAAGGATCGGGATACCTGCATCCAAAATTGCGGGGTCAAAATGCGGGGCGCTCTCCTCATAAACGCTGTTCGGCCCGCCGGTAAAGATAATGCCGGCATACCCCGCTGCGACAATCTCCGCAAGGGTGATTTTGTCGTAGCCGCGCACCTCTGCAAACACACGCTGCTCCCGCACGCGGCGGGCAATGAGCTGATTGTACTGGCCGCCAAAATCCAGCACAAGAATTTTGTCCATTGTGCCGCTCCTCTCAGACATTGATTTCCGTCGCAGCGCGATCCGCATCCGCGATCAGCGGGCGCAGCGTCGCCAGATAGTCCTCCACCTGCTGCGCGCAGCGGCCTGTATACTCCTCTGCGCGGAGCGTTTCGCGCAGTTCCTCCTCCGTCATGCCAAAGGCAGGCTCCGCCGCCAGACGCGCCAGCAGGTCGCAGCTCTCGCCCTCCTTCATCCGGGCGGTGGCCTCCATAGAGCAACGGCGGATCACTTCATGCAGCGCCTGCCGGTCGCCGCCGCGCTTGACGCCTGCCATCAGCAGGTTTTCCGTGGCGATGAACGGCAGATATTCCTCCACCGTGCGCGCAACGACCTTTTCATTGACGTGCAGTCCGCCTGCAACGTTCTGTACCAGACGCAGGATCGCATCCGCGCAGAGGAAGCCCTCCGGCATGGAGATGCGCCGGTTTGCGGAATCGTCCAGCGTCCGCTCCATCCACTGCACAGCGGCAGTCATCGGCGCGTTGAGCGCGTCCGCCATCAGATAGCGGCTGAGAGAGCAGATGCGTTCGCTGCGCATGGGATTGCGCTTATAGGCCATTGCAGAGGAGCCGATTTGCGATTCCCCAAAGGGTTCCTCCACCTGCCGGTCGTGCTGGAGCAGGCGAATGTCGTTTGCAAACCGGTAAGCGCTCTGCGCAATGGAGCTGAGGCAGTTCAGAATGCGGCTGTCCGTTTTGCGGGGATAGGTCTGGCCGCAGACGGGATAGCAGCGGTCAAAGCCGAACGCGGCGGCGATGCGGCGGTTCATCTCGTCGATTTTTGCGGTGTCGCCCTCAAACAGCTCCACAAAGCTGGCTTCCGTGCCGGTGGTGCCGCGGCAGCCCAAAAATCTGAGCTGGGTGAGCACAAAATCCAGCTCCTCCAAATCGCTGGCAAAATCCTGTATCCAGAGTGTGGCGCGTTTGCCGACAGTCACAAGCTGCGCGGGCTGATAGTGTGTATAGCCCAGCGTGGGCAGCGCCTTCCAGCGATCCGCAAAATCCGAAAGCAGCGCCAGCACCTTGACCAGTCCGGCGCGAATATAGCGCAGGCCGTCGCGGTAGAGGATCAGGTCGGCATTATCCGTCACATAGCAGCTCGTGGCGCCAAGATGGATGATGCCCGCCGCGCCGGGCGCGGCTTTTCCATAGGCATAGACGTGCGCCATCACGTCATGGCGCACCTCCTTCTCCCGCGCAGCGGCGCAGTCATAGTCAATGTCGTCAATGTGCGCTTCCAGCTCCGCGACCTGTGCCTCCGTGATCGGCAGACCCAGCTCCATTTCCGCGCGCGCCAGCGCCACCCAGAGGCGGCGCCATGTCTGGTAGCGCGTATCCGGCGAGAACAGGCGCAGCATTTCCTTTGAGGCATAACGCTCCGAAAGCGGCGAGGTATAGCAGTCCTTCATCGTCAAGCTCCTTTTTCCCTTGATGTGCGCCGTGCTTCACGCACGGACGATGCATTCGTCGCGCGCCGCGCCGACGGAAATATAGGCGAAGCGGCAGCCAACGGCCTCCTCAATGCGGAGGATATAGCGCTGCGCGGCCTCCGGCAGTTCCTCCCAGCGGCGGGCGGCGGAAATATCGCACTGCCAGCCATCCATATATTCAATAACCGGCTCCGCCGCATCCAGCAGCGCGGGGAAGGGAAATTCCTCTGTCAGCTTTCCGTCAATGCGGTAATGGGTGCAGAGGGGGATCTTTTCCATATAGCTCAGCACGTCCAGCTTCGTCAGCGCCAGCGAGGTCGCGGCCTGCGTTTCCACGCCGTAGCGCGTGGCGACCAGATCGATGGGGCCGACGCGGCGGGGGCGTCCGGTCTTTGCGCCGTATTCGCCGCCTGCGTCGCGCAGACGCTGCGCGTCCCCGCCAAACCATTCGCAGACGAAGGGGCCTTCCCCAACGCAGGTGGAATAAGCCTTGACCACGCCGATCACCTCGTCCAGCTTTGCGGAGGTCAGTCCGGAACCGACGGGCGCATAGGCTGCAACTGCATTGGAGGACGTGGTATAGGGGTGGATGCCAAAGTCCAGGTCACGCAGCGCGCCAAGCTGCGCTTCAAATAGGATGTTCTTCCCGCTGGACTGCGCCGTGCGCAGATAGCGGCTCGTATCGCAGATATAGGGCTTCAGCTTTTCGCCGTAAGTCGTCACCCAGTCTAAAAGCTGTTCCAGCGTCGCAGGCGGCGCGCCGTAAACGCCGGTCAGCGTCAGGTTTTTCCATTCGATCAAATCCTGCAAATGCGCCCGCAGACGCTCCGGATAAAACAGCTCTCCGGCCATCACGCTCTTTTTCTGGAATTTATCTGAATAAAACGGCGCAATGCCCTGTCGGGTGGAGCCGTATTTTTTCCCCTTCAGGCGATCCTCCTCCAGACCGTCCAAATCGCGGTGCCACGGCAGCAGCAGGCAGGCGCGCTCGCTGATTTTCAGCTTATCCGGCGTGATCGCAACGCCCTGCGCGGAAACGGTCTCGATTTCGTTCCAGAGGTTCTCCAAATCCAGCGCAACGCCGTTGCCAAGAATATTGACCACGCCGGAGCGAAAAATACCGGAGGGCAGCAGGTGCAGGGCAAATTTCCCGAACTCATTTACCACCGTATGTCCGGCATTGCCGCCGCCCTGATAACGCACAACAACATCAAAGCGCTCCGTCAGCAGGTCCACCATGCGTCCCTTGCCTTCGTCGCCCCAGTTGATTCCAACAATCGCACAATTCGACATAAAGCTCAGTTCTCCTTTTTTCAGTCAGCAGAGGTAAAATTTAGGTTTGGTTTATACCGCGCAAAAGCGACGGCTTTTTGCAAAACAGAAGCCGTGCAGCGGCTTCGCCCACAGAGATATCCCGACTGCGCCATGGTCGGGATATCTGTCAAATTTATCTTAAATACCGGACTTGCTTTGCGCGCGCTCCACAATCACACGCTGCGGCGGAAAGCCGAAATGCTTCAGCACACCACGCAGTCTGCCAGCCAGCATCGCCGCAGCCGCCAGAGAGAGAATATCCTTCCAGATATAGGGCGTAACACAGAGCAACAGCGCCGCTTTGAAGTCCGTACCGGTCAGCAGCACAAATTGCACCGTTCCGCAGAAATAGCACACCAGCAGTGCGGGAATGCCCCAGACATACGGCAGAATCTTGCGTTTGGCATTGGCCGCCAGTCCGCAGAGCGCCGCCATTGGCATAAATCCCCAGATGTAGCCGCCGGTCACGCCGAACAGGACATAAAACCCGCCGCGAAACGCGGAAAAGATGGGGAGACCCACCGCGCCCAGCAGCAGATAGACCAGCGCCACGAGCGCGCCATACTTCACGCCCAGCAGATAGCCGCACAGTGCGATGGCGAAGGTTTGCAGCGTGAAGGAGATGCCGCTTGGCATGGCGACAGTGATCTGTGCGCAAACGGCGACCAGCGCCACGAACATTGCGCAGAAGGTCAGTGTCTTTGCGCGCTGTATGGATGGTGTTCTGGAATTTTGCATGAGAAGTTTACCTCGCTTTTCTCTTTGGTTCTTTGGTTTGTTCAAGCGCGCTGTGAACTGGCGCTGTCTCTGCGCGCTCACTTTTCAGTATAACAGAATTTCACCGGAATGCAACGAAAAAAAGAAAATCCGCCCCGAATTTTTCAAGATGGCGCTGCTTCAAATGTGCTGCGCCATACTGTGTGAAACAAATAACGCTTGACAAATATCCGGTGGCGGCTATAATAGACTTCACAAGTGTCAAGACATCTGTGAAGTCTATTATGGTTTTAGTTTGGAGAGGACAGGAACATGAGAGAGATCGGAAAGCGCGTCAGCGCATTTTGCAAACGGAAAAACATCATATTTTCCCCCCGGCGCTATTTCATCGACGCACTGGCGGCAATGGCGCAGGGGCTTTTCTGCACGCTGCTGATCGGCACGATTTTGAACACGCTTGGCACGCAGCTCCACATCGGCGCCCTGACGGCGACGGTGGCCAGCGTGGGCGGCACGGACTACACAGTGGGCGGCATCGCCTCCGCGATGGTCGGTCCGGCGATGGCTGTTGCAATCGGTTATGCACTGCAAGCGCCGGGAATGGTTTTGTTTTCGCTGGCGGCTGTCGGGTTTGCGACAAACGCGATGGGCGGTGCAGGCGGACCGCTTGCCGTGTTTTTTGTGGCGATCATTGCGGCGGAATGCGGCAAGGCGGTTTCCAAGGAGACAAAAATCGACATCCTCGTCACGCCGCTCGTGACGGTGCTGGTCGGCGTTGGCATCGCTTATTTCATCGCGTCGCCCATCAGCACGGGAGCGACTTATGTCGGGCGTCTGATTATGTGGGCGACGGAGCTGCGTCCGTTCTTTATGGGCATTCTCGTATCGGCCATCGTGGGCATCGCACTCACGCTGCCGATCTCCTCTGCGGCGATTTGCTCCGTGCTGGGGCTGACCGGACTGGCCGGCGGCGCGGCGGTCGCAGGCTGCTGCGCGCAGATGGTCGGTTTCGCGGTGATGAGCTTCCGGGAGAATCGCTGGGGCGGGCTGGTCAGTCAGGGTCTGGGTACCAGTATGCTGCAAATGGGCAACATTGTCCGCAATCCGCGCATCTGGATTCCGCCGACGCTTGCCAGCATGATTACCGGACCCATCGCAACCTGCGTGTTCCATCTGCAAATGAACGGTGCGGCGGTGAACTCCGGCATGGGTACCTGCGGGCTTTGCGGCCCCATCGGAGTCTGGACGGGCTGGTATGCGCCGTCCGAGCAGGCCATCGCAAACGGCGCATCCGCCATCGCGCCCACCGGCTTCGACTGGCTGGGGCTTGCGCTGGTTTGCGTCGTGCTCCCGGCGCTGCTGTCGTGGATTTTTGGCTGGATACTTCGCCGCATCGGCTGGATCAAGCCGGGGGATCTGAAGCTGTGATGTGACATCCCGTCCCTGCGCCTTTTCAGGCAGCGGCAATATTGCAGGAAAACAGGTTTTGCTCCCGCAGGAGCAAAACCTGTTTTATTCAACGCGATTTTGGGAAATCAGCCGCGTCGGCGCTGTCAAATCACAGTGCGCACCAGCTTGGGCTTGTAGCCCTCGCGCTCCAGCGCGTCCATGATCTGTTCCTTATGCTCGGTTCCAAACGCCTCCAGCGTGATGCGCAGCTCCACTGCGGCGTTGCGGTTGATGGAGACGAACTGGTTATGCTCCAGCTTGATGACGTTGCCATTCTCGCGGGAGATGATGCCGGAAACGCGGTGAAGTTCGCCGGGCTTATCCGGCAGCAGCACGGAGACGGTGAAAATGCGGTCACGGAAAATCAGACCCTGCTGCACGACGGAGGACATGGTGATCACATCCATATTGCCGCCGCTCAAAATGGCGACCACGCGCTTATCCCGGCAGTCCAAATGCTTGAGTGCGGCGACGGTGAGCAGGCCGGAATTTTCCACGACCATCTTGTGATTTTCCACCATGTCAAGGAATGCGACGACCAGCTCCTCGTCCTCCACGGTGATGATTTCATCCAGATTTTTCTGAAGATAGGGGAAGAGCTTCTCGCCGGGGGTTTTTACCGCCGTGCCGTCCGCAATGGTGTTGATGCTGGGCAGCGTAACAACGTGTCCCGCTTTCAGCGACGCCTGCATACAGTTTGCGCCCGCCGGTTCCACGCCGATCACGCGGATTTTGGGGTTCAGCAGCTTGGCCAGCGTGGAAACGCCGGTTGCCAGTCCGCCGCCGCCGATGGGGACAAGGATCACGTCCACCAGTGGCAGGTCTTTGATGATCTCCATCGTGATGGTCCCCTGTCCGGTTGCAACGGTCAGGTCGTCAAAGGGGTGGATGAAGGTGTAGCCCTGCTCCTCCGCCAGCTCCAGCGCCTTTGTGCAGGCGTCGTCATAAACGTCGCCCCAAAGCAGCACCTCCGCGCCGTAGCTCTTGGTTCGGTTCACCTTGACAAGCGGCGTGGTGGTCGGCATAACGATGGTCGCCTTTGCTCCGTAGCATTTGGCAGCGTAAGCCACGCCCTGCGCGTGATTGCCCGCAGAGGCCGTGATCAGCCCCTTCTGGCGCTCCTCCTCTGTCAGCGTGCTGATTTTGTAGTAAGCGCCGCGCACCTTATAAGCGCCGGTAAACTGCATATTTTCCGGCTTTAAGTATACCCGGTTCCCCGTTTGTGCGCTGAGATAGTCGCTATATACCAGCTTTGTTTCCAGCGTAACTTTTTTTACGATTTCCGAAGCCTCTTCAAAGCGCTCCAGCGTCAGCATTTCCGCATTCATGTGTCCAGTTCCTTTCTCTGCTTCTGTTTCTGGTTTACCTCCTATTATAGCGCCTGCGGCAGCTTTGTTCAAGTGCCGTTTTCCGGGAATCGCAAAAAAAGTGGGGGCTTCTGCCGCGTGCCGGGGCTTGCAGGCCGCTTTGAGAGCCATGTTTGCCAGCCTGCTGCATTAAAATTTTCCCTTCGCTTTGCGCAGTTTACTTCCGCATTATCTGTTTCCGAAAAGTACCGTGCGCATGATGCGCGACAACGCCTGCAAATCGCCGGAAATGCAGCTTACGCACACGGCAGATAAACCTCGCCCGCAGCCGTCACATAATATTGTCTGGTGTTGGACGCTTCCAGTGATCCTACTGCCTGCCGCATTGCGGCGGCTGTGCTTTTACCGTGATGATATCGTTCCAAAAGAGAAAATCATGCATCCAGATAAAATATCACTTCTTCTTCATTTTTTGAATTAACGCTTGATAACCCTTGCCGGGTATGGTATAATCTTTGCAAGAGGTGATTCGTATGTCTCGCTTTGACCGAATTAAAAAAGCGTGTACAAACGAAAACTGTCAGAAATATCATATAAAATTTGCAGTCAAACGTGATGTAATTTATTGCAAATATTGCGGGCAAAGATTGCAACATATTTGCACAGAGAAAAAATGTTTTGTAGTTCTGTCTGACCCCGATGCGAAACAGTGCGATTCATGCAAACAAAAAGGAGATAAGCACTATGGAAACAAAAATTTACAAAAAATGTTCAAACGCGAATTGTCCAAAACCACAGAAGAGATTCACAGTGGAAAATGACGTTTGTCATTGCCCATACTGTGGTGAAATGCTTGTCCATGTGTGCAGAGGGAAAAACTGTGATGAAATTTTATGCAACCCGAAAACCGTATATTGCGAAATATGCGAGAAAAAGCGAAGAGAAGATCGTGAACAGACGAGAGAGACTTTGGTTAAAATCACTAAAGATTTGCCTGCAGCAGCCGCAGCAATTGCTGCAACCATTCCATTCGTAAGGAAGTTCATAAAACGTTGAATAGCTCACCATAATAAATAAGGAGATTATCAGTGCCAGTCAGTTGGCTGTTCGGATATTTGTTGCGGTGTTCTGAAATGACCTCGTTCTGCACATAATGAAATTGACGCCGCAGATGCTTTCGGGCATACAAACAGCCGGCGCCTGACAGATGGGGACGCGCAGCGGCTTTATCGGCGCATATTCGCACCGAAAAAATGTGCCGCCGGTCTTGATTGATTTTCGATTTCCGGTATAATGGGAGACAGTACGCTGCGGTACGAGCCAATGGCGCAGCTTTCCGCGTCGTCAGGGCAACGCCGCATCATCCCGCAAAGCGCCGCAGGGTTCATCATGCGGCATGGATTCAGAATTTTTCAGATTGGAGAGGTAATTTCAAAATGAGACCAGACAATGCGAAGTTCATTTCCAAGGCAGACGCGCTGGCGCTGCTTTTTTCCCGCTGGACGCCGACGCCGGAAACAGAGCAGATTCCAGTGGCCGACTGCGTGGGGCGCGTCCTCGCAAAAGACGTGACCGCGCAGTACAACCTGCCTGTCGTGCGCGCCTCGATGATGGACGGCGTGGCCGTGAAAAGCGAATACTTTGCAAACGACCTGCCGGATACCGCCGCATGGCGGCTTGGCGCAGAGTTTGTCCGCGCCGACACCGGGGACGATTTTGACGACGCTTACGACGCGGTGGTTGCGATTGAAAATGTGACGCTGACGGAGGACGGCGGCATCACGTTCGCGCCGGATACAAAGGTCGCGCCCGGCACAAATGTGAAGCCCTGCGGCGCAGAGGTGACAGCCGGTGCGGTCGTGGCTACAGCGGGGACGCTGCTGACCGAAACGGACCTGGCGGCCATCGCCATGAGCGGCGCGGAATCTGTGACCGTGCTGCGCCGCCCGCGCGTGGGCTTTCTCCCAACGGGCAGCGAGCTGGTTCCGGTCGGCGCGCCGCTGGCGCGCGGGCAGGGCTTTGATACCAACAGCCCGATGGCTGCGGCACTGCTGCGCAGCATGGGCGCGGAGCCGGTCATGCACCCCATCGTGCGGGACGACCCTGCGGCGCTCTCGGCGGCGTTCCGGACGCTGCTGCCGCAGTGCGATGTGCTCCTCGTCAATGCCGGCACATCCAAAGGCGGCGAGGACTATTGCGCCAGGCTCCTGTCCGAACAGGGCGAGGTGCTGTTTCATGGCGTTGCCGCAGTTCCGGGTCGCCCGATGAGCATGGCGATCGTGGACGGCAAGCCGGTGGTGAATCTCTCCGGTCCCGCCTTCGCCGCGTTTTATAGTCTGGACTGGGCGGCACGCGGCATCATCTGCCGGTATCTTGGGCAGCCCGTCCCGCAGCGCGAAACGCTCAAAGCCGTTCTGACGGAACAATTCGGCACTCCGCCGATTTTCTCCATGATGGCGGCCTTCCGCGTCCGGCGCGGCGCAGATGGCAATTATCTTGCCACGCCGCTCTCCGTGCGCGGCCCCAAAGCCGCAGGGACCGCCGCCGTACTGGGCGCGGACGCGGTCTATATCTCCACGCCGGGCGAGGCCCCGCATGAGGCGGGCGAGGAAATCGAGCTGGAGCTGCTCCGCAACCGCGCGGCGCTGGGGTAAATGATACAGGGCAGCAGCGTTTCGTCGCTGCGGCGACGACCTGCTTTCCCGACGTGGGGAATACCCACAGGGCACTTATACCCACAGGGTACTCAGCAGGCAAGGATGCAAGAGGTTTCGTCGCTGCGGCGACGACCTACTTTCCCAACGTGGGGAAAGTAGGCAAAGACACGACAGGAGAGGGGGTTCCGAATCCCCCTCTCCTGTACCTCTCCCCAACGGCC
>JAJBUU010000028.1 GCA_020860205.1 Oscillospiraceae bacterium | reverse complement strand
CTCCTGCCTTGAATGCGTCGTCGTAGCGCGGCGGCGCAACCCCTTTCTTCTTTTTCGTTTCCATTTTGTTTGCTCCTTGTATTTTCTGGAAGTCTCGTTTGAGTGTTTTTTTCTTTCCATGATACGACTGTTTTGTCTGTCTGTCAATTCGGGTATGGGGGCAATAAAGTGGCTGGGGCGTTTCTCTTTGTAGAGGAGGGAAAAGCGCAGATAGATATACTTCCAGCAGAGTGAGATACTGTACCGTTTGATAGGGAAAGTATGTTATACCACTATTGTCAAGTGCGTCACCTTTTTTGATTGTTGCTATAGGAAACCGCGCGGGACGCTGTGGCGCGTGGTTATTATGTCCGGCTTTACTATGTGGGACTGGACAGCGCGGAGGAATGTATTCAGCGCATTGCAAACCGCGTTTTACGCGGCGGGCATGACATCTCCGCCGACATCGTGCGCCGCCGCTTTGCCGCCCGTTGGGTTTCGTTGGCTGCGGTGCTGCCATACTGCAATACCGCTGTGTTCTTTGATAACGACAACGGGTTTGTGCAGGTGGCGGAATGGCGCAACATGGAGCTGCTGCCAAAAGGTGACCTTCGTCCGCGCTGGTTGGAGGATTTGCTTGCTTACCTGGTGGAGAACCCGATTTGAAACAGAGGAAGCGGGGTAGAGTTTGACGCTCTACCCCGCTTTTTGTGCAAATTTTTCTCCCGCAAAAACCTCCACCAAAACCTCCGCCGTCACCAAAAAACCTCCACCGAAACGAAATTGCACGAAACGACACGTTACAACAAATAAATCCGAAACACCTTGTCCCGCAACGCTTTCCGGATTTTACGAAATTTCGCCAAATAGCACGGAACAACAGGTGCAATAAAATAACGAAAATTTTCCCTGCCGTCGGCGGGAGGAGAGCAAAAAAGCAGCGCCATTTTGTCAAATGGCGCTGCTTTTTTTAGTATTGCGTGGCTCACAAACGGAAATGTGCATCACCCACGCGGCGGGTATAACCAATGCTGTCCCAATGCTCCAAAAAGAGCTGGGCATACTTCCGGGAGGTGCCGGTTTCCGTGCGGAACTGTCCCAGCGTGACGCCGACGCCATTCTCCGTCAACTGCTGGAGCAGTACGCACGCCTGCGCATAAGCCTCATGATGAACGGCGTAGCGTGGGGAGAGCGGAATCAGCAGCCGATTGAACAGCATATGGCGCATCACCTGTGTATAAAGCGCGCCGCGTGCGGCAAATTTTTCGTCCACGACCTTCCTGTCCGGCGCGGCGAACCATGCGTCCCGGTAGTAGTGCAGCAGCTTGCGCTGCATGATTTTGTGCTGCTGTGTAAAAACGGCGGTAAAGCCGGGCAGGGATACAAAACCGTCCTGAACCTGCAATGCACCGCGCGCCGCCAGAGAGCGGAGGATTTGTTCTGCCGCCTCCTGTGGGCGAAAGGACTGTTCCCGCAGCCGTGCCACAGGCATACCGGGCATGAGCGGATAATCCGACTGCCATTGCGCCAAATGCTCCTGAAGCTGCGCGGCTTTTTCCTGTACCATCCGCTCGGAGAGCACTGCGCCGTTCTCCATAGGCAGGATGTGTCCGCACTGTTGAAGCCGCGAGAGGACAGCGCCTGAGCCCTCCGGTGAAACATTGCAGTATCGCGCCAGACGGGCCGGGTCGGTCGGGACGCAGCCAGAGTCGTCGAGCCGCTGCAGCAGCCGCTCTGCCATGTCGTCGCTGTTCAGCCGCGCCAGCCGCTGCAAAACCTCAGGCCGGTCGCGGCGCAGGCGGACGGCGTTGCTCTCCAAAATCATACCGCCGCCAATCGTGAGCATGGGGGAGAAGAAGCGGAGGATAAATACGTCGCGGTTGCGGAAGGTCATGGGCTTTGTCAGCTTCAACTGTGCCCAGCCGCTTTGCCCTGCGGTCAAAAAATCAGCGTTCAGCAGCCGCAGCTTGCATACGCCCTCCTGCGTGCCGCAGTAGATATGCAGCTGGGAGCTGTTCCTGATTTTGTAGGGACAGCCGCCGGTGATTTGAATCCATACGTCTGCCAGCTCCGTCACCAGCATGGAATCCGGCGCTGCGATCGTGCAGCCGCGGGACAGGTCCTCCGTTCCGGCTCCGGCCAAAATTACGGCGGCTCTCGTCCCGGCGCTGATTTGTTCGCAGGGAACGCCGTGAACCTGCAGCGCGCGTACACGGGCGGATTTTTGCTGCGGGTATATCATCACGGCATCTCCAATGGAAATTTTGCCGTCCACCACCGTGCCGGTGGAAACCACGCCCTGTCCTTCCGTGGAAAATACGCGGTCAACAGGCAGCCGCAGGGGACGCCCCTGCTCGTGCGCCTGAATTTGACCGGCCATATGGGACAGCGCTTCGCGCAGCGCATCCAGACCGTCCCCTGTGGCGGCGGAAACCGGGAGGATGGGCGCATCCTGCAAAAAGCTGCCCTCTGCCAGTTGGGCAATCTCGGATTTTGCCTGCTCCAGCCGTTCCGGTGAAACCAGGTCTGTTTTGGTGAGCGCGACAACGCCAAAACGCACGCCCAGTAGTTTCAGAATATCCAGATGCTCCCTGGTCTGCGGCATCACGCCGTCATCTGCGGCGATCACCAGCAGCGCAGCGTCGATGCCGGTCGCTCCGGCCAGCATATTTTTTACAAATTTTTCGTGCCCCGGCACGTCCACAATGGAGGCCTGCACGCCGCATGGCAGAACGAGCGGTGCAAATCCGAGATCGATCGTGATCCCCTGCGCCCGCTCAGCCGGGAGACTGTCGGTGTCCACACCGGTCAGCGCCTGCGTCAGCCGGGTCTTTCCGTGGTCGATGTGTCCGGCGGTGCCGATTACGATGTGCTTCATCGGGAACCCTCCAGTGCTGCGAAAACGGAACACAGCGCGGCTTCATCGTCAGCCGTCAGGGTGCGCATGGAAAGCAGCAGCCGGTTCCTGTGAATGCGCCCGATGACGGGCGGTTCGCCGGTGCGCAGCCGCGCCGCTAAGTCGGCGGGGGAGGCGCCCGTCACCGCCACAGCGCCGCCGGGCAGCGTGACGGCGGGCAGGGAACCGCCGCCCGGTTCGTCCAGACAGGGCTCCGCGGAAAAACAGAGCGCGGGAGCGCAGTCTGCAAGCCGTGCCGCCAGCGCGCGCGCCCGTTCCAGCAGCGTGTCCTGTCCGGCGCGGAGCATCCGCAGCGTTGGAATTTTTTCCAACGCCTGCTTTCCGTCCTGATACCAGCGCAGAACAGCCTCCAAAGCGGCCAGCGTCAGCTTGTCGATGCGCAGAACGCGGTTGAGCGGATTTGTTTTCATACGTTCGATCAGCTCCCGTTTGCCCAGCAGAATACCGGCCTGCGCACCGCCGGCGAGCTTGTCGCCGGAAAAGCACACAACGTCGCACTGCTTCACCGCGTCCGGTACATAAATGCTGCCTACATCGTGCAGACCGACGGATTCCGGGCGAATGAGGAACCCGGAACCAAGATCATAGAGGAGCGGCGCGCCGTACGTCTGCGCCAGCGCGGAAAGCCGCGCGACGGACGCTTCCTCCGTGAAGCCGGTCAGCTTAAAATTGCTGGCATGGACCTTTAACAGGACCTCCGCGCCCTGTTCCAGCGCGGCGGCATAATCGGAAACGCGGGTTTTGTTGGTGGTGCCGACTTCGACCAGCGCCGCGCCGCTTTGCGCCATGATTTCCGGTATGCGGAAAGAACCGCCGATCTCCACCAGCTCGCCGCGTGAAACCGCCGCCGCTTTGCCCTTTGCCAGCGTGTTGAGCATCAAAAATACAGCCGCCGCGTTGTTATTCACCACAAGCGCCGCTTCCGCACCGGTCAGGCCGCAGAGCAGTTCCTCAACATGTGCATAGCGGCTGCCGCGTTCGCCCTGCTCCAGCCGGTATTCCAGATTGGAGTAACCGGCGGCAACGTCAGACACATGACGGGCGATTTCGTCTCCCAGCGGGGCGCGGCCAAGATTGGTATGAAGCACCACGCCGGTGGCGTTGATAAGCGGCCGCAGATGGTACCGACACGCCGCGTGGACAGCGGTACAGATGGCTGCCTCCATTTCCTCCGCAGAGGGGAGCTGTTCCAGTGTGCCGGAACACAAACCAAGACGCAGCTCGTCCAAATACAGCCGGACGGCCTCCCGAACGCCGCCGCGCGGCGATTCCATGCAAAGCGCACGGAGGGCGGGGCGCTCCAAAAGCTGATCCATTTTGGGGATTTTTCTCAGTTCATCCTGCTTCATCGTGATCCTCGCGGCATAAAAAATTTTTGCGGCTCCGCCGCACAAACCGCAGACGCGGCTGCTGCAAAATTGCCGGGAATTGCCGCCGTGCGGGAGCGTCCTGCGTTTTGATATGAAAAAAGCGCCGCTCGATCTGGCGGCGCTTCAGGCAAATGCGTCTGTGTATGGCGGAAGCAGGTGGGAATCGAACCCACCCGAGCCTGTGAAAGCTCATACCGGTTTTGAAGACCGGAGGGTACACCAGCAACCCTTCTGCTCCCAGATTTTCCACTCTATATTTTATCACAAACGCAGGCAGATTGTAAAGACAAAACTTGCATTGGAAACACGGAAAATGCAGACGGCAGGCCGTAAAATTCCCCTTGATTTTTTCCGCAGGGGATGGTATAATACGCTTGCATTTGAAAAACGCGGGGTTAGTACATCGGTAGTACATCGGCTTCCCAAGCCGATGAGGCGGGTTCGACTCCCGTACCCTGCTCCATAAAAACGAAAAGGGTCGCTTCGTCAAGCGGCTCTTTTGTTATATGTTTTCATGTTGTGCCCGCATCGGCGCGGCTGCGGAAAACAGGGCGGGGAGACGTTCCAAAACGCACCTCCGCTCCGGCAATCTGCGCTTTTTTGCGTCAAATGCTGTATTTTTCCTGATATTGCTGATACAGCGCGTTGAAGTCCGCATCCGTAGCCTTATACTGCGCTTCATAGCGGTGCGGTTCATATTCGGTGCTGCGGAGCTGAAGGACGCTCATGGCGATATTGCTGCAATGATCCGAAATGCGTTCCAGATCCGTCAGGATGTCGGTGAAGATGAAGCCCAGCGTGGTGGAGCAGGTCCCGGCGCGCAGCCGCTCGATGTGACGGTCACGCAGCGTTGTGCGCAAATCGTCCACTACCTGTTCCAGCGGATCGACCTGACGGGCAAGCACAGCGTCCTCCCGGATGAACGCCTCCACAGCGGTATTCGTGATTTCTTCCACCGCCCGGCACATCACGGAAAGCTCTGCGGTCCCTGCGGCGGTGAAGTGAATGGACTTTTCGTTCAGCTCCCGCCCGGCCTCCATGACGTTTTTGGCGTGGTCGGTGATGCGCTCCAGGTCGTTGATACCGTGCAGCAGCTTTGTGACCTCTTTGGTGTCGGCGGCGGAGAGCTTGTGTGCGGAGAGCTTGACCAGATAATTGTTGATATTGTCCTCATAGTAGTCCGTCCGGCTTTCCATCTCGGAAACCTCTTTGGCAAGCGTATCGTCGTATTTCTGCACGACGGAGACCGCCTTTTGCAGCGTGGAACGGGTCAGCTCCGCCATATCCGCAGTCAGCTCCCGGCAGCGGGCGACGGCGACAGACGGCGTTTTGAGGATGTTGTCGTCGAGCATTTCGATTTTCTGTTCTGTGGGCTGCGGACGAATGATGCAGCGGCTCAGAGAGATGAGCTGGCGGGAGAAGGGGAGCATGATCGCCGTGTTGACGGTCTTGTAGCCGGTATGCAGCACCGCGATGCTGACCGCGTCGATGGAGCTGTAAAGCCACTCCGCCGTGCCGACGGCTTCGATGATGCAGAGCGGGATTATCCAGAGCAGCGCGCCGATGCAGTTATACAGAATATAGATCCATGCCGCGCGGCGCGCATCCCGGTTGGTCCCGACGGCGGAGAGCAGCACGATCAGTCCCGCGCCGATATTGATGCCCATGATCAGCGGCAGGGCATTGGAAACGGAAATCACGCCGGTGATGGCGGCGGCCTGCACGATGCCAACAGAGGCGGAGGACGACTGCAAAACGGCGGCAATCAGCGCGCCGACGGCAACGCCGAGCAGCGGGTTGCGCAGGGCGATGAGCGCGGACTGAAACGCGGTGGAGTCCTTCATCGGACCCATCGCGTCGGACATATTGCTCATGCCGTACATCAGCACGGCGAAGCCCAGCAGCATACTGCCGACGTCCCGCGTCCGGTCACGCTTGAAAAAGAGCAGCAGGATCGCGCCGACAAACGCCAGAACGGGCACAAAGCTGTCCGGGTTGACGAGCTGCAGAGCGAAGCTGGTGCCGGAAATATCATTGAGCGCCAGCAGCCATGCCGTGACGGTGGTACCGATGTTCGCACCCAGAATGGGGCCGACTGCGTTTTGCAGCGACATGATGCCGGAGTTGATGAAACCGACGAGCATCACGGTGGTCGCGCCGGAGGACTGGATCACGGCGGTCACGACCAGACCCAGAAGCGCCCCCATCAGCCTGCTGGAGGTGATTTTTTCCAACGCGCTTTTCAGCGCGCCACCAGCCTGCCGCGCGATCGCCTCGCTCAGCACGTTCATACCGAACAGGAATAACCCAAGACCGCCTGCAAAAGAGAAAAGAGAAAAAATATCCATTCCACCAACCGCTCCAGAATCACACATCATTGTGTTTTTTCTTTTTTATCCAAACAAACTGCGTCGCATCGCCATGATATTTTGTTCCTATTATATAACATGATTCCGCAGCGGACAAGTAGTTTTTTTATCTAATCTTGTGCCGCGCCGCCGCATCCACTTTCTCAATCCCGACAGAAAGTGCCGCCAGGCGGCGGAATTTGTCGAGCTTTGGCATTGACAGAAGCAAAAGAGAATGATAAAATATACAGAATTCGGTTTTCTGAATGGCCGCGCCGTCGCAAAAAATATATGCGGGCAGATGCGGGGAAAAATATGCGGGTATGATGGAATTGGCAGACATGCTGGATTTAGGTTCCAGTGCAGCGATGCTTGTGGGTTCGAGTCCCACTACCCGCACCAAACCCCTATAATCCGAACCAACTCTGCTTAGATGATGTCTACACGAGTTATGTTAAAACAGAGAGCCAGATGGCTATGCAACGTATTTGAACAGCAGTCTGAAAAGACGATGAACACTTTGCATACCTGGTGGCGATACCTCTCCAACGTTTTAGCCAAAGGAATGCATTTTCCACAAGATGGCGAAGCTTGTATAAGTATCTGTCGTATTCCCGCTGCTCTTTTCTATTGCTTTTGGGCGGGATAACAACATTCATTTCCACATCCATAGCATACGCAATAATTTCATCCGTATCGTATCCTCTGTCGGCAAGGTGGTTCAGGCAATGCCCATGCAGCATCACTAATGTCGTGCCTGTGTTGCTGATTATCCATGTGCTACACCCCACTCTTTCATTCTATAGCAATTCTCAGAAATTTTCAAAATTACTGGCAATAATTTGACGCGAGGACAGGCGGCAACGGCTGCTTCGCGCCAAGGAAAGCGAACAGGGACGGTCGCAAGACCGTCCCTGTTTTTTGCCTTTTGCTTTTGTCCGTTTGTTTTTTTGATGGTGCGCATGTCAGCCGAGAAAGACATAGTAATACACATCGTCCGCTTCGTTGAGGACGCATGGGTCGCTGGCGTTGACCTTTGTGACCCATGTGACGCTGTTGCCTTCCCATGTGACGCTGCTGCTGTAATAAGAGGAGCTGTTGCCCATGGTGGAATAGGTGCTTTGCCCATAAAGCAGAAGCATCTGGTTATAGCATGACGCATGGGCGTTCTGGCGCGTGAGAAGCAGCACCTTTGGCTGAAAGGAGGCGGTCAGCGTTTTGCTGTAAGCGCCGTCGCCTGTATAGCTGCCATATTCGATGTTGCAGTTGCCTTTGCCGTTTTGCAGCGCGGCCACGGCGCTGTCCACCGCCGCGTTATCCGCATTGAAATCCGACATTTGGAACGGGTCTGTTGCGACCCATTGGTTCAGCCCGATCGTACCGGTTTTTCCAGAAGATGCCATTTTTTGTTCCTTTCCGCCCCGTAAGGGGCACTTTTCAGGCAAACGCCGTGCCATTCGGCAGAACGCGGCTGACCGGATCGTGCGGCGGCGCCTGTACGCCTGTATTTGTTTGGGATGCCCGACCACCGCAGCGCGGAGGAGACCGCTGCGCTGTGCGGTGAAAAAAGCCGTTCGCTTTTTCAACCCTTGTGTGCCGCAGGAGGGAAAATTTGCAGCATACCATGCAAACAAACCTGCGCGGCGAAAAAAACCGCGCGGCGGAGAAAATGATTTGCCGTGGTTGCTGCAAATTTTTGCGGGTTTTCCATGTACGGACGAGAGGTGATTTGTTTGGCTGGAGAAGCGGTTTCCAGAGAGAAAGTGCTGGAGGAGCTGCAAAAGCTGGCGTTCGGAAATTGCGGGGACGTGGTGAAGCTGGCGTTTTGGAAGGATGCTGACGTATCCAGGCTGGGAAAGCTGGACCTGCGCGCGCTGGCGGGACTGCACAGCGCCGCAAACGGCGGGGTGGAGCTGCGCCTGATCGACCGGGCGCGCCTGATCGAGCTGCTGCTGGAGGCGACGGCGGAGCAGGCCGGGGCGGGCGATGCGGTGGGCGGGCTGATTTCCGCCATGAATGGCGCGGCGAACCGTCTGTCCGCCGGTGCGGCGCAGTACGAAAGGGATGCGCCGCCGGGCGGTTGGGAAACGCCGGAGGCGGAAACGTGATGTTCCGGGAGTTTTCCGCCGCGCAGCTGGCGGCGCTGACATGGTGGTGTCCCGCCTCGCCGTACCGGGAGAAGGACGCGGTGATCTGCGACGGCGCGGTGCGCAGCGGAAAGACCGTGTGCATGGGACTGGGCTTTTTCCTCTGGGCGCAGACGGAGTTTGACGGGCAGGCTTTTGGGCTTTGCGGCAAGACCATCGCGTCGCTGCGGCGCAACATGGTGCAGCCGCTGCTGCCGCTCCTGCGGGAACTCGGCTTCGCGGCGGAGGAACAGGTTTCCCGCAACTGCCTGCGCGTTTCGTGGGGCGGACACAGCAATGTGTTCTATCTGTTCGGCGGACGGGACGAGGGCGCGTCCGCGCTGGTGCAGGGCGTGACGCTGGCCGGTGCGCTGCTGGATGAAACGGTGCTGATGCCGCGCAGCTTTGTGGAGCAGGTCATCGCGCGCTGCTCCGTCTGCGGGAGCCGACTGTGGTTCAGCTGTAATCCGGACGGGCCGCAGCACTGGTTCTACCGTGAGTGGATCCAAAAATGCGAGGCGCGGGGCGCGCTCTGTCTTCGGTTCCGGCTGGAGGACAACCCCGGCCTTTCGCCGGAGATGGTGGCACGCTACAAGCGGATGTTCTCCGGCGTGTTTTTCCGGCGCTTTGTGCTGGGGGAATGGGTCGCGGCAAAGGGACTGATTTACGATTTCTTTGACGGGCGCATGGTGCAGCCCGTGCCGGAGGGGCCGTTTGCGCGCTGGTGTATTTCCTGCGATTACGGAACGGCGAATCCCGCGTCCTTTGGGCTTTGGGGGCGCAAGGGCGCGGTCTGGTACCGGGTGAAGGAGTTCTATTTTGACTCGCGGCGTGCGGGGTTCCAGAAAACGGACGGGGAGTATGTGGACGATTTGCGCCGCCTTGCCGGCGGGCGGCCGCTGGACGCGGTGATCGTCGATCCCTCCGCAGCGAGCTTCATCGAGGCGCTGCGGCGCGCGGGATTTCCGGTGGTCGGCGCGAAAAACGACGTGCTGAGCGGCATCCGGCGGACGGCGGAAGCGCTGAAGCAGGGCGAAATCGTCATTTGTGCCGGTTGTGCGGACAGCATCCGCGAGTTTGCACTCTACCGTTGGCAGGACGCGGCCTATGGCGTGGACGCGCCGCACAAGGAGAACGATCACGCGATGGACGAGATCCGGTATTTCGTCAGCACCGTGGTGGCCGGGGCACAGGACGCGGGGCCGGTTGCGGCGGCGGTGGCGCGCTTCGGATGAGAGGGCAGGGGGTCGTTGCCGGGACAGGTTTCGTCGTTGCGGCGACGACTTACTTTCCTGACGCAAGGAAAGTAAGCAAAGGCACGTCCGGAGGGAAACCCTGCCGAATGGTTTTCCCTCCGGAACCACCCTTCCTGAGCGGCCAAAAGGGGCGCGCCCCTTTTGGATAACCCCGCGCAAATGGTAAGGCGAAGCATAAGAATCGGTGCTGTTTCTGCGTCAGGCGCGAGGTTTCTTAAAGGGGCTGTGCCTCTTTAAGCCGTTGGGGAGAGGTACAGGAGAGGGGGATTCGGACGGGGCATATGCTCCCGTGCCTTGTGCGCGCAGTGCGTTCCTTGCGCCGCCGTAAGTCCCACTTCTCTGAGCATGCCTTTGTTTACTAAGTGCCCTGCGGGTATAAGTGCCCTGCGGGTATTCGCTGCGTAGCGAAAGCAGGTCGCCTTCGCGGAAGCGAAACCTCCTGCGCCCTGATCGCAGGAAAAGGAAAAGAGAGGAAGGATGCGGGAAATGGGGATTTTGAAACGGAGCCGGGCGCGCATGGCGCAGGTGCAGCTCCGGAACACGCGGACGCACCCGTTCGCGGTGCTGGACGGCTATGTGCCGCTGAGCGAGGGCAATATCGCGTGCTATCGCGCAATCCGGGAGGCGGTGCCGATTGTGGACGCGGCCATCGGGAAGCTGGTGCGATTGTGCGGCGGCTTTTCCGTGACGTGCAGCGATGCGGCGGTGCAGCGGCAGCTGGAGGACTTTGTCCGCACGGTGGAAACCGGACGGGGGCAGCGCGGCTTGCAGGGCTTTCTTGACAGCTATCTGGACGGGATGCTGACCTGTGGCCGGGCCGTCGGTGAAATCGTCGTGAGCGGAGGCCGGGAGATCGCGGCGGTACTCTGCGGCGACCCGGCGGCGGTGGCCATCCGGGAGGGCGACACGCCGCTGGATTTTGCGCTCTGCGCCGCCGAGGGCGCGAACATGGAGCCGCTGCCATATCAGGAGCTGCTGTTCTTTACGCCGTTTTGCCCGGAAACAGAGCATCCCTACGGCGTATCGCTGCTGCGGAGTATGTCGTTTTTGGTGGAGCTGCTGATGACGATTTACCAGAGCATGGGCAGCAACTTTGAACGCAGTGGCAGTCTGCGCTATGCCGTGACATACAAGCCGGGCAATGACGTGCTGGACCGCGCGAACGCGATGAGCCGTCTGGAACAGATCGCGCAGGAGTGGAGCAGCGCGATGGCGAGCGGCCGCACCGGGGCGATCCGCGACTTTGTGGCGCTGGGCGACGTGGGGATACAGACCATCGGCGCGGACAGCGGGATGCCGGACACGGAAACGCCCGTGCGCCAGATTCTGGAGCAGCTTGTCAGCAAGACGGGCATCCCGCCGTTTATGCTGGGGCTGAGCTAGTCCTCCACCGAACGCATGAGCGCGCAGCAGGCCGATGTGATGACCAGCGAGATCACCGCGATGCGCCGTGCGCTGACGCCGGTGCTGGAACGCATCTTTGACCTGTGGATGGCGCTGCACGGCGCGGCGGCGGACTATGCGGTCTGCTGGGAGGATATCAACCTGCAGGACGAGGTGGAGGAGGCGCGGGCGCGGCTTTATGACGCGCAGGCGCAAACGCTGCGGAACGAATGACCGTTTTTCAGGGCTTCGCCGCATCCGGCGGGCGGTTTTGCGGAAAAGCGGAGAAAGGAACAGGAGATGGAGATTTGTAAGGCGGGACGCGCGCTGACCGGCGAGCGGGCGGCGGCGGACGACATGGCGCTGATCGCGCACTATGCGCGCGGAACGATGACGCCGGAGGCGGTTTATACCTTTCCGGTGCTGCTGTGCGACAATGAGATAGACCGGGACTTTGAGCGGTTTGACGAGGAAACGCTTCAGGAGCTCTCGGCGCTGTTTGCGGGAAAGACCGGGATCAGCGACCACGAGTGGCGCAGCAGGAATCAGGTGGCGCGCATTTATAAGACCGAGCTGCTGCGCCAGCCGGAAAAGCGCACGCTGGCCGGGGACGGCTATGTTGCGCTGAAGGCGTGGGCGTATATGCTGCGCAGCGAGGCCAACGCGCCGCTGATCGCGGACATCGAGGGCGGCATTCGCAAGGAGGTCAGCGTGGGGTGCAGCGTGCGGGCGCGCATTTGCAGCATTTGCGGCCGCCCGGTCGGGCAGGATGGCTGCGCGCACGTTCCGGGACAGGTTTATGACGGCGCACTCTGTTATGCCACGCTGTGCGGCGCTGCGGACGCATATGAGTGGAGCTTTGTGGCCGTGCCGTCCCAGCGCGGCGCGGGTGTGACGAAAGCGAAGGCGCGCGAGGAAACGGAGGCGGCCACAGGCGCGGGCGCGTCGGGGCTTTGCGACCTTGTGAAACGCGCGGCGGACAGCGGTTGCTTTGCGGAGCTTTGTACCTTGCAGAAGGAGGCGGCGCTGGGACGAGAATACCTTGCCGCGCTGCGCGCGGAGGTGAAGCGTCTGGGGCTGATTTGCGGACGGGAGATTTACAACGCGCTTGCGCCGGAGACGGAGCGCATGGAGGCCGGGCGGCTGTTGGAGCTGAAGGACGCGCTGGAGCGGCAGGCGGCCAAAAAGCTGCCGCTGACCGTGCAGCTTCCCGGCGCGCGAGAGACGGTACGGTTCGACGGGGACGCTTACCGCGTTTGATGCGCGGCACCCCGCGCGCTTCGGCGGGATCGGAGAATTTCAGAATTTTTTGATATAACAGGAGGAACAGGGACATGGATGTTGCATTTGACGGGATTGGGGAGCGTGCGGTGACGTTCCTGAACGACGGCGCGGAGGGCGGCGCGGTGGTGAAGGTCTGCGGCGCCGGAACGGTCGGTCCATGCAGCGCGGGCGACTGCTTTGACGGTGTGGCGCTCTTTGCAGAAAACGGCGTGGCGGCGGTGCGTCTGCGCGGGTTTGCAAGCGTGGCCTACAGCGGCACGACGCCGGAAATCGGCCACAATGCGCTGTGCGCCGACGGCGCGGGCGGCGTATGCGTGGATGCAGGCGGCGCGGATTACCTGGCAGTGGCGACAGACGAGAGCGCCGGAACGGTCACGATTTTGCTTTGAGGCGGAGAGCAGCATTTGACAGACCGTGGATGACGAAACATTTCGCGTCAGATGACGCGGGTGCATTTACGCGGCGATGGCTGAAATTTTTCGCAGGGTGGAGATCATCCGCAAGACGGCGCAGCGCGGTTCGCGCGCTGCTGCCCGGAGAGAAAAGGAGGAGCATATGAGCTACAAATTTCAGGAAATCCGACTGGACAAGGGGATGTATGGCGAAACAGGCAGGAGCTTTGCGCAGGTGCTGGAAGCGCTGGACCCCAGCGAGAGCTACCGCGGGACGCCCTATGAAGGGCTGGACGCTTATCAGCGCCAGCTCAAGCGCTTTGACATCCGCGTGCGCGGCGCGGGCAGTGACCGCGTGGAGAAATTCTTCAACACCACGGAATCCGCCGTGCTGTTTCCGGAGTACGTTTCCAGAAGCGTGAAAACCGGCATGGAGGAGGGCGACGTGCTGAAAAGCATTGCGGCCACCGTGACGCGCTTTGACGGGATGGACTACCGCAGCATCTATTCCACGCCGGCGGAGGACGACAAGCGGCTGAAATATGTTGCGGAGGGCAGCGAGATCCCGACGACAGAGGTGAAGGTCAGCTCCAATCTGGTTTCGCTGAAAAAGCGCGGCAGGATGCTGGTGGCCTCCTATGAGGCGATCCGCTTCCAGCGGCTGGACCTGTTTTCCGTGATGCTGCGCCAGATCGGAAACGAAATCGCCCGAATGCACCTGGAGGACGCGATCAACGTGATCGAAAACGGCGATGGGAACGACAACGCCGCAGCTGCATACAGCGTGGGAGACAGCAGCATCGGCGGCACGGCGGGAACGCTGACCTATGACGCGCTTCTGGCGTTCTGGAACAGCTTTAGTCCGTATACGATGAACACGCTGCTGGTCGCGCCGGACGTGATGTTGCAGCTGCTGAAATGCGAGGAATTCCAGAACCCGCTGACGGGACTGAACTTTCAGGGGACGGGCGAGCTGGCCAATCCGCTGGGCGCGAAGCTCATCCGTACCGCCGCACTGCCCGCAGGCGAGCTGATCGGTCTGGACAAGGGCTACGCTTTGGAGATGGTTTCCGCGGGCGATGTGGCTGTGGAGTATGACCGTCTGATCGACCGCCAGCTGGAACGCGCGGCCATCACCAGTATTTCCGGGTTTGCGAAGCTCTACCCGGAGGCAAGCGCAGTCCTGCGCGTTTGAACGATGCGCGCGAATCAGGGGGGACATTCTGCGCTTTGCGCAGAAAATCGCGGGGGACAGCGTGGACGGCGTGCTGCTCTCCGCCCTGTGCGCCGCCGCCGCGTCCGAGCTGGAACGGAAGCTGAAAAGCGGCGTGGACGCGGCGGCGCTGGGCGAAACCTTCACCGTGGCCGCCGGGGTGCTGGCGCTGAGTATGTACTGCGCGGTATCCGAGCCGTCGGAAATCCGGGCGTTCGCCGCAGGCGACCTCTCCGTGACATACGGCGACGGGACGAGCGGCGCGGAACGCCTGCGTGCGGCGGCGGAGACGCTGCTGGCCGCATATTTGGAGGACCAGGGCTTTGCGTTCCGGGGGGTGCCGGGATGACGGGCGTGTTTGCAAGCCGCTATGCACGCAGCGTGACGCTCTGCGACGAGGCTGGGAAGCGGACGGTGCGGGCGTTCCTGCGTCCGGTGAACCCGAAAAGCCCGGAAACGCCGGAGCTGACAGCGGCGGGCGTTGCGGACGGGCGGCGCTGGCTGCTGCTGATGGAACCGACAGAAATCAGCGGACGCGCAGAAATCATAGACGGCGGCGCACGCTATGCGCTGCTGCGCTGGGAGCGGCTGGAGAGCCATATCGAAGGGGCGCTGTGCCAGGAGGCGGGCGATGCTTGAGGCGGTGGTGCAGACGGTGGTGGATGCGCTCGCCGCCGCAGGAATCTCCGCCGCAGCCGCCTACGGCGCGGGACCGATCACGCGCACGGGCGGATTTGTGCGCGTTGGCGTGAAGCAGGCGTCCGGCAGCGGCGCGGGACTTGCGCGCTATCTGGGCGCGAGGGAGGACGCGGAGCTTGGAACGCAGGAGGTTTACGGTCTGCTCTGCGAAATGGAGCTGCGGCTGGATGTGTTTATCCAGCCGCCGGAGACGGAAAATGCCGCGCTCTCCGCACTCTCCCTCTTTGACCGCGCGGCGGCGGTGGTCGGCGGCATCGGCGGACTGGACGTGCGGGAGATATACTGCGGGGAGGCGCTGCCCGACGCGGAGACCGGTCTGGTGCGTCTGTCGGGCGGCGTGAAATGTGCCGGACTGCTGACGCTGGAACGGACGGAGGACGCGGAGACGGCGTTCGCCGACTTTATTTTGAGAGGAGAGCTGAAGGGATGAGTACGGAAAGACCGGGCGTTTATACCACTTATGAGGTTTCCGGCGTGGTGCGCGGATCCGACAGCGGCGGCGCGGTCGGTCTGGCTGCGGCGAGCGAAACGGGGGAGAGCGGGACGGTGGTGGAGATCACCGACTACGCCGCCGCGCTGCGCGAATTTGGCGAGGGGAACCTGAGCGCGCTGGTGAAGGTGCTGCTCGCGAACGGCGCGCCGGTCGTCCATTGCTGCGCGGTGAGCGGAACGGATTACGCAAGTGCCTTTTCCGCGCTGATGGGCGTGCGCGAAATCCGCTATATGGTCTGCGACAGCCGCGATGCGGCCATACACGCCGCGCTGCTGGACGCGATCAACGGCGCGGACGAGGAGAGCAAATACCGCATTGGCGTGGTGGAGAGCGGAGAGAGCGACCGTGCGAGCCTGATCAGCGCGGCGGCGGCGCTGAACAGCGAACGGATGGTCCTGGTTTCCCACCACGAAACGGACGGCACAGCGGGCGCGGTGGCCGCAGCGGTCTGCGGCGTGATGGCAGGAGAGGACGACCCCGCGCTGCCCCTGAACGGCGCGACATTGAACGGACTTGGCGAAATTGCGGAGAACTTTTCCGACAGCGACCTGACACTGCTGGTGCGCGGCGGCGTGACCCCGTTGGAGACGCTGGGCGGCGCTGTGACCGTGGTGCGCGGCATTACGACGCGCACGACCTCCGGCGGCGCGGCGGATGCGACATGGCGCGAGGTGAACACGGTTCTGATCGTGGACGAGGTGCTGCCGGGCATCCGGGACACGCTGCGCGCGGCGTTTGCACGGGTGAAAAACACCGCGCAGACGCGCGGCGCGATCCGGACGCGGGTGATGATCGAGCTGGAAAACTATGTGGCGAAGGAAATAATCGACAGCTACGAGAGCGTGACGGTCACAGCGGACGCGGACGACGCGACCATCTGCACCGTGAGCTTTGGCTTTGCGGTGGCGCACGGACTGAACATCATCAATCTGAGCGCGCAAATCGCGGTTTGAGAAAGGGGGCGGCGCGAAATGAGCGCAACTTTACCGGGTAGCAGCGACATCTATCTGGAGGCCGACGGGAAAAAGGTCGCCGTGGTGCAGAGCTACGCGGCCACGGCCAGAAAGACCGAGCGAAGCATTGAAGCGTTTGGCGAGAGCGAGCCGGTTGCCGCGATCACCGGCCAGCCCAGCTATACGCTGGAGCTGACGCGGCTTTACGCAACGGATTCCGCGATTTCCGACGGGATCAATTTTCACGAGCTGGAGGATTTTTCGCTGGTGATCGTGAAGCCGGACAGACGCATCGTCTATACCGGCTGCAACTGGAGCCGCATTGACGAGAACGGCGCGGTGGGCGAGCTGGTTGCGGAGAAAATTTCCCTGATTGCAGCCCATCGGGTGGAGATGGACGTATGAGCGCGGCGCACATTTCCGCACGACTGTTGACTGCGCTGGAACAGGACAGTGGCGCGCGCCTGCGCTGGCGTGTGATGGAACGGCTTGGCATCTGCCCGATCTCGCTGCGGGCGCTGCTGCTGACGCGCCGCGCCGCAGTGCGCTGCGCCTGCCATCTGGCGCTCTCGCGTGCGGCGGTGCAGCCAGAGGCTGCGGGCGCGAATCCGGCGTTTGACCCCGCGCGGTTTGAAGCGCTGCGGGCGAGGCGATAAGGCGGCGCGCGATGGGGCTTTTTTGGGAAATCGGCGCGCTTTCCGCGGCGGAGCTGGAAACGGCGGCGGCAGAGCTGCTGGCGCTGTTGGACGGCGCGGCGGGGGACGCGCAGACACAGACACAGACATGGACGACGCAGGCACAGCCGTGGGAGCGAGGGTGGACGGACGCTGCTGCGGCGGGCGAAGCGAACGGACGGGCATGGGCGCGCATGGACGCGGATGCGGCGGTTGTTCCGGCTGCATTTGCGGCGGCGGAGGCGGCAGCACGTTTGACGGTCAGGCCGCAGGATGCACAGACGCGCGGCGCGGCGGACGCCGATGTGATGCAGCGCGTTGCGTCAAACGGCATGGAGCCGGAGGCGGGCGGCGCGTCCGATGGCGGCGCGCCGCACAGCGTCCAGAGCGGAGCAGCCGCCGTGCGGCGCGGATATGTGGGGATGGATGAAATCTCGGAATTCTTTCGCCGGGACAGCCGCCGGTACGACGGCGGGTTTGCGGCGAAACGGTGAGGAGGCGGAAGATTGAAGCTGGCATCGATGCGGTTCAAAGACTATGTGTGGCCGCACAATCCGAAGGTATACGAAATCCGGTACCAGCGGGATGTGGTGTCCCATCGGGTGCCGTTCGGGACGTACATCCTGCAAAACATGGGACGGCGGAACCGGGTGCTGCGCGGCGAGGGAGAATTTGCCGGAGCGGACGCTTATACCGAGTTCAAAAAGCTGGCAACCGTATTTTATGACGGGACGCCGGGCGTGCTGGTGCATCCGCTCTGGGACGCGGCGATGGCGTATTTTACCGCGCTGCACCTGAAGCAGGAGCCGACGGAGAACTATGTGGCGTACGACTTTGAATTCTGGGAGTGCTACGACGGGTACAGCACGGGTCTGACAGTGCTCTCCGGCGGCGAAGCTGTGGCCGGGGAGAGCGGTGAAGCGGCGGATGCGCTGTACTATACGGCGGTTTCCGGCGACTGCCTGTGGAGCATCGCGGCGGCGTATGACCTCTCCCTGACCGGGCTGCTGGCACTGAATCCGCAGATCCGCAACCCAAACCTCCTTGCGGTCGGGGACACGGTCCGGGTGCGGTGAGGGCGGCATGGAAGGGACGATCATGGATGCTTCCGGCGCGGCTTACCGTCTGCCGACGCTGCTTTCGTGGGAAATCTGCCACGGCTTTTGCTCTCCCTGCGACAGCTTTGAAACGGTGTTCCTCTACCAGCCGGAGATGCGCGGCGCATTGCAGGCTGCCTGCCGCTTTTCTGCAACGGACGGCGGAAAAACGGTGTTTTGCGGTGTGGTGGACGAGCTGGAGGTCACCGCAGACGCCGATGGCTGCACCTGTGTGCTGCGGGGACGCGGGATGCAGGCACTGCTGCTGGACAGCGAGGCCGAGAGCGCGGAGTATACCGGCGCGGACATGGCGTATATTCTGGAGCGCCATGTCCGGGCGCTGGGCGTGACAGCCATCGACACGGCGGGCGTGCCGGACGGTGTGCGCGCCGACCTGTCGGTGGAGAGCGGCGAGAGCCATTGGAGCGTGGTGAAGCGGTTCGCGGAATTCTGTCTTGGCGTGACGCCGCGCTTTGCCCCGGACGGGACGCTGGTGCTCTCCGGCGGGGACAGCGGGCGGCGCGTTTCCATCGGCGCGGGGACCGCAATCTCGGAGCAGGGGTATTGGCAGGACCGCTATGGCGTGATCAGCGAGGCCATTGTGAAGAATCGGGTGTCTGGCACCAGCGTGACGGTGGAAAACGCGGCGTTCCAGGCGATGGGCGGGCGCTGCGTGCGCGTGATCAATGTGCCGCGCACAAGCGGCTTTGACGCGATGCGGCACACGGGCGCATATCAGATTGCGCAGAGCGCGCTGGATTTCCGGCGCTGCCGCATTGCGGTGGATGCGCAGTTCGCGGCGTTTCCAGGCGACCGCGCGGTGCTGGTTTCCACGCCGCTTGGCATTACGGGTACGTTCACCGTCAGCGCCAGCCGCTGCTATGCCGGCGCTGGCGGCGCGGGAACGGTTTTGGAGCTGCGCGAAGGATAAAGGCGCGCCCGTTTTGTGCAGCGGCGGACAGGCGTTCGCCGCTGCGGGGGTGGCACCCATTCTGCCGTAAGGCACCGCCGCGTCATCCGGAACGCACGGCGCGTGCAGAAGAGTTTCGGCAGAACAGGGCGCAAAACGCAGAGTTCAGGAGCGCCGCAGGACGCGGGCATACCCCCCTGCGGGGGAATGCTTTGCGTATTTTGAGTCTTTGCAGCGAGGCTATGACGAAAATTTTCCGCAAGGCGCCGCAGAACCGATTGCGCGGTGCTGCCTGAAAAGTGACATTCTGTAACCTGCGGCGCGCAGAGGAGAAGGGGGAAACTGAATATGTGGCTATCGGAACGCATTGCGCCGTCCCAGCGCGGCGGCGCGCACGCGGAGACAGGCGATGTGACCATCGGCGGCGCGAAGCCCGCGGTGCTTTTGGACGGGGAACGGCGCGGCGTGCGCGTGGTCAGCCCGCAGGGCATCTGCTGGAAGCCCGCGGTTGGGACACAGGCGCTGTTGCTGGAAACCGACGACGGGGAGAAATACATTTTGGGGCTGCCGGACGGCGGCATGGATACGGCGGCGCTGCCCGACGGCGCGCTTTGTCTGCGGCGCGGGGCCGCGTGGCTCTGCCTGGAAACGGATGGCACGATCAGCGCGGGCGGCGAGCTGCACATTGCGGGCGATGTATATCTCACGGGGCGGCTCTTTCTGAACGGCGTGGAGCTGACCGCGGAAACAGAGGAGGAATGAGGGCGTGGAGCTGAAGCTCAGCGAGGGACAGTATGCGCTCAGCGACGGACGGCTGGATACGGTGCAGGGCGCAGAGGAGACAGTGCAGCGGGTGCTGATGCGTCTGACGGCGCGGCGCGGAACATTTTGGCCAGACCCGGATTACGGCAGCCGCCTGTATGCGCTGGGACGGGTCAGGGCCGCGCAGCGCGCCGCCGCCGCGCGGCTCTATGTGGCGGAGGCGCTGCAGGACGAGCAGGGCGTTTCCGTCGGCGGCGTGACGTATACCCCCGGCGGAGACGGGAGCGCCGCCGTGACAGTGACCCTGTCGCTGGATGGGAGCGGCAGGGAAACCGCCGTGACGGTGGAGCTTTGAGGCGTGCGCAGCCGGAAGGGCGGGGAAGGGTGAACGGAGCGCGGCTTTTGCGCGGAGACACGACATGGAGGGGATGAAAACATGAGAACGGTTGAGGAGATCTACAGCGCGCTGGCGGCGGATTTTGTTGCGGCGGGAGGGGCGGCGCTGACCGAAGGCGGCGACATGGCGCTGCGCCTGCGGGCGGTGGCGGCGGAGCTGTTTTCATTGGAGGCGCAGGCGGACTTTGTGACGCGGCAATGCTTTCCGCAGACCGCGACAGGGGACTGCCTGGACCTGCACGCCGAACTGCGCGGACTGGAGCGGGGCGCGGCTCTGTGCGCGGGCGGCGCGCTGCGCTTTTCCCTCGCGGGCGCGGCGGAAAGCGATGTTTCCGTCCCGGCGGGGACGGTTTGCATGACGGCGGCGAACCTCTGCTTTGTCACGACGGAGGAGGGCTGCATCGCGGCGGGGACGCTCTCGTGCAGCGTGGCGGCGGAGGCGGTGGACGCCGGTTCCGGCGGCAATGTGCCTGCTGGCAGCATCAGCTATATGAAGCTCGCGCCGACAGGCGTTTCCGCCGTAACGAACGACGCGGCGTTTACCGGCGGCGCCGACGACGAGGACGACGATTCGCTGCGCGCGCGGGTGATCGCGTCCTACCGCACGCTGCCGAACGGAGCCAACGCCGCCTACTACCGGAACCGGGTGCTCAACGAGGACAATGTGGCGGCGGTGACGGTGCTGCCGCGCAACCGCGGCATTGGCACAGTGGATGTTTATTTTGCAACGGAGAGCGGGATGCCGACGGACGCGGAAACGGCAGCCATACAGACGCTGCTGGACGCGGAGCGGGAAATCTGCGTGGATGTGCTGGTTTCCGCGCCGGAGGCGGCGACGGTGAACGTGCGCGCGGCGCTGACCGTGGAGGAGGGCTGCGCGTTTGACAGCGTGGCGGAGGACGCGGCGCGCGCGGTGACGGAATTTTTCAACGGGTCGCTGCTGGGACAGCCGGTTTACCGGGCGCGGCTGACGGCGCTGCTGATGGCGGTGGACGGCGTGGCGAACTGCACCCTGACCGCGCCGCAGGCAGACCTTACGCCTGCGGACGGGGTCCTGCCCGTTCTGGGGACGCTGGACATCAGCGAGGCGGTGTGAGATGGATTATGCGAAAGAGCTGCGGGAGCTGCTGCGGCCACTGGGAATTTATGACGTGGATGGCGGCGTATCCGGCGCGGAGCTATCCGCAATCGGCGTACAGATGACCGTCATCTGGGAAGCGCTGACGGATGCGGAAGCCGAAATGCAGCCGCTGACGGCCTGCGGCAGCGGTCTTGCCAGCTGGGAGGCGCTGCTGCCGTTTGTACCGGCCTTTGTTACGACGGAGGGACGCAGACAGGCCATCGCCGCGCTGCTGCGCATAGACAGCGCGTCCTTCACCGTCGCGGCCATCAACGACACCATCGCGGGCTGCGGCATCTCCGCCGTGGTGGAGGAAGCGGAGACGGCGATGACGGTGTATGTTTCCTTTCCCGGTCAGCGCGGCGAGCCGGACGGGCTGGAGGCGTTGCAGGCGCGCATCGCGCAGATCATCCCCTGCCATCTGGCAATCGAATATGTGTTCGTTTTTGTCACATGGGAGGAGCTGGAAGCGCTGTTTGGGACATGGGAGGAGATCGAAGCCGCAGGCGGGAGCTGGCGGGTGCTGCAACGGGTGGGAGGCGACGGCACATGAGCGAATGGACAGTCGTTTCCGTGATCGTCGTGCTGGCGGGGCTGCTCCTTTCGTTGCTGAAGCCGCTGATCTCCCTCAACAGCACACTGACCCGCCTGACGGACACCGTGGAAAAGCTGGAACAGGAGCTGGCGGAGAGCGCCGAGAAAAACCGCGAGGCGCATACGCGGCTCTGGGACAAGGCTGCGGCGCAGGACGAGATGCTTCAGGCGCATACATTGCAGCTTGCGCGCCTTGAGCGGGAGGGCGGCTGAGACAAAGACGAAAGAGAGAGGGCGCGCTGCGGAACGATGCAGCGCGCCCTCTCTATTTTTTATTTTTTTGAAAATCAGGCTTCATCAAAGGAGCTGATGATTTTTCCGACGTACTGTGCGAGGAGCGTCAGGTCGGCGGCGTCGATCACGCCGTCGCCATTGATGTCGCCGCGCATGAGGTCGGTGTTTCCGGTATTGCCGGTATCTCCGGTGTCGCCAGTGTCATCCGAACCGGTGCTGGTGTAGTGGATGGTGGCGGAGGTAAGGTACCCGTTGGCGCTGCCAATTTCAATCGCGTTCCAATCACTTTCGCTGCCGCTGTAGTAGACATCGCTCAGGCTGGTGCAACTACTGAATGCATAGCTGCCGATGGATGTGACGCTGTCCGGAATTATCACGCTCGTCAGACTGGTGCACCAACCAAATGTCCAGTCGCCGATGGAGGTGACGGAGTTCGGGATCGTAATGCTTGTCAAACTGCTGCAACCGTAGAATGCATCGCTGCCGATGGAGGTGACGGAGTTCGGAATCGTAATGCTTGTCAGACTGGTGCAATTACGGAATGCATAGCCGCCGATGGAGGTAACGGAGTTCGGAATCGTAATGCTTGACAGGCTGCTGCAATT
>JAJBUU010000017.1 GCA_020860205.1 Oscillospiraceae bacterium | reverse complement strand
CCCGCCGCAGTTTTCGCAGTTGGTCGGGAACCTCTTTCATGCTTTTGATGGGTTTATAGCTGCCGCTCATGGTGGCACCCCCCTGATTTTGATTTGACTGTCTGACAGAAGCTGACTGCCCGGACGAAAAAAAGCACTCCTCAGATAACTCCAAGAAGTGCTCACAGGTCTTGCCTGACCCTGATTCAGTTTCGTCTGAAATACACAACGCTTCGCAGTGATGCGTCATTCTTCAAAATTTTGCTGTCAAATTGCTGTCAATGCGGGGATGGAACCAGATGCACAACACAACATATAGCAACCTCTGTTGAAATTATATATAGTATATTGTGTTTTTACTGGTCGATCGGTTTCATCGTCGGGAAGAAGATGACGTTGCGGATGGAATCTGTACCGCTCAGGAGCATGACGCAGCGGTCAATGCCAATGCCGATGCCACCGGTGGGGGGCATTCCGTATTCCAGCGCGGTGATGAAATCCTCGTCCATCATACCGGCCTCCTCGTCGCCTGCGGCGCGCAGCTCCATCTGTTTCTGAAAGCGCTCGCGCTGGTCGATGGGGTCGTTCAGCTCGGAAAAGGCGTTGCACATTTCGCTGCGGCAGATGAACAACTCAAAGCGTTCGGTCAACCGTGGGTCGGCAGGCGAGCGCTTGGAGAGAGGCGAAACATCCACAGGATGCATCGTGATGAATGTTGGCTGCACAAGCTGCTCCTCCACCTTCTGGTCAAAGCATTCATAGAGCGCATGACCCCACGTCGGCTCCACGCTGTCCATATCTACGCCGATGGCCTTTGCCGCCGCAACAGCCGCAGCATCGTCGGAAATCGTCATGAAATCAATCCCCAGATATTCCTTTACGGCCTCCGCCATTGTCATGCAGCGCCACGGCGGGGTCAAATCCAGATCGCATCCCTGCCATTGGAGCTGGTATGTCCCCAAAATCTCCTTTGCGGCGCCGGAGAGCAGCTCCTCCGTCATGCGGCGCATATCGTTGAAATCCGCATAAGCCATATACCACTCCACGGTGGTAAACTCCGGATTGTGGCGTGTGTCCATGCCTTCGTTGCGGAAAATGCGGCCGATTTCATACACACGCTCAATGCCGCCGACGATCAGACGCTTCAGGTTCAGCTCGGTGGCGATGCGCAGATAAAGCTCCATGTCCAGCGTATTATGGTGTGTGATAAATGGACGCGCAGTTGCGCCGCCAGAGATGGTGTTCAGCACCGGCGTTTCCACTTCCATGAAGCCCTGCCCATCCAGATAGGAGCGGACATAGCGGATGAACTTTGTGCGAATTTCAAAAATGCGGCGGCTATCATCGTTCATGATAAGATCCACATAGCGCTGCCGGTATTTTAATTCCGTATTGGTCATGCCGTGGAATTTCTCCGGCAGGGGACGCAGCGATTTGCTCAGCAGCGTCACAGCGGCCACACGCACCGTCACTTCGCCGGTCTTGGTCTGGAACACCGTCCCTTCCACGCCGATGATGTCGCCGATGTCAAACTTGCGGAAGTCCGCGAAGTCCTGTTCGCTGACCTCGTCTGCACGGATATAAAGCTGGAGCTGTCCCCGGTCATCCTTGATGTGGCAGAAGATGGCCTTCCCCATGCCGCGCTTGGACATGATGCGCCCGGCAACCGCGACGCGCTGGTTCTCCAGCACCGCAAAATTCTCCCGCACCTCCGATGTCCACGCCGTGCGGTCAAAGCGGGTCTGCCGGAACGGATCGCGTCCCGCATCCTGCAAAGCCTTCAGCTTGTCGCGGCGCACCTGCAACAGCTCGGAGAGCGGCTGTTCCGGCTGTTGATGATTGCTTTTCTCATTTCCCATTTATGCAATGCTTCTTTCCTTCTGTTTTTTATGGCGACGCCGCAGCTCTGATCGTGCGGCGTCGCCTGATGTGTCCCGTATGGCGCAAAAAAGAGGAGCGCCATCAGCGTTGCCTGATTTCACAAAATATGAATAACTGCGTCCCGCATCTATGTCGGCTTCATGCGCAGCGCGCCATGAAACACGGCGCGGTCAATTCTCTACCGAGATGATCTCATACTGGAACTGTCCGGCGGGCGCTTCGACCGTAACGACTTCGCCCACCTTGTGTCCCATCAGACCGCGTCCAAACGGGCTGTCGCTGGAAATCATTCCTTCCATCGGGTTGGCCTCCTGCGACCCGACGAGACTGTACTCATCTTCGCTGCCATCGTCCAACGCGCGTACCCTGATATGGCTGCCGTGGCCTACAACACCGGCAGCGGTGGAGACTTCCACGATTTCGGCGTTTTCAATCAGGCTTTTGATCTCTGCGATTTTGGAATAGAGCTTGCCCTGCTCGGTTTTGGCCTCGTCATACTCGCTGTTCTCGCTGAGGTCGCCAAAGGAGCGGGCCTCCTTGATTTGCTCCGCGACCTCCTTTTCCCGCACGGTCTGGAGATACTCCAGTTCTTCTTTCAGCTCTGCCAGACGCTCCCGGCTCATTTTGAATCGGTTTTCAGTACCCATTGCGATGTCCCTTTCCAATATAAGAGTGCAAAAATTCCTGAGGCAACGCCGAAAAAAGCACAAGGAGCAGGCGGCAACCCGCCGCCTGCCGCCACAGATGCATTGTGCGGCGTTGCCTTAACTTTCTCATCATAAAAGCGAAAGACCTGTACAGCGTACAAGCCTCCAGCTTTCATGAAATACAATGTTATTATTATAATTGGATTCCGCGCCGCTGTCAAGCACAAAACTTGCAGGAACGAGCGTGATTCTGAGGAGCCACGCAGTGCGTTTCAAAGAGAAAAAGCAAAACGAAAAATATATTTATACATGAATTTGTTATAAGATATGTTTATTTTTTATAAAATATATTTAATTCCCTCGAAAAATGATTGATATATCTTTCTCTCCTGCTATACTGAAAATATATTTTGGTACCGAAATTTTTTCGGGATATGAAATCCAGGTTCTATCGAATTATGCGGTTTGCCTTTCGTCCTGTATTTTCCCGGCGCATAACGCGCGGTGCGCGCGCCGGAGGAAAATATTTTGGGGAGGTTTTTTATTATGCACAGGCATCTGAAACACGCGCTTGGCTTCGCGCTCAGCGCGGCGATGGCGGTCAGTATGCTGGCGGTGGGCGCTTCGGCCACAACTTATTATGTCGCACCTACCACGGGCATTGTTGTAAACGACAAGATTTTGACGGGCAGCGGCTCCAACGTCGGCAGCACCACCCTGTCCATTCTTGGAATCAACATGGCAGCCATCAACACATCAAACGCACTGCCTGGCAGTGGCGGACGGGCGTTGAGCGATGAATGGGGAACTGATTCGGAAAGCTGAGAAAGCGGGCAGACACAGACAGCGCAGACTACCAGCAGGCGTCCAGACGTGAAATCACAAAACTGCGCTGCCAGATTCAGGAGCTGGAACATAAAACCGCCCAACACTACGAGGATAAGATCACAGGCTCTTGCCCCCATACCCGAATTGACAGACAGACAAAACAGTCGTATCATGGAAAGAAAAAACATACCCAAATGAGACTTCCAGAAAATACAAGGAGCAAACAAAATGGAAACAAAAAAGAAGAAAGGGGTTGCGCCGCCGCGCTACGACGACGCATTCAAGGCAGGAGCCGTTCAGATGGTAACGGTACAAGGCCGTCAGCCCACGGAGGTGGCCAGGGAGCTTGGAATTTGCATTGATACTCTGCGTTCTTGGTTGAAAG
>JAJBUU010000011.1 GCA_020860205.1 Oscillospiraceae bacterium | reverse complement strand
GGGGAACCGCCGCGCCGCCCGATTTGCCCCGCCCGGTACCACGCTTCTCTCGCGGAACGGCGGGCGCACAGCCGCCGACACGTCCGCCGCGCCCCGACTGCGGCGAGATACCCGGCAATCTGCAGGGGGGAGCGGACGTGAAGTCGCCGCCGCGTCCGTTTCTCCGCAGGCAAAAAATATTTTTAGAAAGGAACTATGCACATGAGAAACCTGAAGAAATTCATGGCGATTTTGCTTGCCGTCTGTCTGGCGTGCGCGCTGTTCGCCCCCGCGCTTGCGGCGCAGATGGACGAGGAAGCGCTGTCTGCCGCGGCGGAGGAGACCGAAGCGGAGGAGGTCTATACCGCGCCGGTCAACAACACGGTAACAGCCAGCGGTACCTGCGGGGACAATTTGACGTGGGCGCTGGAGGACGGCGTGCTGACCATCTCCGGCACGGGTGCGATGGAGGACTATTCGCGTGCAGACGCGCCCTATTATAGCTCTTATGCGTCTATCACATCCATCGTCATTGAGAGCGGCGTGACCAGCATTGGCATCAGTGCATTTGACGGCTGCACCGTGCTGAGAAGCATCACGCTTCCAGATACGCTGACCACGATAGGCAACAGTGCGTTTTCCAGCTGCACCAGCCTGACCAGCATCGTGTTTCCGGACAGCGTGACAGACATTGGCAACAGTGCGTTTTCCGATTGCACTGCACTCCGCAGCGTCACGATTCCGGACAGCGTGACGGACATCGGCAGCAGTGCGTTTTCCGGCTGCACCACACTGACCGGTGTCACGGTGCCGGGCAGTGTGTCCGCAATCAGCAGCGGCGTTTTCAGCAGTTGTACCAGCCTGAAAACGCTGGTGTTGGAGGCCGGTGTAACCAAGATTGACCACGGCGCATTTGGCAACTGCACGGCGCTGACAGACATCACGCTGCCGGATACGCTGACCACGATAGGCGGCAGTGCGTTTTCCGGTTGCACCGCGCTGAAAACCATAACGATTCCGGACAGCGTGATTGCCATTGACAGCTATGCGTTTTTTGACTGCAGCACACTGACAGACATTGCGCTTGGTACAAACCTGACTGCCATTGGTGAACGCGCGTTTCAGGGTTGCTACACGCTAAAAAATATCGCCATTCCGGAAAATGTGATTACAATCGGCACTTATGCGTTTTATAACTGCACAGCGCTGAACAGCGTCACGCTCGGTGAAAATCTGACTACGATAGGCAGCTATGCGTTCTACAGGTGTACGGCTCTGAAAAGCATCGAAATTCCGGACAGCATGACAGCCATCGACAGCTTTGTATTTCAGGATTGCACCAGCTTAACCACTGTCACCATTCCGGATACTGTGACCAGCATTGGCAGCTTTGCGTTCTCTGGTTGCACGGCATTGACGACGGTCACGCTCGGCAGCGGCGTGACCAGCGTCGGCAGTTATGCGTTCCGTAACTGCACTAATCTCTCCTACATCGTGGTCGGCACAGGGCTGACACTTGTCAACGGCAGTGCTTTCGATAACTGCACCAGCCTGACTGACATCTACTATGCCGGAAGCGAAGAACAGTGGAGCGAAGTCGCTGTGGATGAGCCCAATAGCGGTAACAGTTATTTCCTCGCCGCCACTGTCCACTACAACAGCACCGGTCCGGAGGACGCGGGCGATACCGGCGACACGGGGGACACCGGCGATACCGGCGGCGCCAGCGGTCTCAACGGCGACTTCAACGGCGACGGCGTTGTGGACGCAAAGGATTTGACGATCCTCGCCCAGTACGTCGGAAAAATCATCAGCTCGCTCGATTGAGCGGCAGAATAAGCACACAGAAACCAGAAATAGGCGGCGCAAAATGCGCCGCCTATGTTTTTTTCACAAGCTACGTTCTGTTTTTTCGCGCGCAGGCCGTCCGGTGGGCTTTTCGCCCCCGACGCTTCCGCGCTCTGGTCTGCCAACCATGCGCTCCCGCTCCCCCCTCATCGTCGCAGTTTCCCGCGTCTCCGTTAAAATTCTTTTTCATTTTACATCTCTGTAGTCAACCGCGCAATCAACCAAATCACCGAAAGCTACAACAAGGCGGAAATGGAAAACGCCGATAAGGAAAACCGGCTGTCGTTGTTGCTTCCACACTTGTCACCGCACATATTGAGACACAGCTTTGCAAGCCGCGCCGTTGAGAGCAACGCGATTCCGCCAAAGCATCTTCAAACGATGCTGGGACATTCCAGCATTCAGGTGACGATGGACATTTACGCAGAGATTTCCGATGAAGCGCTGCAAAATTCCATGTCCGCCTTTGATGGGATTTAGCCCAAAGTTTAGCCCATTTCACCGCCGAACCTCAGGAAATGACGGCAAATCACGTTAAGACCAATGCTATTTGAAGATTTCAGAAACCAAATAACAAGCAACGATGTTAAATTGCGGTAAGAAAGCCTTCGATTTTCGATAAACTACCTGTATTCCCAGAAGCGAGCAAAGTAAAGTAAAGTAAAGGCTCCCGCCCTGTGCGACGCTTCACCGAAATATCTGCATCTCCGCGTCATAAACCTCCAGCCGCCGGAACTCCGCAAAATCCGGCGCAATCTCCGGCGCAAGCTGTTCCAGCGCGGAGATGAGCTGCGTGGGATTCAGCGTCGGCTCCTGCGCGGAAACTATGCCGGTAAGCGTGACAGCGCCCGCCGCCGGACGGAACTCCAGCGCGCGGATCGCGGGGGCGATGTCGCTCTCGCCAAAGCCGCGCTTGGTCTTTTTTCGGATCACCAGCGCATCCCGGCGGAAGAACTCCGTCAGCGCCGCCGCGCGCGCGGTCGTGTCCCCGCTGTCGTATTCCAGCGTTCCCGCAAGCTTCAGCCATTTCAGCTCCCGCCCTTTGCGCCCGCCGGGATAGGCTTCCAACGCCTCAATGCCCTCCGGCATCGCTGCCGTCAGCCGTTCCGGGAGCAGCGAAAGCTCCGCTGGCTCTGTCAGGGAAAAGTCCATCAGCTCGCAGTCGCTGGCGCAGCCCACGCCGAGCGGCAGCAGAATGGAAATGACCGGGTGTGGGTTGAAGCCCTCGCTGTATTTCAGCGCATAGCCCGCGCGGAGAAACGCGCGCTGCATCGTGCGCATCAAATCCAGATGCGAGATGTAGACCGCGCGCCCGCGCTTGGCAAAACGCAGCCGCAGTTTATCCATCGCAAATACCTCCTGTCAGGCGGCTTGCGCCGCAGCCGACGCATCCGGCGCGGCAGTCCGGCGAGAGCGCCGTGCGGAAGCACTGCTCCAGCTCCCGCCAGAGATGCGTCCTGGTCACACCCATATCGATGTGATCCCATGGCAAAACCTCCGCACGCTCGTGCGTCCGCGTGGTGTAGAACGTAATATCCAGACCGCACTGGTCAAAGGCGCGCATCCAGCGCTCATGGCTGAAAAAGTCGCTCCATGCTTCCAGCTTGCCGCCGTCGCGCCAGACCGCTTCGATCACCGCGCCCATTCGCCGGTCGCCGCGCGAGAGCGCGCACTCGATTTCGCTGGTTTCCGCGTCGTGCCAGTTATAGACTACGTTCCGCGCCTTGAGGTTCTCCCGCAGCAGGTGGACGCGGCGCAGATATTCCTCTTTGGTCACCATCGGCACCCATTGGAACGGCGTGTGCGGCTTCGGGATGAAGCAGGAGGTGGAGATCGTGATACGCACGCCGCGGTTCTTGTTCGTTGCGCTCTCGCGCCAGACGTGCAGCACATCGTTTGCAATTTGCGCGATGCCCAGCACGTCCTCATCCGTTTCCGTCGGCAGGCCAAGCATGAAATAGAGCTTCAGATTGTTCCAGCCGCCGGCGAACGCCACCCGGCAGGATTCCAGCAAATCCTCCTCCCGGACGTTTTTGTTGATGGCGTCGCGCAGGCGCTGTGTTCCGGCCTCCGGTGCGAATGTCAGGCCGGACCTCCGCACCTTTTGCACGCGCTGCATGATGTCCATGGAGAAATTATCCGCCCGCAGCGAGGGCAGCGCAAGGCCGATGTTGCGCGGCACACAGTAGTCCAGCAGTCCGTCGCAGAGCGCCCCAAGCTCCCGGTAATCGCTGGAGCTGAGCGAGGAGAGTGTAATTTCCTGATAGCCTGTGTTTTGCAGGCTCTCCAGTCCCTGCTGCACCAGCTTTTCCGCGCTGCGGGAACGCACCGGACGGTAAACCTGTCCGGCCTGACAGAAGCGACAGCCCCGGATGCAGCCGCGGAACAGCTCCAGATTGACCCGGTCATGGACGATCTCCGTGCTGGGGACGATCTGGTCGGTGGGGAAGTGGCTGTTTTCAAAGTCCCGTATGATGCGTTTTGTCACCGTTTTCGGCGCGCCGTCCAGCGGCGTGATCGCCTCCAGCGCGCCGTCCCTGCCGCAGCGCGGCGCATACAGAGACGGGACATAGACGCCGGGGATGTTGGCGGCGGCGCGGAGAAAACGGTGCTTGTCCCAGTCCTCCCGCTTGGCGGTCAGCAGCAGGGAGAGCAGCTCGTTGTCCAGCTCTTCGCCTTCGCCCAGCACCATCAAATCCAGAAAATCCGCCATCGGCTCCGGGTTGCAGCAGCTTGTCCCACCCGCAAAAACCAGCGGCAGCAGCGCTGTCCGCTCCGCGCTGTGCAGCGGGATGCCGCCCAGATCCAGCATATTCAGGACGGTGGTATAGGCCATTTCGTAGCCGATGGAAAAGCCGATCACGTCAAAACAGGAGAGCGGATCGCCGCTCTCCAGCGCGTAAAGCGGCAGATTTGCATTGCGCATTTCCCGTTCCATATCGTCCCATGGCGCAAAGACCCGTTCGCACCAAACGTCCGGCATGGCGTTGATCGTGCTGTAAAGAATCCGCATTCCCACGTTTGACATTCCGATTTCGTAGGTATCCGGAAAACAGAATGCCATCCGCAGCGCCACCGCGTTCCTGTCCTTGATGATTTGGTTGTATTCCCCGCCCGTGTAACGCGCGGGCTTCTGCACCCGCGGCAGGATGCGCTTCAATCGTTTGTCCATTTGCCCTCCATATATCCCGGATTTTCTTCCGCCATTTTATACCATGCGCGGCAAAAAAACAAGTGGCGGCGTCAGGCAAAGTTTTGTCCCCCGCAGGAGCGAAACCTGCCCCAACGGCGAAACCCCGCCTCTCATAAGAGGCGGGGTCACTGCGCATTTTCAAAAAAACGAGGCTCCCTCCGGGCCTGACAGCGCGGCCTGATGCCGCTGCCGTTCGCGGAGGGAGCCTGTGATCTGCGATCAATCGCTATCAATGGGAAATCAGGTCGGCGGCCTTTCAGCCGCATGAATCCGTATCATCCTGCCATTTCCAGTTTTCCACCTCCGGCATATCCACGCCGTAGCGGTTGATATACTGCCGATGCTCCACCAGCTTGTCGTTCATCTCCTGCACCAGCGCCGCCCCGCGATTGCCAAGAGACGGCAGCAGTTTTACCGTGTCCGCAGTGAGGTGGAAGCGATCCAGCCCGTTCTGTACGCGCATATCAAAGGGCGTGGTGATCGTCCCCTCCTCGCAGTAGCCGCGAACGTGCAGGTTTTTATTGGCGCGGCGGTAGGTCAGCTCGTGAATCAGCGAGGGATAGCCGTGATAAGCAAAGAGAATGGGCTTATCCTTTGTGAAAAGCATATCGTAATCGGCCTGATGCAGTCCGTGCGGATGCTGGGAAAAATCCTGCAAGCGCATCAGATCCACCACATTCACGACCCGAATCTTCACCTCCGGCAGCGCGCGTCGCAGGATGGAAACCGCCGCCAGCGTTTCCAGCGTGGGCGCATCGCCGCAGCAGGCCATGACCAAATCCGGCTCCTGTCCTGCGTCGTTGCTTGCCCACTGCCAGATGCCAATCCCCTGTGTGCAGTGCCTGACCGCCTGCTCCATGCTGAGCCACTGGGGGCGCGGGTGTTTGCTTGCCACGATAACATTGATATAATTCCGGCTGCGGATGCAGTGGTCAAATATGCAGAGCAGGCAGTTTGCGTCCGGCGGGAGATAGACCCGCACCACATCCGCCTTCTTGTTGACGATGTGGTCGATAAAGCCGGGGTCTTGGTGCGTGTAACCGTTGTGATCCTGCTGCCAGACGTTGGAGGAGAGAATCAGATTCAGCGACGAGATCGGTACGCGCCACGAGAGCTGGCTCGTCACCTTGAGCCATTTTGCGTGCTGCGAAGCCATCGAGTCCACAATGCGGATGAACGCCTCATAGCTGTTGAAAAATCCGTGCCGCCCGGTCAGCAGATAGCCCTCCAGCCATCCCTCGCAGCAGTGCTCGGAGAGCATGGAATCCACCACGCGCCCGTCCGGCGCAAGAAACTCATCGTCCGGCTCCGTCGCGCCGTTCCAGTCGCGGTTTGTGACCTCAAACACACGTCCCAGTCGGTTGGAGAGCGTTTCATCCGGGCCGAACACACGGAAATTATGCGGATTCTCCCGCACAACGTCCCGGACAAAGCCGCCCAGCTCCACCATGTCCTGCGCGTTTACCGCGCCCGGCGCGGGGACATCCACGGCATATTCCCGGTAATCCGGCAGCTTCAGCGCACGGCGGAGCAGACCGCCGTTTGCGTGGGGATTCGCGCCCATGCGCCGGTTCCCCTTTGGCGCAAAGCCGCGCAGTGCTTCATTCGGCGCGCCGTCCGGCGTGAACAGCTCCTCCGGATGGTAGCTGTGCAGCCAGTCCTCCAGCTGCTGCAAATGCTCCGGGTGCTCCATGCTGATCGGCACCTGATGGGCGCGGAACGTCCCCTCGACCGGCTTGCCATCCACGACCTTTGGTCCTGTCCAGCCCTTTGGCGTGCGCAGGACGATCATCGGCCACTTCACCGCAGCGCCGGACAGCGGCGCTCCCGTGCGCGCCGCTGTCTGTATTGCGCGCAGCTCATGATAGCACTGTTCCAGCGCCGTCGCCATTGCCTGGTGCATCGGCATGGAGTCACGTCCCGTGACAAAGTGCGGGTTCCAGCCCATGCCCTCGAAAAATTTCCGCAGATCCGCGTCGCTCGTGCGGGAGAGCACCGTCGGATTTGCGATTTTGTAACCGTTCAGGTGCAGGATTGGCAGCACCGCGCCATCCGTCGCCGGATTCAGAAATTTGGCGCTCTGCCATGCGGTCGCCAGCGGACCGGTTTCCGCCTCGCCGTCTCCAACGGTGCAGGCCGCGATCAGATCCGGGTTATCGAATACCGCGCCAAAGGCGTGGGCGAGCGAATAGCCCAGCTCGCCGCCCTCATGGATGCTGCCCGGCGTTTCCGGCGCCACATGGCTGGAAATGCCGCCGGGAAATGAAAATTGCTTAAACAGCCGCTTCAGCCCGTCCAGATCCTGCCCCACATCGGGGTAGACTTCGCTGTAGCTGCCATCCAGCCAGTCCTGTGCGACCATCGCGTTGCCGCCGTGACCGGGGCCGGAAAGATAAATCATGTCCAGATTATATTTGACGATGAGCCGGTTCAAGTGCGTATAAATAAAGTTCTGTCCCGGCACCGTTCCCCAGTGACCCACGACTTTGCGCTTGACCTGCTCCCGCGTGAGCGGCTCCTTCAGGAGTGGGTTATCCAGCAGATAGAGCTGACAGGCCGAGAGATAATTCGACGCACGCCACCACTGATCCAGCAGCGCCGCCTCGTGGCTGCTTAATTGTTCGTTATCCATACCGCGATCCTTCTCCTTTTGATTTGATCATCCCGCGGGCTGCGCCGCGCAATGCGCAAGCGGCCCGCTCCTGTTTTTTTGCACACGTTCCATACATATTCTGTTCCGCGCCCGCCTTTCCCATATTTTCCCTTGTCCGCGCCCGCTTTATACCGTCCATCGGGAAAAATACGGCGGCCTTGTATACTTATATGAGACGTTACAGACGTTTGTCACGTGCATCCCATATATCATAGCACAGTGCGCATAGAATGTAAAGGGAAATTTTGTAAAAATTTTGAAAAATGCACTTGATGATTAAGCGGCTCATAGTAACGGCCGGTACACTCCATGACAATGCGGGACTCGCCGTCCAGGGCATTGATCTTATCAACCAAGCTACCGTTTGTTCGTGTGCAGCAGAAGGCGTTTCTTGAGCTTACATGGAGGCATTCTACAACTCTGTGCGCCCGCATTCTGTGCTGGAGTGGGTCTCGCCTAATGCTTTTGAGGCTCGTCTCGCTGCCTCCGCAGTTGCGTGAGAAAGAATAAGGAAGAATGGCTGCGATTCATTCAGGATTTTTGAGCATTTTTGTGTCCGTGAAAACGGGAAGGGCTCAGGTGGTTCCGAGCGTCAAACTACTGCCGGTAATTTTGATCGTTGCTATAGTATGCTTGATTTTTTTGGCTTTTTGCGTCATCATTTCAATCCACGCCCCCCGCGAGGGGGGCGACTTGGAAAGTACGTTGAGAGAATTCCCAACACCACAAATTTCAATCCACGCCCCCCGCGAGGGGGGCGACTTACACCGATGCGGATTACTTGGGTGTTATCAGCGTATTTCAATCCACGCCCCCCGCGAGGGGGGCGACGGAAGATGTACAAATTCAGACACCGGATGAAATTATTTCAATCCACGCCCCCCGCGAGGGGGGCGACAGCAAAAATGCACAAAAAATTTTTGATAAGTTGCACATTTTTGCGACAAATAATGAACCAAACGGCAAATCTGTATGCGGCACTGGAAAAAAATCTTCCCAGACTAACGCAATTTGACCGTTCAGCTCGCGCGAACAGAGCCGGGTTTTGATGCTCGCTTCCCGTTCGCGCCCGGGGGTCAAAGAATCAAAGGCTCGGCGGCGTCATAGCCGCCTTTGATCCCAAAATGCTCGACCCGATCATGGTAGTTGTTCCCAAGATTGTAAAACCGAAGGCTGTCCCGCTCCACGTCCATTATAGCACAGAGCTTCGCTTTAAGCAAGCGGTACTGGGCAGCGTCCAGGGAACACTCAAACACTGAATTTTGTACCCGTTGACCATAGTTGACACACTGTTTGGCCAGCTTGCGCAGACGGCGCTGCCCGGCGGCGTCCTCGGTGTTTACGTCATAGGCGATGACAACAAGCATAACAGTCTCACTTCCACATAAACGGTGGATACCCGTCCAGATCATCCCGGAGGTAGCGGGCCAGCAGCAGCGCCTGCACATAGGGCGTCAGTCCCCATGGGATTTTTTCCTTTAGAAATGGGTGGGTGATGACCACCTGCTTCCGCTCCTGCCAGGCTCGCTGCACTTTCTTGCGGCCTTCGGCGGACAGAAAAACGGCGCCGTTTTCCTGCTCCTCGAAGTCCTTGCCGGAGACCTCCTGGTTGTTGATGAGGGTCAGCGCAAAGCGATCCGCCATACAGGGCCGCAGCTCCTCCAACAGGTCTTGAGCCAGGGAAGTTCGCCCCGGCCGATCCCGGTGGAGGAATCCCACATAGGCGTCCAGCCCCACCATCTCCAACGCCGAAGCGCACTCGCTGCCCAGCATGGTGTAGACGAAGGACAGCAGGGCGTTGACCCGATCCAGCGGCGGGCGGCGGCTTCGTCCGTGGAAGAAAAAGACATCCTTATTGCGCAAAATCATGTCGTCGAACAGGCCGAAATAGGCGCTGGCTCCGGCTCCCTCCAGCCCCCGCAGGGTATCCAGAGAGGTTTCCTCCAGCACTTGGGGCAGCAGCCCCTGGAGCTGGCCGGAAACGTCCAGAAACCGCTGGGTGTCCAGCCGGGGGCCGTGATCCCGGCGCGCCCGATCCAACACCTGCCGGGCGTTGCTCAGTTTGCCAAAGATCATATTCCGGGCGACGCGGCAGCTTTGCAGCGGGTCGTCCGCCGCCCGGTACTGCGCGCGGCGGAGCAGCACGTTGCCCTGGCTCATGCCGCAGGTTCGAGCCAGGAACCGCCCTCTGGGGGTCAGAAAGACCAGATTCACATTTTCCCTGGCGCACTTGCCCATCAGGGCTAGGGAAGCTCCGGGGTAGGTGAACAGGAAAATGCCTTCCAGAATATGCAGTGGGAACCGCCCCAACGTTTCCTCCCCCCGGCGCACCACCACGTTTTCTCCGTCCAGCGTGGTATAGGCGTCCTCTATGGTGACAAAAAGGGTGTTCAGCAGATGTCTCACGGTTCTTTCAACGCCCCTTTCAGATAGTCCGCAACACTGGACGCTTTTGCCAGCCGGGGCAGACACAGATCCTTCATAGAACAGGCGCTGCATCCCTTTGTGGGCCTGCTTTTGGGGGTATGTCCACGCCGGAACATCTGATGCATCTCCTTAGCGGCGTTTTCCACCAGCGTCCGCAGCTCCGGGGTGAAGGTGACCTCCTGCCGCCGCCGGGGTTGGCCGTAAAACAGCGCTCCCGATGGAATGGTGCAGCACAGCATTTCCTCCAGGCATAGCGCTTGTGCGCAAAGCTGGGCTTCATCACAGGAGGTTGGCTTGACCCGCCCCCGCTTGTACTCCACAGGATAGGGCGTCCACAGGCCGTTTTCCCCTGCCAGCGGAACCCCGTCGGGGGAACGCCGGAACTCCACCACGTCGCACTCCCCGGAAAGCCCCAGCCGGGCCGAGTGGACCCGCATGGCCCGGACGGTGAGCAGATCGCCACGGCAGGTGCGCTGCTGGTCGTCATGGGCGTTCCTGTGGAGCAGCGCCCCTTCGGTGGTGCGGAGGTTTTCCGCCCACTGCTGCTCCAGATGAATGAGCGCCCATTGGCGGCGGCAAAAGACGAAGTGCTGGATGCCGGAAAGCTGCAGGTATTCGTCCTCCTGCATCGTTTCAGGCCAGCTCCGTACAGGTCACACCGGCAGGCAGGGCGGCGGTGTCCACCGTAACGGCGTAGTCCCCATAGGCGCGGGCAGGTGCTTCGGGGTCTTTGCGGGAGACCTGAACCGTGTCAAACAGCTTATAAGCCGGGGCGCAGCCCAGCTCGCTGTCGTGCCGAAAAACGATGAGTTTGCGGACAGCCATTTTGCCCCGCGCGGCGGAGTGGTCTGTCTCAAACATATTCAAAATGGCCTCCCACAGCAGAGAAAGGTCGGTTTCAGAGAAGCCGGTGGTCTTACGAGCCAGATTCGCGGAGACATACCCCTCTGCACGGTAGAGGGCATAGGGGACGATGTATTTACGGCCCATCTCGGTGCCCTTGCGCTCTGCATCCGCCTCAGTGGTGATGGCCACGCGGGTGATGGTGACCTCCTGTGGAACGATGGGGTCCACCGACCGGGCAAAGGACAGCTGCACCGGGCCGCGAACCTGACCGCAGTTCAGGTTGCCCTTGACGAAGGTGGTCATGACGGCTCCAAAGGTGCGGATATCGTAGAAATTCTGGCACATGAAATCGCGCACCTTGCCGTCCAGGGCGGGGTCGTCCTTTTTGGCGGCTTTCAGACCCTTTTCGTCCACGCCCTTGTAGCCAAACTTGTCCAGAGCTTCGGCGTCGCTGCGGTTCAGGGGGACGCCGTCCTTGATGTAGATACGGTAGCCGGGAGCGTCCTCTTTTACGGCCTCCACATAGTTGCGGATCTTCCGCTTGAGACACACGTCAGTGACCAAACCGTAGCCGGTCTCCGGGTCCACCCGCGGCATATTGCCCGCGTCAGGGTCACCGTTGGGATTGCCGTTTTCCACATCGAACAGGATGACAAATTCATAGCGGTTTTTAATGGGTTCAGACATTTTATTTTTCCTCCTTTTTCTGATAACGAGCCTGATTTTCAAAGTAGTAACCCAGCTGGAAGGAACCCTGCTGCTGCAGGTTCAGCCGGGTTGGGTATGCTTCCCCAATGACAACGGAGAGGGTTTGCAGCTTTTTTTCCAGGTTGACCGCTGCACCTTTATTGTTCCGTGCCAGCACCCGCAGGTGCTTGGCCGCCAGGTTGCCCAACAGGGGGAACACCGTGGCTGGGGTGGCGGAGGCGGCGTTAAAATACTTGTCTTTGATCGTGGCATTGATGTCAGGATAGGCCGCCTGCTGGATCTGTTCATAGACCGAGAACATCCGGCCAAGCGTGTAGGCGACGTTGGTGCTGGTTTCGTTCAGTTCCATCTGTAAAATCTCCTTTGGACAGTCAGGGTGAGGATTGCGCAAGCGCAGGTAATACGCCTTGATGATGGCCGCACGGCCCCGTGTGACCTCCCGCTCCGCCCGGATGCGCAGCTCCGTGCCATTGAGGAGGGTGGCGGGATAGGGCGTGCCACTGAGGATCGCGCGGAGCACATCGCCGGTCAACTGTGGAGCGGCGGCCTTAGTCCGGCTGTTCTGGTTCACCGTCTCGTTGAGCAGCTGCCACAGGGGGATATTTTCCCTGGCGTCGTAGGCGGGACGGATGATAGCGGTGTCCTGGTAGTGCTTTTCCAGGTTCTGCATAAATTTGCCGAAGCTGTCCCGAAGAAAGAACCGCACCGACAGCCGGGCCGCGTTGGGCGCCAGACCCAGGAAGTAGAAATGCTCCTCCGGAGCCAGGGTCACGCCCTCCCAAACTACAGGTTCTCCCTGTGCCAGCTTGTGCAGCACGGCGGACAGATCGCTGTCATCAATGCCCGCAGCCGCGCCAGACAGTCCCATCATACCCACAGACTGGTAGGCCGGTTCCCCGTGCTGCGCCCAGCAGACCACGGTGGTGTCTCCAATGACCTGACAGTACTGGCTGTCCGCCAGCAGGGCGTTTAGTGCAGTGGTGTAGGCAAAGGCGGCGTATTCGCCCACAGGGGCGTTGCCGCCCTGGGTGTGACCATAGGACTCGAAGGCCGGAGCATTGAAGGAGACCAGAGAGGCTCCCATCGTACTGGCACCCCGCACCCCTTTGATGGAAGGGTGCAGCCTGGCGATGGGGCCGACCTCGCCGGTGACCAGACATTGGCCGATTTCGGCATCCTCCGCCCCGCCGCTGTAGTGCGTCTGCCAGGCCTGGCGGATGGCAGGGTCCTGCGTTACCGGTTCCATGCCAAAGCAGAAAATCAGGTTCCCTCCGCCGGTAAGCTCCTTCCAAATCGGCGACAGCAGCGGGTGGGCGGCGGCCTGTTCCGGCTGCCAGCGGTCGAAGAAGGCCAAAATTGCCTGGGCTGCCGGTGTGTCTACCCCCGTCAACAGACGCTGATGTAACTCTTTGCAGGCCAGAAAACATTTTAATGAGCGTTCTGGCTTTCCCTTGCCATCCGCCCCCAGCAGATAGGAACTGGTGTCGCACAGGAAATTCGCTGCCACGCCGACAGAGCGCTTGACATGAGCGGGAACGCGCATGAGCCGGTTGTTCAGCAGCTTCTTGCCCTGCTGCTCCGTCCGCTGGTATGGGATTGCCTGCAACAGCGTGCCGTCCCCGGCCAGCTCCAGACCATAGCTCACCCTGGCGGCGGCGTCCCAGCCGGGCGGCGAAATCCTGCCCTGCTCCAACAGAGCGGTATAGTATTCGGTCAACGCCTGCAAAATCATGAGACCACCTCACAATCCCGCAGATCCAGCACCCCGTTTACCAGCTTTGCCCGGAAGAAGCGGGGGCGGATGTTTTGAGGGTCGGAATAGTCCATGGAGTGAAGCATATAGCCCAGGTCCTGGGTCACCGGCAAGGCGGGGATCTCCCCGCCGGACCACTCCCGGCAACTGGCAGGAAATTCCCGACAGCCCAGATATGGTGTACTGTAATTTTGCCCCTTGGCCAGCCGTCGCCGGGTCATCTCCTGGAACTTTCCGGGGTTATCTCCGGGAGCGGCCTTTTCCGTCATGTTGAAGTGCGCCTCAATGACATAATGGACATCCTGTAAAATCAGGGCGGCTCGCTGTTGGATGTCCTGAGAGGTGTAGATGGCGAGGTCCGCCTTGCCCCCTTTCATAACGGACAGAACGCTGCTCCCCGGTATCACAGACTTCACCTCGTTCCGGCGGACGTTGGTAAATTGGATGGGGGAGAGCAGGTAAATGCGATCCAGACACCACTGTATACCAGGATGCCAGAATACACTTTCGATCAGCCCCCGTGCGGCGCTGGGTGTGATGATATCATAGGATACTCTTTCCGTCTTCATCTCAGGACGGGAAAAGCAGGCATATGGCCCCCAGACCTCGATTTTGATGGACAAATTGCGTTCACTCCTTTCTTATATAGATGGCGTTTCATCGGCTCTCATCTCCTGTTCATTTATAGGATAGTGATAATGCAACATGGCATGAAGTATAACACGAAAGATTTTACTTGTCAAGAGGCGGGAAGAAGATTATAATGGTCAGGTCAGCGAAAGCTGTGGATTGAAATATTTACAGGATGGTGATTTCCATCCAGCCGCACGGTGAGAAGGAGCCTCACCGTGCGTTTGCTTTTTGGCGAAACCGCGCTTAATCGCAGAAAAGTCCCTGCCCGCCCTGTGCATCGGATTTCAATCCCGTCTCCCGGTCATACCATGTGAGGGCGGTCAGCACAGCGGAGCGCTCGTCAACGGGTTCCAACGCCCCCACCCGATAGAGAGCTTCATATTGCTCTTGGTAAACCTCTACGCTATAGGGACCCAGCTTCCGGTAGAGCGTCCGGCTCCGCTGACCGGCTTGGAGCTGCTTGCAGAGAGGGTTCCCCGCGTCGACGGGCAGATAGACCGTTCGGGTGGGAGATTCGATCAGCTCAAACGCCCTGGCGACTGCGGCAAACGGAAACTGTACGCCCTCCCAGCCGCGGAGAAAGGCGTCCATGATTCTCTTTTTGTCCATTGCCTCCGTCCCCTTGACACGGTACAGGGTTTGAAAATAGTATGCAATGGCGTCTGGCAGGTCCAGCTCGCCGCACTCCCGCTGTGCGGCGCGGAGGGCAGTGATTTGCGGCTCCAGCATCTTTGGAGGCACGACATCCTCTAAAACAAACAGATATACAGGACGCCGGGTGGGATCGGTCTCCCGGCCTTCCCGGTTGCACCGTCCTGCGGTTTGCAAAAGGGAGTCCAGCCCGGCCACCTCCCGGTATGCAACAGGGAAATCCACGTCCACCCCCGCTTCGATCAACGAAGTAGACACCACCCTGCAGGGGAGACCAGCTTTGAGACGCTCCCGAATCTCAACGAGCTTTGCCCGACGGTCGGCGGCGCACAGCAGCGTGGTCAGACAGAAGCTGCCACCATCCTTTGGCAGACCGGTGTAGATCTGCTGCGCGGTTTTGCGGCGATTGACCACGCAGAGCACCTGCTGATGCGCGCAAAGACGCAGGGTCAGCGCCTCCACAGACAGGCTGCCCAGATCCTTCACATGGTTTCGCCGCAGGGTCAGATAGAGCGCTGCGCCGCCGGGACAGATTTCCTGCATTTGCAGTCCGGGCGCGAGTTCAGCAAACAGCGAGCCAAGCGCAGGCTGCGTGGCGGTACACAGCACGGCGGTGACGCCGTAATGCTCTACCAACTGGGCGATGGCCGCAGCGCAGGGGCGAAGGTAAGGGAGCGGAAGCGTCTGGGCCTCATCAAAAATGACAACGCTGTTTGCAATATTGTGCAGTTTCCGGCAGCGGGAGCTGCGGTTGCCGTAGAGGGATTCAAAGAACTGCACGGCGGTGGTGACGATCAGCGGCGCGTCCCAGTTCTCCGCCGCCAGCAGCTGTCGGTACTCCTCCGGCGTCAGGTCTTCCGGTTCCTTTTGGCGGAAAGCAGCCTCGCCGTAATGCCCAAGGACATTTTCCTCCCCCAGAATCCCCTGAAAGACATCTACAGTTTGATCAATAATAGAGGTATAGGGGATGACATAGATGACCCGTTGCATTTGATTCGCTATAGCATGGTGAAGTGCGAAAGCAAGGGAGGAAGTGGTCTTGCCGCCGCCGGTGGGGACGGTGAGGGTGTAAAGACCACAAGGCCACTGCTTTCCGTGGTCTATGCAGGCGCGCAGGATGTCGTTGCGGCTGCGGTTGAGAACACTGCCGGTGTCGGCGTTCAGCCAGCGGTCTGTTTTGGCGGTGAGCCGGTCCAACAGGACAGACAGAGGCGCATATTCTCCCCGCGGTTGATGTCCCTGCATGAAGGCCTCCGTGTCCAAAAAATCCGCATCCACCAGGCAGGAGTAGAGCATCCGGGTGAAAAAGCTGTCGGTAAAGTTGTCCTGCCCCAAATAGGACGGCATAGATACCTGCGGAAGCGTTACCTCCTGCCGCCAGGCACTGCAATCCGGCACCTGACGCCGGAGACGGCCCGCTAAAGTGGATTTGTCTGCCGTGTCTTGTCTGGAACCGTAATCCGGCAGACCGGTGTGATGCCCCGCTACGGCGAAAGCCGCCGGAGCCAACTTCTGCCGCCACGCCTCCAGTGCGCCTGCGGTGGAGTGGTCAGTGCGAGGCGCGTGCTCCGGGTCGGCGATGCGCCGCTGAAAGGGCCGGGAGTATTTGCCGATGTCATGGATCAGTCCCACCAAACGGCCGCATTCCGCCGCACCGAAGGCGGCGGCAAACCCTTCCGACAGCTCGGCGGTCTTCTCCAGGTGAGCCTTTACCGTCTGGATACGGCCATCTTCGGCGCGGTGGGCGATGTATTCGTCTTTGTTCATAACTGTCTCCTGTTCTGTTCATATGTGATGGATCGCGAGCATGGCGCGGCAGACACCTTTGTGTATGCTGTTCGCGGAAAATAGTTAATTTCACTAAACTTATCTTACATCATTTGCTCCTGTTTGTCAAATTTTCCTGAACACGGAACTGCTGTCGCAAAGGGTAAGCGCGGCTGCTTCATTCTCAATTCGGGGGTCGTGGTACCGACAAATGAATTCACCGTCCCGGACAAAGCGGAAATCTTTCGTTGTCTGCTGCAAAGGGTTCCGGGATGCGCTCCACTGTAAAGAAAAATACTTGACAGAGACGTGGCGGGCGTGTATAATATGGGCGTTGTGTTTGGAATCAGGAGGCTTGCCTGTGGACGATACACTTTGGCGTACATTGCTTTTTGATTATTACGGCGACCTGCTGACGGAACGGCAGCAGGAGTGCTATGACCTTTACTACAACAGCGACCTGTCGCTGCAAGAGATCGCAGACAACTGCGGCATCAGCCGACAGGGCGTTTGGGAACAGATCCACCGTGCGGAAAAGGCGCTGCAGCGCTTTGAAGCGCGCACCGGACAGGTTGCCCGCGCCCTGCGGCGGCGCGAAACCCTGCAGCGCCTTGCCGCCGTGGCGGAGCGTCTGGCAGACAGCCCGGAAAAGCGTGAAATTCTCGCCGGACTACAGGAACTGTCCGATTGACCTGCGCCCGCATCCCATCAGAAAGGAACCGCTGCAATGGCGTTTGAATCGCTCTCCGAAAAATTATCCGCAGCTTTCAAAAAGCTGCGCGGCAAGGGTCGTCTCTCCGAAGCCGACGTCAGGGAGGCCATGCGTGAGGTACGCCTTGCGCTGCTGGAAGCCGACGTCAGCTACAAGGTCGTCAGGGACTTTGTAAAAAAAGTGACGGAACAGGCAGTCGGCGCAGACGTGCTGGAGAGCCTTTCCCCCGCCCAGATGGTCATCAAAATCGTCAATAACGAGCTGGTTTCCCTGATGGGCAGCGAGAGTGCAAAGCTCAACATCAGCAGCCAAAGCCCCAGCGTCCTGATGCTGGTCGGTCTGCAAGGTGCGGGCAAAACCACAAACGGCGCAAAGCTCGCCGCCTATATGCGCCGTCAGGGCAAGCGACCGCTGCTGGTCGCCTGCGATGTTTATCGTCCCGCCGCCATCCAGCAGTTGGAAACCGTCGGCAGACAGCTCGACATCCCCGTGTTCCAGATGGGACAGGGCGACCCGGTGGAGATTGCAAAGGCCGGGATCGCACACGCGAGAAAGCACGGAAACGACCTCGTGTTTCTGGATACCGCCGGTCGGCTGCACATCGACGAGCAGCTCATGGACGAGCTGAAAAACATCAAGGCCGCGACAGACCCGGCGGAGATTCTGCTCGTGGTGGACGCAATGACCGGTCAGGACGCGGTGAACGCGGCCACCGCCTTTGACGCGGCGCTTGGCATAGACGGCGTGATGCTGACCAAACTGGACGGCGATGCGCGCGGCGGCGCGGCGCTCTCTGTCAAGGCTGTCACCGGCAAGCCCATCAAGTTTGTCGGCGTGGGGGAAAAGCTGGACCAGATCGAGGTGTTCCACCCCGACCGTATGGCAAGCCGCATTCTCGGCATGGGCGACGTGCTGACCCTGATCGAAAAGGCGGAACAGCAGCTGGACGCAAAAAAGACCAAAGAGCTGGAGGAACGTCTGCGCGCCAATAAATTCACGCTGACAGACTTTTATGACCAGCTCACGCAGCTAAAGGGCATGGGCAGTATGCAGGACATCCTGAGCATGATGCCCGGCGTGGACGCAAAAGCCCTCTCCGGTGCAACGCTGGACGAAAAGGCGCTCTCCCGCACAGAGGCGATTTTGCTGTCCATGACCCCGAAAGAACGGGAGAACCCGGACATTATCGGTTCCAGCCGCAAAAAACGCATCGCCGCCGGCAGCGGCACCACCGTTGTGGATGTCAACCGTCTGCTGCGGCAGTTTGACGCAATGTGCAAGCTGATGAAGCAGATGAACGGCATGAGCGGCAAAAAAATGAAGCGGATGCAGAAAATGGGCGGCTTCCCCGGAATGCCACCCGGCTTCGGTCTTTGAGCTTTTGTTAGTTTCGTTATACCGATGCCGTCGGCATCTGTATATATCAGGCAGCGCCACAGGAGTTCCGCTGCAACGTCCTGCGGATATGGCGCCGCCACAGGCACTTTTATTACCCTGGTGCAAAAACATAAATGGAGGTGAATCATCTTGGTCAAAATCAGACTGCGCAGAATGGGCGCAAAAAAGAATCCGTTTTACCGCATCGTCGTCGCGGATCCCCATTTCCCCCGCGACGGCCGCTTCATCGAAGAGCTGGGCACTTACGATCCGACCGCCAACCCCTCTGCGGTCAAGGTGGATCTGGAGCGCGCAAAATACTGGATCGCAAACGGCGCACAGCCGACCGACACCGTGAAGGCGTTGCTGAAAAAGGCGGAAGGCTGACGCAAAAAGGAGGTTAGATTCAGATGAAAGAACTGCTGACCTATCTCGTGCAGAACCTTGTAGATCAGCCGGAAGCGGTTTCCGTCACAGAGCAGGAAAACGCAGGCGGCACGGTCTTTGAAATCCGTGTGGCCAGCGGCGACATGGGCAAGGTTATTGGCCGTCAGGGACGCATCATCAAAGAGGTGCGCACCCTGATGAAATCCGTCGCCCAACGCAAGGGCAAAAGAGTCACGGTCGAGGTCGTGGATTAAGGCAACACCATACTATCAGAGCTGCGGCGTCTTACGGAAAGCTTTCGCTGTACTTTGCCGTGATCGCTTGAAATCCCCAAAAGACTTCTGTGTTTTGCTTTGCGGAAGATTTTCTGCGGGAATGATGCGGTGCTGCCTGAAACGCAGACAAGATCGGTTTCCCCACCGCACTGCGGTGGGGAATTTTCAAATCAGGTGCATGATGTCTCCAACGGAGGCATATAGAAAACAGCTCCCGCACCATTTGGCGGGTGCTGCCATAAATGACGGAATGCAAAAAAGGAGGAACCCAGCGATGACAAACCTGTCCGAGCTGTTCGGCAGCATGGTGTTCAATGAACGCGCCATGCGTCACTACCTTACCCCGGAGGCGTTCGATGCGCTCAGGCGCACGGTGGACGCCGGAGCGCAGATGGATTTATCCACCGCGGATGCCGTCGCGGACGGTATGCGCACATGGGCGCTGGAAAACGGCGCGACGCATTACGCCCACTGGTTCCAGCCGCACACCGGCTTCACCGCCGAAAAACACGAGAGCTTCCTCACCCCGAACGGAGACGGCGGCGTATTGATGGAGTTTTCCGGCAAAACGCTGATCCGCGGCGAGGCGGATGGCTCGTCCTTCCCGTCCGGTGGTCTGCGCGCCACATTTGAAGCGCGCGGCTATACCGCGTGGGACCCCAGCAGCTACGCCTTTATCAAGGGCAATGTGCTGTGTATCCCGACCGCCTTCTGCTCTTATGGCGGTCACGCGCTGGACAAAAAGACGCCGCTGCTGCGCTCCATGACCGCCCTGAATACGCAGGCGCAGCGTGTACTGAAATTTTTCGGTACAAAGTGCGGCAGCGTCTATTCCACCGTCGGTCTGGAGCAGGAATATTTTTTGGTGGATCGCGAGCGCTACAACAAGCGCAAGGATTTGATCTATACCGGCCACACCCTGTTTGGCGCGCGTCCGCCAAAGGGGCAGGAGATGGACGACCACTATTACGGCGCGCTGAAGATCCGCGTTGCGGACTTCATGCAGGATTTGAACGACGAGCTGTGGAAGCTCGGTATTCCGGCCAAGACAGAGCACAACGAGGTCGCGCCCGCGCAGCATGAGCTGGCGCCTGTCTTTGCCAAATGCAACATCGCGGTGGATCACAACCAGATGATGATGGAGGTCATGAAAAAGGTGGCGCGCCGCCATTCCCTGACCTGTCTGCTGCACGAAAAGCCCTTCGCCGGTATCAACGGCAGCGGCAAGCACAACAACTGGGGACTTTCCACGGATACCGGGATTAACCTGCTCTCTCCTGGCAAAACGCAGGAGGAAAACGTGCGTTTCCTGCTCTTTGTCTGCGCCGTTATCCGTGCGGTGGATGAATACCAGGATCTGCTGCGTTATTCCGTTTCCTGCGCCAGCAACGACAACCGTCTGGGCGGATTTGAAGCGCCGCCTGCCATCATCTCCATGTTTCTGGGCGAGGATTTGGAGGCGTTTCTGACCTCTTACGCCGGACATCCGGATTATGCCAGCCGCGCGACGCAGATGCTCAAGCTGGGCGCAGGCGCGGTTTTGGATATTCCGCGCGACAACACTGACCGCAACCGCACCTCCCCGTTCGCGTTCACCGGAAACAAGTTTGAGTTCCGTTCCCTTGGGTCCAGTATGTCTGCGGCAGACTGCAACACGGTGCTGAACACCATTGTTGCGGAGTCCCTGCGCGTTTTTGCCGAGCGCATGGAGGGCGCGGAGGACATACAGGCCGCAGTGGATGCCCTGATTTTGGAAACCATGCGCGACCACAGCCGCATCATCTTCTCCGGAAACGGTTACAGCGAGGAATGGATCGCGGAAGCGACGCGGCGCGGGCTTTCCAATTATCCCTCCAGCGCGGAGGCGATCCCGCATCTGATGGACGAGAAAAACGTGGAGCTGTTCGAGCGGCACCATGTGATGAGCCGGACAGAGATGGCTGCCGTAATGGATATCCTGCTGGAGAATTACTGCAAACAGATCAATATAGACGCCTGCGTGATGAGCGAGATGGTACGGCGGGATATTCTGCCCGCAGTGATTGGCTATGGGCGCGGCCTTGCGGAAACCATTGACGCAAAGGGACGCGCCGGCGGTGGGAGCGCTGCATTCCCCTGCGCAGCGGAAACCGAGCTGCTGCATGATGTTTCCACCCTCTGCGATGAACTGCATTGCCGCCGTCAGGCGCTGGATGCCGTCACAGCGGAAACCGCGCAAATCGAGCCGCTCACCGAGCGCGCGCTGGCTTATCGGAACACCGTCATGCCGCAAATGAGCCGCGTCCGCGAAACCGCCGATGCACTGGAGGATATCGTCAGCAAGGAAGCGTGGCCCTATCCCAGCTACGGCAACCTGCTCTACCGCGTATAACAAACGCTCCGTTAAAGGCTGTGCAACTTAGAAATTTTTAATCTCTCAAAAAAATAACGGCGTAGACTGGTATGCAGATCATCCGGCTACGCCGTTATTTTTTTCATGAGCACATTAAATTCCCCGATGCAGTTTCATACGATGTGGATTTTGTGTACCTGTTTGCCACGAAACAGGGGGGAAGCTGCCTTACAAAAACCTGTATCCATTTTCCGGGGTACAGTTTTAATAACTGCTTTTCGTCCCATTGGCAGCCCCCACAGAAAAGTTTACAAACCGGAACGCCTGTGTTATAATCAGCAGGGTAAACCGTGAACAGGGAGGAATGGCATATGCTGGAAAAGCTGGACGGCGTGATGAAACGATATGAGCAGATTTGCGCACAAATGGACGACCCGGCGGTCTATTCCGACCCCTCCGCTTACGCGGCGCTGGCCAGAGAGCAAAAGGAGCTGCTGCCGCTGGCGGAGGCTTATCGCCATTATACGCAGCTGAAGCAGACGGAGCAGGAGGCAAAAACCCTGCTGACCGACCCCGATTTGAAGGAGCTGGCGCAGAGCGAGCTGGCGGAGGTGCGCGCGGCGCTGCCGCAGGCGGAACAGACGCTGCGCACACTGCTGCTGCCGCGCGACCCACGGGATCAGCGCAACGTGATTTTGGAACTGCGCGCCGGAACCGGCGGCGAGGAGGCCGCGCTGTTTGCCGCCGACCTTTACCGGATGTATGCGCTCTATGCAGAGCGGCGCGGCTGGCGGGTGGAACCGGGTTATGTCAATGCCACCGAGCTGGGCGGCTTCCGGGAGATCAGCTGCATCGTGGAGGGTGAGGGCGCGTGGTCGCGCCTGAAATTTGAAGCCGGTACCCATTGTGTCAAGCGCATTCCGGAAACCGAATCCAATGGCCGCATCCAGACCTCGACCGCCACGGTCGCGGTGCTGCCGGAGATGGAGGAGGTGGAGCTTTCCATCGATCCTGCCGAGCTGAAGATAGACACCTTCCGCTCCTCCGGCGCGGGCGGTCAAAAGGTCAACAAGACGGAAACCGCCATCCGCGTCACGCATCTCCCAACCGGTATGGTGGTGGAGTGTCAGGATGAACGGAGCCAGTATAAGAATAAGGATCGCGCGCTGAAAATCCTGCGTGCCCGGCTTTATGAAGTGGCGCAGCAGCGCCAGAGCGCGGATGTGGCGGCGGTGCGACGCAGCCAGGTCGGCGGCGCGGCGCGCAGCGAGAAGATCCGCACTTATTATTTTCTGCGCGGACAGGCGACGGATCATCGGCTGACAGGGGAGGGCAGGAGCTTTCCGCTTCCTGCGGTTTTGAACGGGGAGCTTGACCCGCTGATTGACGCACTGACCGCCGTGGATCAGGCGGCGCGGCTGACCGCTGCGGACACAGGAGGCGATGCGATATGAAAACCGAATTGCTGGCCGGAGACACCCGGCGCGCAGCAGAGATTTTGCGCGGCGGCGGCGTAGTCGCCGTGCCGACGGAAACGGTCTATGGCCTCGCCTGCAACGCACTCTCGGACTCCGCGGTACGCCGCGTTTATGAGGTCAAGGGCCGACCGGCGGTCAAACCGTTGAGCCTGCTGGTGCCGGACGCGGACGCGCTTGGGCGCTATGGGACGGATGTTCCATCGGGCGCGGCGGCGCTGGCGGAAAAATTCTGGCCGGGACCGCTCACCATTGTGCTGCGTTCCAGAGGGCTGGAAGCGCCGGTGGTGCGCGCCGGTGGGGAAACCATCGGTCTGCGCTGTCCCGACCATCCGCTGACCTGCGCGCTGCTGCGGGCGTGTGAATTTCCGCTCGCCGCGCCTTCCGCAAACCCCAGCGGCGCGCCCAGCCCGCGCACCGTTTCGGAGGTCGCTGCGTATTTTGACGGACACATTGATGCGATTCTGGACGGCGGCGAGAGCGAACTCGGTCTGGCGTCCACAGTGCTGGACATGAGCTGCGCGCCTTATCGTGTGCTGCGCGGCGGCGCGCTGGATGCGGCGGAAATCGCCGCCGTGCTGCGCGAAAATCTGACCGTGTTCGGTATCACGGGCGGCAGCGGCAGCGGCAAGACCACGGCGCTGCATACGCTGGAGGAGATGGGCGCGCTGGTTCTGGACGCGGACGCGGTTTATCACACGCTGACCGTGCAAAGCGTTGCGATGCGCACGGAAATAGAAGCGCGCTTCGGCGGCGTTTACGATGGCAACATCCTGAACCGAAAGCGCCTGGGCGCGCTGGTGTTCTCCGACCCTGCGGCGCTGGCGGAGCTGAACCGCATCACACACAAATATGTCGAGCACGAGATGGAAGCGCGGCTGACAGACTTCGCCATGCGCGGCGGCACGATCGCCGCAGTGGACGCAATCGGCCTGCTGGATATTCCACTTGGCGGCAGAACGACCTGCAACATCGCGGTTACAGCGCCGCTGGAGCGCCGCGTGGCGCGTCTGACGGCGCGCGACGGTATCACGGATGAAATGGCAAGGGCGCGCATCGCCGCGCAGCGGAGCGACGATTACTTTGAAACGCACTGCGCCTATGTGCTGCACAACGATGGCACACAGGCTGCGTTTGAACAAAAATGCAAGGATTTTTTCACGGAGGTATGCAAACATGGAGGAACAGAAAAAAGAAAATGAAGCGCTGCGGGAGCAGCTCCTATACCGGCAGAAAAACGGCTATGACCTGATCGACACGGCGGAGCGGCTGGCGCTGGAGGATTACTGCAACGGCTACAAGGCATTTCTGGATGCAGCGCGCACCGAGCGCGAAGCCGTGCGGGAGGCGATCACACAGGCGGAAGCGCGCGGCTTTGTCCCGTTTACGCCGGGGATGGCGATCCAGCCGGGGATGAAGCTCTATCGCTCCAACCGGGGCAAGGCGCTGCTGCTTGCCGTGATTGGCGAACAGCCGCTCAGCGATGGCTGCACCGTGGCCGCCGCCCATGTGGACTCGCCGCGGCTGGATTTGAAGCAGCTCCCGCTTTATGAGGACGGGGAGATGGCTTATTTCAAGACGCATTATTACGGCGGCATCAAAAAATATCAGTGGGTGACGATCCCGCTGGAACTGCACGGCGTGGTGGCGCTGAAAAACGGGGAAACAGTGGAGATTGTCATCGGGCGCGATGCGGAGGACCCGCAGTTTGTCATCACCGACCTGCTGCCGCACCTTGCCGGGGAACAGATGCAGAAAAAAGGACCGGAGATTATCAAGGGCGAAAACCTGAACCTGCTTGCGGGCAGCGTGCCTTATGCCGACGAGGGAAAGGAGCGCGTCAAGCTGGCGGTGCTGAGCATTTTGAACGACCGCTACGGCATCACGGAGGAGGACTTCCTATCTGCCGAGCTGGAGGCCGTTCCCGCCCTTCCCACGCGCGACATTGGATTGGATCGCAGTTTCATCGGCGGCTATGGCCACGATGACCGCGTCTGCGCTTATGCCGAGCTGAAGGCGCTCTTTGACCTGCATACGCCGGAAAAGACCGCCGTGTGCATTCTGGCGGACAAGGAGGAGATCGGCTCGGAGGGCACCTCCGGGATGCAGAGCGAGGCGTTCGAGTGTTTTATGGAGGACCTTTGCGCCGCGCAGGGCGTGGAGAAACGCCGCTGCTTTGAAAAAAGCCTGTGCATCTCCGCCGATGTGTGCAATGCCTTCGACCCCGTTTATCCGGAGGTCAGCGAAAAGCGCAACAACGCCAAAGCCAACTATGGTATGGGCATCAGCAAATACACCGGGGCGCGCGGTAAGTCCGGCACGAACGACGCGGACGCGGAAACCGTTGGGAAACTGCGCGGCATTTTTGAAAAACGCGGCGTAGTCTGGCAGATGGCGGAGCTTGGCAAGGTGGATCAGGGCGGCGGCGGCACCGTTGCCATGTTCATGTCCAAGCGCAATATCTCCACCATAGATGCAGGCGTCCCCGTTCTGAGTATGCACGCTCCCTTTGAGGTGGTTTCCAAATTCGACTGCTACATGACCTATAAGGGCGTGTTGGCTGTGTATGAGGAAAACGGGAAATAAGGGAAGATTGCCGCTCTTTCATCACTTCTCTGGCCAATCTTCAATCATTTGCCCCGCAGTACGCAGTCACCGGGACATGGAAAACCAGCTCCGCCGGCGGCTGGATGCCCCGCTTCATGAGAAAACCTGCCGTGTTCGCTGCAAAAGAAATACTGCTGCTCCGAACGCAGAAAAAAATGATTGACATTCCCGCGCGGGAGTGATAAAGTATTAAGGCCGCATTGTAAAGGCTGCAAGCGGAGAGCTACATTGTCTCTCCCGCCTGAAAAGCGAGTCTGCAAACAGAAAGGCAGGTGCAACAGGGAAATGAAGCACGCAATCATCGTAACCGGCGGCAAGCAGTACCGCGTTGCCGAGGGCGATGTTCTCTTTATCGAAAAGCTGAACGTCGAAGCCGGCGACACCGTAACGTTCGATCAGGTTCTCGCGGTCCTGGAGGACGGCAAGGAAGCCGTGTTCGGAACGCCCGCCGTCTCCGGCGCAAGCGTCACCGCAAAGGTCGAGAAAAACGGGCGTGGCCGCAAGATCCGCGTTTTCAAGATGAAGCCCAAAAAGGGTTACAGCCGCACGCAGGGTCACAGACAGCCCTACACCAAGGTGCAGATCGAAACGATCAACGCCTGAGTGCGCTCCGGTTTTTTTCCGGCTCGCACAGAGAAGATTGACAGATGGAGGTGTAAAACCGAAATGGCGCATAAAAAAGGTATGGGTTCCACCAAAAACGGCCGTGACAGCAAATCAAAGCGTCTTGGCCCCAAGCGCGCGGATGGTCAGTTTGTACTGGCAGGCAACATCCTTGTCCGGCAGCGCGGAACCAAAATTCACCCCGGCACCAATGTTGGCAAAGGCAAGGACGACACGCTCTATTCCCTCGTGGATGGCACCGTGCGCTTCGAGCGCCTTGGCAGAGATCGCAAGCAGGTTTCTGTTTATGAAGCCGCGCAGCAGTAAGGGATTGCAAAAACAACGCAAAGGCCGGACAGGATCACTGTCCGGCCTTTTTCTTGGAACAGGCACGACGGAGGGACAGTTTTTTCTATGGCGACATCTTTTGTAGACAAGGCGGCGATTTCCGTCGCCGCAGGACGCGGCGGCGACGGTGCAGTTGCGTTCCATCGGGAAAAATATATCGCCGCGGGCGGCCCGGACGGCGGCGACGGCGGGCGCGGCGGCGACGTGATCGCCGTGGTGGACGACCATATGTCCACGCTGATGGACTTCCGTTATAAGCGGAAGTATGTCGCTGGCAACGGGATGCCCGGTCAGGGCAAGCGCTGCTCCGGCAGGGACGGAGAGAGCCTGACCATCCGTGTGCCGCGCGGTACGCTCATCCGTGACCGGGACAGCGGCGCCATTCTCCACGATATGTCGGACGATGAACCGTTTGTCATCGCGCGGGGCGGGCGCGGCGGCTGGGGCAACCAGCACTTTGCCACGCCAACGCGGCAGGTTCCCCGCTTTGCAAAGCCGGGACTGGACGGCGAGCGCCGCGAGGTGGTGCTGGAGCTGAAGCTGCTCGCGGACGTGGGACTGGTCGGCTTCCCCAACGTCGGCAAATCCACCCTGCTCTCCGTTGTCAGTAAGGCACACCCCAAAATCGCCAATTACCATTTCACTACGCTGTTTCCCAATCTCGGCGTGGTCTACGCAGGCGAGGGGGTCAGCTTTGTTATGGCGGACATTCCCGGCATTACCGAGGGCGCAAGCGAGGGCGCGGGACTGGGGCATGATTTCCTGCGCCACATTGACCGCTGCCGTCTGCTGGTGCATCTGGTGGATGTATCCGGCAGCGAAGGGCGCGACCCGGTGGAGGATTTTGAAACGATTATGACGGAGCTGCGCGGCTATTCCTCGGAGCTGGCCGGACGCAAAATGCTGGTTGCGGCAAACAAGTGCGATCTGCTGCCGCCGGGCGAGCGTGCGCCCATCGACAGGTTGAAAGCGCACGTGGAGGCGCAGGGCTGCCCGTTTTTTGAACTCTCCGCCGCCGCACATCAGGGTACGGCGCAGCTGGTCAGGGCAATCGCCGGGGAGCTATCCGTGCTGCCGCCGGTCCTCCGCTATGAAGCGGATTATGTTGCGCCGGAACCGGAACCGCCGGAGGCCGGAGAGCTGCAGATCCGCCGCTGTGCAGAGGACTATTGGTCTGTGGAGGGCGCATGGGCGCAGCGGCTGCTTGCGCGCGTTAACCTTTCGGACTATGAGAGCCGGATGTATTTTGACCGGATGCTGCGGGAAAACGGCGTGTTTGACCGTCTGGAAGCGCTTGGCGTGAAGGATGGCGACACGATCAGCATCTACGATGTGGAATTTGAATACCAAAGTTGATTTCCGGGGATGATTTGACCATGCAATACGACGTTTTGATTATCGGCGCGGGGCCGGGCGGCATTTTCTCCGCTTATGAGCTGAGCCGCCTGCGCCCGGAGCTGAACATACTGGTGCTGGAAGCCGGCCATCCGCTGGACCAGCGCCGCTGTCCCATCGACGGCAAAACCGTGACATCCTGCATCGGCTGTAAGCCCTGCTCCATCATGAATGGTTTTGGCGGCGCGGGCGCGTTTTCCGATGGAAAATATAACTTTACAAACGAATTTGGTGGCACGCTCTATGCCTACATTGGCCGCGATGCGGCGATGGAGCTGATGCATTATGTGGATGAAATCAACGTGGCCAACGGCGCGGCGGGGACAAAACTCTATACCGCTGTGGGCAGCGCACAGAAGAAAGCGCTGCTGCACCACGGGCTGCATCTGCTGGACGCCTCCGTGCGGCATTTGGGAACGGACATCAACTATGTGGTGCTGCAAAACCTTTACCAAACGCTGAAAAGCCGGGTGGAATTCCGGTTCCATACCGCAGTCAGCACGGTGGAGGCCACAGAAAACGGTTACCGCGTCACCGCAGGGAGCGAAACTTTTGAAGCCAGACAGTGCATCATCTCCGTTGGACGCAGCGGCAGCAAGTGGATGGAGAGCGTCTGCGACGCGCTTTCCATTACGACAAAGAGCAACCGCGTGGACATCGGCGTGCGGGTAGAGCTGCCCTACGAAGTTTTTTCCGACCTGACGGACGAGCTTTATGAGAGCAAAATCGTCTACCGCACGGAAAAATACGGTGATTTGGTGCGCACTTTCTGCATGAACCCGCGCGGCGCGGTGGTCACCGAAAACACAAACGGCATTGTCACGGTCAACGGTCACAGCTACGAGGATCCGGCGCGCCAGACAGAGAATACAAACTTTGCACTGCTGGTGGCAAAGCATTTCTCCGAGCCGTTCAAGGACAGCAACGGCTACGGCGAGAGCATCGCGCGGCTGAGCAATATGCTGGGCGGCGGTGTCATCGTGCAGCGGTTTGGCGACCTCATTCAGGGGCGGCGCAGCACACCGGACCGCATTCGGGACTGCTTCACCATTCCAACGCTGAACGCCACGCCCGGCGACCTGAGCCTTGTGATCCCCAAGCGCATCCTGGACGGCATCATCGAGATGATCTATGCGCTGGACAAGGTCGCGCCCGGCACCGCGAATATCGACACGCTGCTTTATGGCGTGGAGGTCAAATTCTACAATATGGAAGTTTCGCTGGACGATCACCTGCAGACCAGCCACGAAGGGCTGTTTGTCATTGGGGATTGCAGCGGTATCACGCACTCCCTTTCGCACGCCTCTGCCAGCGGCGTATACGTCGCGCGCTACATCGCGGAAACGCGATGATCCCAAAAGAAACACCCCCGGCACGTTCCGTGAAGCGGAACGCGCCGGGGATGCGTTTTTTCTGACAGGGTTTCAGTCAGTTTTCGGTGCAGGAACAGCGATTACTTGAAATAACGCTCCAGCAGACCCTTGAGGGCTACGCCGTGACGAGCCTCGTCGCGCGCCATCTCGTGAACTGTGTCGTGAATGGCGTCCAGATTGTTCTTCTTGGCGCAGGTGGCCAGATCGACCTTGCCCTGCGTCGCGCCAAATTCGCAGTCCACGCGCCATGCCAGGTTGGACTTGGTGTCGGCCTTCATGTTCGGCTCGCACTCCTCGCCCAGCAGCTCCGCAAATTTGGCGGCGTGCTCTGCCTCCTCATAAGCGGCCTTTTCCCAGTAAAGGCCGATTTCCGGATAACCCTCGCGGTGCGCGACGCGCGCCATGCAGAGGTACATACCGACCTCGCTGCATTCCGCATCAAAATTGGCCTTCAGCTGCTCCAGAATGTACTGTTTATCTGCATCAGAAACGTCGGGATTGTTCTTGACGGTCTGGCCATAGACGCCAAACTCGTGCTGCGCCGCCAGCTTCACATCGCCGCTCATCTCTTTGAATTTGTCCGCACCGACATGGCAGGTCGGGCACTCTGCGGGCGGCTGTTCGCCCTCATAGACATAACCGCATACTGTACATACCCATTTTTTCATTGTAGTTGCTCCTTTCGTTTGTTTCAAATCGGGATTGAGGATCTCCTCTGTTTTTTCAAAATCATCCGCGCCATGACCGCACAGCGGACAGACGAAATTGTCAGGAAGCGTTTCACCCTCGTAGACATAACCACAGATTTTGCAGCGCCAGCCGGATTTCCGCACCGGCTGCGGTTTTGGTTTCACCTGCGCCTGATAGTAGGCATAGGTCATGGGACGCGCATCCGAGCAGGTTTTTGCGTCCTCCACCTCCGCGACAAAGAGCGTGTGGCTGCCAAGATCGGTGGCGGAGCGCACACGGCAGGCGAATACCGCAACGCCCTCCGGCGAAACGCGCAGGCCGTTTTCCAGCCGGGGGTACGCAGGCAGCGAAGCGAATTTGTCCACGTCCCGCCCGCTCTGCATCCCGAAGTGGCGGATGGCGGAATAGGGCGCGTTTTCCGGAAGAACAGAGAGATTGAAGCGTCCGCTTTCCCGAATCATGTCGCAGGTGTGGTTCCGGTTGATAACGCAGATAGAAATCAGTTTGGGGTCGGACGCGCACTGCACCGCAGTGTTGATGATGCATCCGCCGTCCTCTGTTCCGACGCGCGTTGTTAAGAGATAAATGCCATAGCTAAACGCATAAAACGCCGTTTTATCCATGTGGTTTTCTCTCCTTATTTCAGGACATTTCCTGTTTTTGGGATTATAACAAATCCGCAGTAAAATGTCAAGGCGGCGCAATATAATTCAACAGAAGGGGCAGGGGTTTGTCGCTGATGGGGCCGTTTTTCGCTCCCGCAGGCACGAAATCCTGCTCTGTGCTGGGGAACTCACATTGCATCAAATCCCGGCGATGCCGGAGAGAGAAACCTCGCCGCTGCGCAGCATTTCGCGGCCATCCGGCGTATCAACAACGAGCGCGCCGTCGTCCAGTATGGCGACGGCAACGCCGCCGCGCTGGCAGCCGTCATGAAAAAAGCGGACAGAACGTCCAAGCACAAGAGACCGGCGGCGGTACTCCTCCATGTGGGAAGCATCCTCCGGATGGTATTGCAGCAGCGCATTTGTCACACCGGCGGCCAGTTCCTCCGCAATGCCTGCGCAGTTCAGGCAGCCGACAATGCCTTCCAGCTCCGGCGGTACCGACGTGGGAAGCAGGTTGACGCCCACGCCGACGATCAGCGTGTCGCCAACGGCTTCGGTCAAAATGCCGCAGACCTTTCGTCCGTCCAAAAATAAATCGTTTACCCATTTGATCTGGCAGGAACGCCCCGTCAGGCGCGCGATTTCCCGCGCGGCGGCAACCGCAGTATAGGTCGTCACGCCAATGGCGTTTTCCGCGCCCTGCGCCGGGCGAAATGCAAGGCTCATATAAAGTCCGGCGCCGGGCGGGGAGAAAAAGCGTTTCCCGTTCCGACCACGCCCGGCGGTCTGCGTCCCCGCCACAACAAGGCAGCGCCCTTCTCCCGCTTCAATGCGGCGGCGGCATTCCAGGTTGGTGGAGTCGATACTCTCCGGCACATAAACCGGCAGCGTCCGGTCACGCAGAGCCGCGCGCAGTTTTTCTCCGTCAAAAATCATCTGTTATTCCATCCTTTTCGGCGCTGCTGTGGCGATTTGTCAAACCGCAGCAAAATCCGGTTCAGCCTTCCGCAGCGGTCTGCGGCAGGTCCTTTGTGATGGTCGGGCTGCAAAGGCCGTGGTAGCAGTAGCCGCCGTCTGCGGTGCTGGCGGTGTAATCATTGATGAAGCGCAGCGTCAGCTCATTGCAGCCGGAGATGTCCACCGATACCGCGATGGATTCCGTCTGCCAGTGGTAGAGCGTCGGGGACTGGTAGACCTGTTCTCCGTCGCAGAGGACGACAAAATAGCCGCCCGCGCTTGCGTAATCGTCCCGGCGCACAGCCAGCGTCCCTTCCAGCAGATCGTATGCGCCATCCAGAACAAACGTCACCTCCGCGCCGTTTTCACCCCAAATCCAGCCGTCCGCATAATCTGTGCCATCCAGGCTTTCAAACACGCTGAAGCTGCGGAACAGCGTCCCGGTTTTTCCCTCATATTGCAGCTCCGCCAGCGAAACAGGCAGGTATTGCTCCAGCTCGTCCCGGTATTCGGAGAGTGCGGCCAGTTCGCGCGCGTCCAGCGCGTCCTCCAGTACGGCAATCGCATCCGGCAGCGCGTCGCGTCCACCCTGCGCCAGCGCCGCCGCCTCGTCCACTTTGTCCGTGGAGAAGCGGGATTCCAGTGCGGCCAGCGCGCTATCCACCTGCGCGTCCTCCACGTCCTCCGTGCCGTAAAGCGCCTCCAGCACGGCAAACGCTTCCGCATAGCTCCCCGCGTCATAGAGCGCGTCGCTTTCCGTCACAGCGGCGGCAACCGTCTGTCCGCCCGCAAGCGACTCATAGTCTGTCTGTGCTGCCGAGAGCGCCTCGCTCTCCAGCGAAAAGCGCGCCATACCCTGCGCGATCAGCTCTGCCGCACCGCTGTAATCTTCCGATGCGGCCAGCGCGTCCGCCTGCGCGAGCAAATCGGATTCATAGAGTGTATAGCAGGCGTCCAGCTTATACTCCAAATCCGCGTTGACCGTTTCAAAGTCCAGCAGCGCCTGCGCAGCGGTTTGCAGCTGGGTCAGCGCTGCGGCGTAGTCGCCGCTTTGAATGGCGAGATCGGCTTCCGAGCAGGCGCTGGCAGCGTAGCGCAGCAGGCTTTCCGCCAAAAGCTCCTGCGCAGCAGAATAACCGCTGTCGCTCTCCGTCACCTGCGCGTATTCGACGGCGGCGGAGAGATATTCGCTTTCTGCAAACAGCGTGTCGCCCTGTTCGGCGTGCGTTTCGGATGCGTACTGCGTATAGAAGCGCGCAAAGTAGTCCGCAAGCAGCGTTTCGCCGTCCGAACGAAAGGCGGCCAGTACGGAGAGCGCGATGGACGCGGTTTCCGCGTCTGTTTCCCGCGCCTCAAACTGGGTGCAGATGTCCTCCGCCGCAGAAAGGAGCGCGGTTTCCACGCGGTCACTGTGTTCGCCGGCGGAGAGGTGTTCATCGTTCCGGTAGACCGAGAGCGCGTTTTCATAATCGCCCGCGTGCAGCGAGCGTGTTACTCTGGAAACTGGCTGAACCAGCATGATCGCAAGCGCGATGAGTGCCGCAGCGAGCAGTGCGGCGATGGCATAAATCAGCCCACGGCGGCGTCTGACAAAGGCGCGCAGCGCTCCGCTGCCGCCCTTTACGTCCGCCTCGCTGCGCCAGACCTCCGTTTCCGCGGTGATTTTGGTAAAAAGCGCAGCGTCGTCCGCGTCCATCGCGGCCGCGCCGCAGTTGGGGCAGAATTTTTCCCCGTCGGGCAGTTCCGCCCCGCAGTTGCTGCAATATCGCGCCATATCCGTGTCCCTCCGATTTGTGTGATCAATGATACGGACAGTTTACACGGCGATTGCATCATTTTGCCTTATTTATCGCCAGTCAGTCGTAGCTGTAATTGATCGTCAGGTCCTCACCCGTGAATGTGCCGTCCAGCTTGCTCATGGCGCGGTCATAGTCCTCTGTTCCCGCCTCGTAAGGACAGGGCTGATAGTCGTTGACCCCGTCAGTACCGGAAACACAGCATGGGATGCACGTCGCCTCCGAGAGCGACAGCGTTCCGTCCGGTTCGCGCGCCACGGTGATCTGGATGATGGCGGTGTCCCTGTCCCGCGGCGCGGTGTTGCCGCCAAAGCTCCAGTTGCCGAGGGAATAAAAGATATACCCGTCTCCGTAGGTTTCCACGGGCTGCAAAACGTGCGGGTGAGAGCCGTACACGATGTCTGCGCCCGCGTCGATTGCGGCATGGCCGATGGCCTGCTGGTCTGCGGTCGGGCGGTACTTGCCCTCGTCGCCCCAGTGCAGCGCGGCGATGATGATGTCCGCGCCCGCTTCCTGCAGCGCGGCCACGCCCGCCGTTACCTGTGCCGCAGTCGGGAAGAGCTTGGAGTAAACGCCGATTTTTGGCCCGCCCCCGCTTTCGTAAAGATAACAGCCGTCATTTTCGGCATAAGCGACGCCCACCGCGTCCAGCGCGTCCTTTGTGTCGGAAAGTCCCTGCTCCAAATAGTCGCCGGAATGGTTATTCCCCAGTGTCACCAGTTCTATGCTGCCCGCCGGAAGAATGCCCGCATAAGCGGAGTCAGCCTTGAAGGCGAACAGCGCGCCGGGGGAGAGCGTCGCCGTGGTGAACGTCCCTTCCAGATTGGCGATGCTGAGATAATCGTCCGCAAAATACTGTACGGTTGCGGCGAAGGGATATGTGAGGTCATCCCCCACCACGGACTCAAAAGAGCCGGAATAATCGCGGATGTCTGCGGTGCTGCTGAAGGTACAATCCCCCACAAAGCTCAAAACAAAATACTCCGTTTCCGGTTCCGGGGACGGAGTAGGGGAGGGCGTCGGCTCTGCCGTTGGTTCTGGCGTTGGCGACGGTATGATCGTGGGAGACGGCGTTTCCTGCGGCGCGGTCGCTTCCGGGCTGGCGGGCTCGGCAGTGCCGCGCAGATAGACCGTTCCGGCGAGCGCCGCCAGCGCAGCGGCAAGTACCGCCGCGCCAAGCCGCGCGCCGTGTTTTCTTTTTCTGCTCATTGCCCGCGTGTTACTTTTCCGCGTGCATGGCGAGGTAGGCGTTGATAAACCCGTCGATGTCGCCGTCCATCACATTGTTGATGTTGCCGTTTTCGTAGCCGGTGCGCGTGTCCTTAGCCAGCGTATAAGGCATGAATACATAGGAGCGGATCGCGGAGCCGAAATCGATCTTCATCTGTACGCCCTTGATGTCGCTGATTTTTTCCAGATGCTCCCGCTCCTTGATTTCGGCCAGGCGGGCGCGCAGCATCTCCTTGCAGTTTTCCAGATTCTGGAAGTGGCTGCGCTCCACCTGCGACGAAACGACGATGCCGGTCGGCAGGTGGGTCAGACGCACGGCGGAGGAGGTCTTGTTGACCTTTTGTCCGCCTGCGCCGGAGGAGCGGTAAACGTCCATTTTGATGTCCTCGTCCCGCAGCTCGATTTCGCTGGTATCTGTGATTTCCGGCATGACCTCCACGGCGGCGAAGCTCGTTTGCCGCCGGCCGGAGGCGTCGAACGGGGAGATGCGCACCAGGCGGTGTACGCCGTTTTCGCTCTTGAGGTAGCCATAGGCGTTTTCGCCCTCGATTTTGATGGTCGCGGATTTGATGCCGGCCTCATCGCCGTCCTGCCAGTCCATCAGCGTGTATTGGAAGCCGTGGCGCTCCGTCCAGCGGGTATACATCCGGTAGAGCATACTGGCCCAGTCCTGCGCTTCCGTGCCGCCCGCGCCGGGGTGCAGCGTCAGTATCGCATTGTTTGCGTCGTATTCGCCGGTCAGCAGCGTTTGCAGGCGCGTCTGCTCCAGCTCGGTTTCAAAGCGCGCATAGCCCTCCTGCAATTCGCTGAGCATACTCTCGTCGTTTTCCTCCAGCGCCATCTCGCAGATGGTATAAAGGTCGTCCCACGCGCCTTGCAGTTTTGCGTAATTGTCTATCTTTCCCTGCAACTGCTTGCTGCGCTGCTGGCTGCGCTGGGCGTTCTGTACGTCGTTCCAGAAGCCCTCCTGCTCCTGCGCGGTCAGCAGCTCCTCCAGTTCGCGGCGCGCGTCGTCCAGCTTCAGCGCCGCGCCCAGCTCGGTCAGCGTGGGCTTCAGCGCGTTTAATTTTCCCTTGTATTCTTCAAATTCGATCATAGTTCCCCCAAAAAGAGTCGATATCAATTCATTGCGCGGGTACGCACCTCATCCTGAAGCTGTGCCAGAAAGTCCTCCAACGGCAGGCTGCCGCGGTTCTCGCCCGTGCGGGAGCGGACAGAGACGCTGCCGTCTGCGGTCTCCTTGTCCCCGACGACCAGCATATAGGGCACCTTCTGCATCTGTGCCTCGCGGATTTTATAGCCGATTTTTTCATTGCGCAGATCTAGCTCCGCGCGGATACCGGCTGCATCCAGCTTTTCCTGTACGGCGCGTGCATAGTCCGCGCTGCGATCTGTGATGTTCATCACCTTTGCCTGCACCGGCGCGAGCCATGTCGGGAACGCGCCCGCAAAATGCTCGGTGATGATGCCGATAAAGCGCTCGATGGAGCCGAACACCACGCGGTGGATCATCACGGGGCGGTGCTTTGCGCCGTCCGCGCCGACATATTCCAGCGCAAAACGTTCCGGAAGCTGGCTGTCCAGCTGGATGGTACCGCACTGCCATGTGCGGCCAAGACAGTCCTCAATGTGGAAGTCCAGCTTCGGGCCGTAAAACGCGCCGTCGCCCTCGTTGACAACGCAGGTTTTGCCCATGCTGGTGAGCGCGTTCTTCAGAATGTTCTGGTTCTGCTCCCATTCGGCCTCCGTGCCGATGTGATCCTCCGGCATGGTGGAAAGCTCCACATTGTAGTGCAGGCCAAAGGTGGAATAAACCTCATCAAACAGCCGGACGGTGTTCACGATCTCGTCCTGCATCTGTTCGCGCGTCATAAAGATGTGCGCATCGTCCTGCGTGAAGCAGCGAACGCGGAACAGCCCGTGCAGCGCGCCGGACAGCTCGTGACGGTGCACCAGCCCAAGCTCGCCGCAGCGCAGCGGCAGGTCGCGGTAAGAGTGCGGCTCGGATGCGTAGACCAGCATTCCGCCGGGGCAGTTCATCGGCTTGACTGCGTAGTCCTCGCCGTCAATGACGGTGGTATACATATTTTCCTTGTAGTGATCCCAGTGGCCGCTGCGTTCCCAGAGCGCGCGGTTCAGGATGACCGGGGTGGAGATTTCCACATAGCCGTAGCGGTGGTGTACCTCGCGCCAGTAGTCGATCAGCGTGTTGCGCAGCGTCATGCCCTTTGGTAAAAAGAACGGGAAGCCGGGACCCTCGTCCATCAGCAAAAACAGCCCCAGTTCCCTGCCCAGCCGCCGATGGTCGCGTTTCTTCGCTTCCTCGATGCGTTGCAGGTAGGCATCCAGCGCGTCCTTCTTTGGGAACGCAATGCCATAAATGCGCTGCAAGCTCTCGCGGCTGGAATCGCCGCGCCAGTAGGAGGCGTTGCAGGTCAGCAGGCGGATGGCGTTGCCCTTCACCCGGCCTGTGGAGTCCAGGTGCGGCCCGGCGCAGAGGTCGGTAAACTCGCCCTGCCGGTAAAAGCTGATGGGAACGTCGTCCGGCAGATCACGGATCAGCTCCAGCTTGAACGGTTCATCCCGCATCAGCTCCAGCGCTTCGTCGCGCGGCAGCTCAAAGCGCTCGATCTTCAGCTTTTCTTTGCAGATTTTGCGCATTTCCTCCTCGATCTGCGTCATATGCTCCGGCGTAAACGCAAAGGGGGCGGAAAGGTCGTAATACCAGCCTTCCGCGATGGAAGGCCCGATGGCCAGCCGTACCTCCGGCCAGAGCCGCTTGACCGCCTGCGCCATGATATGCGAACAGGTGTGCCAGTAGGTCTGGCGGTATTCCGCATTCTCAAACGTATACTGTGATTCTTTCTTTTCGTCCATGATAAAAACGCCTCCTGAATCGAAATCTCTGAAGATAAAAATAGAAGATTAAAAAAGCGCCCCTGCCACATCCGGACAGGGGTGCATCAATCAATACACGGTTCCACCCTGCGTTCAGGCGCAGGACGGTATACCGCGCTGTGCGCCGCTCAAGCTGCGCTGTAACGGGCGCGCCCGTCCCGTTTTTTTCCGGGCCGCTCCGGAGCGGTACCGCCTTCGCTGCCGCAGGACGCTCTCAGCCGCAGCGCGTCCCTCTCTGTCCGGCAAGCCATGAAGGCCGCTTCTCCATCGTCGCATTTGGTATCCAATATAGTATCACCAACGGCGCAGATTGTCAAACAAAATCATTGCAAACTGCGCGTTTCGGGGATATACTCTGTTTGAAACGGAATGCTTTCAGCAGGACGAAAGACGACGGGGGAGGGAACGCTATGCCCAGCAAATGGAAACGCTCGCCGGAGGAGCTGCATAAGACTTACATTGCAAACACGGAGGCGTTTTATAAAATCGCAGGACGGGGACTATCCGGGGAGCTGGATCAGTTCGTCTGCACCTGCGCCTGCCAGCTTTGGAGCCGCTCCGGCGGCGTGACACAGGAGCACGTTGACGCGATCAACCAGATATACTCAAAGGGCGCGGTCAGACCGCAGTGGCTGCTCTGGGAGCTGACGGGCAAAATCTGCGCGGGCGGGGAGTTCCTGCCGCCGCTCTTTTTCTGGACGCTTGCGGAAAACGACCGCACGCACGGCACGGACTGCTCACGCGTTTTTATCCGAATGCTGACGAACATTTTGCTGACGCTGGCCGCCGTGGACGACGATGTGAGCTTTGCGGAGGCGGAATATATCACCGACGCGGGGGAAAAACTGCGCGCCATCTGCGACAGCAGTGGCGTAAAACCGTCCCGTCCGGCGCTCTGCGCGGCGGACTATGTTACCAGCGGCGAGCCGAGCTTTGCCGAGAAGCACCCGCCCGCCGTTGCGGGCGCAGTCTCCGGAGAGAAGGCCGTGCAGACCGCCCCGGCGCAGCGTGACGCGCCGCCAGACTTTGACGCGCTGATGGAGCAGCTGGATGCACTGGTGGGACTGGACGGCATCAAAAAGGATGTGAAAAGCCTGATGAACCTGATCCGGGTGCGCCGTCTGCGGCAGGCGGCGGAGCTGCCCTGCCCGGAGCTTTCGCTGCATCTGGTGTTTCTTGGTAACCCCGGCACCGGCAAGACCACCGTCGCGCGCATTTTGGCAGGGCTCTATGCAGCCATCGGCGTGCTGCCGCGCGGTCAGCTGGTGGAGGTGGATCGTTCCGGGCTGGTCGCGGGCTATGTCGGACAGACCGCCCTGAAAACACAGGAGGTCATCCAGTCTGCGCTGGGCGGCGTACTGTTCATCGACGAGGCTTATGCGCTGGTCGGCGGCGAGAACGACTTTGGCCGGGAGGCCATCGACACGCTGCTCAAGGCGATGGAGGATCACCGCGACGAGCTGGTGGTCATCGCAGCGGGTTACACCGCGCCGATGGAGCGGTTCCTGCGCTCCAACCCCGGCTTGCAGTCCCGCTTTAACAAATATTTTTATTTTGACGATTATGACGGGGCGCAGCTTCTGGAAATCTTTGAGGGGATGTGCCGAAAAAATGGCTATGTGCTGACCGAAGCGGCGCACACGGCGGCGGAGACGTTTTTTCAGCGGCTCTACGCGGCGCGCGACGATAATTTTGGCAACGCGCGCGACGTGCGGAATCTTTTTGAGGATATGGTCGTCCGGCAGGCCGACCGCCTGGCCGCCGCATCTGCGGACGACGTTCCCGCACCCGACCGCACCGCGCTGATGGAGATCACGGAGGCTGATTTCCTGCCGCCGCCCGCCGGGGAAGCGCCTGTTCCGCCTGCGGCGGAGCGATAGAGGGACTTCCTGATGATTTTATCTGAAATTTAATTAGATTTTACGAATGAACGGCTTGCAAATCTTTCGATTTTCGTGTATAATTACAAAATAATCCGCCGCGCGCGAAAAATATTCCCTGCATGATCCCGGCGCGGGCGGCATATGGTTGGACAAGACCAATACATTGGAGGCGGACAAGATGAAAAAAGACTGCATCGCCATGCTCCTGGCCGGGGGACAGGGCTCCCGGCTTTATGCATTGACCCGCAACACGGCAAAACCCAGCATTCCCTTTGGCGGCAAATACCGCATTATCGACTTTCCACTTTCCAACTGCGCCAACTCCGGCATTGACACGGTCGGCGTGCTGACGCAGTATAAGCCGCTTCAGCTCAACAGCTACATCGGCGGGGGCAGCGCATGGGACCTGGACAGCAGCAACGGCGGGACCTTTATCCTGCCGCCTTACCAGATCAGCGGGGAAAAGGGGTATTGGTTCAATGGCACTGCGGACGCCATTTATCAGAACATTGATTTTATCAATCTTTATGACCCGGAAAACGTGCTGATCCTCTCCGGCGACCACATCTACAAGATGGATTATTCCGAGATGCTCGCCGTTCACCGGCGCGCGGGCGCGGACTGCACCATCGCCACGCTGCGCGTTCCGCTCGCGGAGGCCAGCCGGTTCGGCATCATGACGCTGGGGGAGGACGGCGCGATCTGCAAATTTACGGAAAAGCCAAAGGAGCCGGACAGCGACCTTGCCAGCATGGGCATTTATGTGTTCAGGTGGAGCAAGCTGCGCAGCTATCTGCTGGCTGACGCCGCAGACCCCGATTCGGAAAACGACTTTGGCAAAAATATCATTCCCAATATGCTGCAGGCCGGGGAGCGGATGTTCCCTTATTGCTTTGAGGGCTACTGGCGCGATGTTGGCACCATTTCCAGCCTTTGGGACGCGAATATGGATATGCTTTCCCCCAAACTGCTGAACCTTTATGACCGCTCATGGCCCATCCGCGCAAACAGCCCGCGCCGTATCCCGCAGTATATCGGGCCGCACGCGGAAACCACCCACAGCATCATCACGGAGGGCTGTCAGGTGTACGGCCGCGTGGAGAACTCCGTGTTGTCCGACTCCGTCACCGTGGAGGAGGGCGCGACGATACGGTACAGCGTTGTGATGCCCGGCGCTTATATCTGTGCGGGCGCAAGGGTGGAGTACGCCATCATCGGGGAGAACACCGTGGTTTCTGCGGACGCGCGCGTGGGCGCGCCGCCGGATAACGATGCAAACTGGAGCGTGGCCACCTGCGGGCCTGACCTGCGCATTCCGGCAGGCGGCGTTGTCCCGCCGGGTGCGATGATTTATCAAAGTGGGGAGGTGCAGGTGTGAACAACGTACATGGATTGATTTATGCCTACCATATGCATCCGGATCTGGGCGATCTGTGCAAGCGGCGCACCGCGGCGGCGCTGCCGTTCTGCGTGCGCTTTCGTCTGATCGACTTCGCCATGTCCGGCATGATGAACGCGGGCGTTCCGGATGTGGATGTGGTCATGCAGTATGGCTTCCAGTCGCTGATGGACCATCTCACCAGCGGCAGACCGTGGAACCTTGTGCGCCACAGCGGCGGAATGCACCTGCTGCTGGCTCCGGTGAACCGCGGTGCTTATGGCGGTGCGATGGACGCGCTGGACTCCATCTATCCGCGCCTGCGGGACGACGTAAAGCGGGACTATATTCTCCTGACGCGCGGCGACCTCTGCGCCAATATTGATATGCGCGCCCTGATCGAAGCGCATTATGCGAGCGGCGCGGACATCACCGCCGTCTGTACCACGCAGCCGATTTACGGTCTGCACCAGTCCTTCCTGCCGGACGGGAACGGCTTTGCGAGCGACCTGCTCTGCCGCCAGACGACGCCGGGACGGGGGCTTTGCAGTCTGGAAACCTATATCCTGCGCCGGGAGAAGCTGCTGGAGATGATCCGCTGGTGCAGCGAGAGCAACCGGCTGCATTTCCACCGCGACGGACTGCTGCACATGATGGGGAACGGCTGGCGCGTGGGACTGTTTATGCACAGCGGCTATGCCCGCTTTATCACCAGCATACAGGATTATTACAGCGCCAGCATGGAGATGCTTGACCCCATCAAGCGCGCGCAGCTTTTCCCGGAGGAGCGGCGGGTCGCCACCCGTGCGCGGAGCGACGTCAGTACCTATTATGGCGACGCGGCGCGGGTGCATGATTCCCTCGTGGCGGACGGCTGCATCGTGGAGGGACGGGTGGAGCGCTGCATCCTGTTCAATGGCGTGCGCGTCGGCCCGGACTGCTCCCTGCGCGACTGCATCATCATGAACAATACTGAAATCGGCGCGCATACCGACCTGAGCAGCGTCGTCACGGACAAGGACGTGACGGTTTCCGCAAACCTGCACCTTTGCGGCAGCGCGCGTCTGCCGCTGGTGATCCCGAAGGGGAGCTGTCTGTAAGGCGCGGTCAGAAACGCCGCTCCTGCATATATACAACGGGAGGTCTGGACGTGTATTTTCAATATGGGCGCGCGGAAACGGACTATTTGAAACAACGGGACGCGGCGCTGGGCGCGGTGATCGACAGCATCGGACATATCGCACGGCAGGTGGATACAGATTTGTTTTCCGCAGTCGTACACCACATCATCGGGCAGCAGATCTCCACCAAAGCGCAGGCCACCGTATGGGCGCGGATGCAGGCAGGGCTTGGCACAATCAACGCGGAGCGCGTCCTGTCGGCTGGCGTGGATATGCTGCAATCCTTTGGGACGACGTTCCGCAAGGCGGAATACATAAGCGACTTTGCCCGCAAGGTGGAGCGCGGGGAATTTGATTTGCAGAAAATTTCCTGCATGACGGATTCCGATGCGGTCAGAGCGTTGGCAGCGCTGAAGGGCGTCGGCGTTTGGACGGCGGAGATGATCCTGCTGTTCGGCTTGCAGCGCCCGGATATTTTCAGTTTTGACGATCTGGCCATCCGGCGCGGTCTGCGGATGGTGCATCGTCACACGGAAATTGACAGGAGCCTGTTTGAAGCATATCGCAGACGTTATAGTCCCTGTTGCAGCGTTGCCAGCCTGTATTTGTGGGCGGTGGCCGGCGGAGCCGTGGAAGGGATGCAGGACACGCGGAGCGCACGTGGTCTGCGCGCAGAGCGGAAAAACTGAAATATAATATATAATATAGTTATATAAAGTACAATCAGGTATAATTCAGACCTCACCGTATTAGTCGGCAAGAACGGCTAAAGCAGCCGTCAGACACTGCGACGCATTTGCACGGGGGAGAGCTGAACAAAAAAACAAAGGAGAACAGAATGCAGTACACCAGTTGCTATCGCTCGCCAATCGGAGACATTCTGCTGGCGGCGGATGACGTTGGACTGACCGGATTGTGGTTTGAGGGGCAGAAGTATTTTGCGCTTCATCTGGATCAGGAGCATGAGGAACGGGAGATACCGCTTTTTACGGAGGTGAAGCGCTGGCTTGACGTCTATTTTGCAGGACGGGAGCCGGAGTTTGACGTTCCGCTGCACCTGATGGGGAGCGAATTTCAAAATGCGGTTTGGAAAATCCTGTGCGCCATTCCCTACGGAAAGACCATGACCTATGGAGAAATCGCAAAACAGATCGCAGCCGAAAGGGGCATGAAGCGGATGGCGGCACAGGCGGTCGGCGGTGCGGTCGGACACAACGAAATCTCCATCATCGTGCCTTGCCACCGTGTGGTCGGGACAAACGGGAGCCTGACCGGATACGGGGGAGGAATCGACAAAAAAGTGAAGCTGCTGAAGCTGGAGCAGGTGGATATGCAGTCTTTCTTTGTTCCCAGAAAGGGAACGGCGTTATAGCAGATAAAAGTCAATGTAGCACCACACAATGAGCGCGGCGGTCTGCGCGGCGCATGATTACAAACGAACAGGAGCAAACAGATGCAGGCAGGAATTTTGAAAAGCCGGTTTTATCTTTATATGACGGAATTTTTCGCGGGGATGTCCGTGATGGCGGTGGAGCTGGGCGCCAGTCGGCTGCTGGCGCCTTATTTCAGCTCCTCGCAAATCGTCTGGACGATCATCATCGGCACGATCATGATCGCAATGGCGCTTGGCAACCTCTACGGCGGACGCAGCGCGGACAAAGACCCGAATCCGGATCGGCTCTATCGCCGTGTGCTGATCGCCGCCGTCTGGATCGCCGCAATCCCGTTTCTCGGCAAGTACGTTATACTGGGCGTTTCCGGTCTGCTCGTCATTTCGGTGGAAAGCGCTTTCCTCATCTGGGCGGGCTTCCTCTCCTGCATTATCATCTTCGTTTTCCCGCTGTTCCTGCTTGGCACGACCACGCCCTCTCTCGTCAAATTCACGGTGGACAGTCTGGATGACAGCGGCAGCGTGGTCGGACGGCTGAACGCATTCAATACCATCGGCAGCATCATCGGCACCTTTGTTCCCACCTTTGTCACGATTCCCGCTGTCGGCACCGCCGCAACATTCCTGATTTTTTCCGGCGTGCTGCTCCTGCTGGGGCTGCTCTATTTCATCAGCGCCCGCCGCCGCGCGGTGGTCTGCATCGTTTCCGCCCTGCTGTTTGTGGCGTTCAGTGTGTTCGGCGCGGGCAGCAGCTTTGCATTTTGGGAGGACGATCTGGTCTATGAGGGAGAGTCCGTCTATAACTATTTACAGGTTCGGGACGACGGGGACAAAATCGTGCTGTCCACCAACGTCCTGTTTGGCGTGCAGTCCGTGATGGAAAAGGACGGAGGGCTGACCGGTTATTACTATGACTATGCGCTGGCCGCGCCGGTGCTGGCGGACATCGCGGAGGACGCGGACGCGAGCATCCTCATTCTTGGCATGGGAACGGGGACGTATGCCACACAGTGCCGCGAATATTTTCCTGCCATTGCGAAAATCGAGGGCGTGGAGATCGACGAAAAAATCACGGAGCTGGCGCAGGAGTATTTCCGGCTCCCGGAGAATGTTTCCGTGACAACGGCTGATGGACGCACCTTCCTGTCTGTCAGCGAGCAGCGCTATGATGTTATCATGGTGGACGCCTATCAGGACATCACGATCCCCTTTCAAATGTCCTCTGTGGAGTTTTTCACACTGGTGCAGGAGCATTTGAATCCCGGCGGCGTGATGGTGGTGAATCTGAATATGTATTCCGATGATGCGGACAGCATCAACAGCTATCTCTGCGATACGATTTCCGCCGTTTTTCCCTGTGTGCAGACGGTGGACGTGCCATATAACTCCAACCGGGAGCTGTTTGCCGCGGAAACGGATGTGTTTTCGGATTTCTCTGCGCGGGCGGAGGCGCTGGAAAACGCGGAGCTGCGGTCGCTGATGGCTGCGGTCGCGCAGGGGCTGACCCCGTATGAAAGCGGCGGTCATCTGCTGACGGACGACCGCGCGCCGGTGGAGCTGCTTGGAATGGAAGTGATAGACGAGCTGATTCAGGACGAGCTTTCCTATTATAAGGATATTCTGCGCGAGGATGGCGTTCGCGGCCTGCTGGGAGAGATCGGCGTGGGGTGAACCTCCGCCGCGATCCGGAACCACCGCGCGGAGTCTCCTGCATTTTTTGCATAGCCTGTACATAGGATGATAGCAGCAAAAAATGCAAGGGCATCGCTGCATAAATCGGCGGGAGGCGTCGGCGGGGAATGACCGCGGGATGCCGCAGACGCATTTGCGCGGCGCTGCCCAAGAAGGAGGTTCTGCGTTATGCGGAAGCGAATCCGGTACAAAAGCGTGAGCCACACAAAGGAGCTGCTGCGCGCCGCGGGATTTACGGCGCTCATCGCGGCGCTGTTTTTCACGGCGATAACGCCGTCCTTTCTGTCCTCCGCGTCCCCGGCGGAGCGGAAGCTGCCCGTTTACAGTGTGCAGCGGGACGACAAATGCGTTTCGCTGACCTTTGACGCCGCGTGGGGCAACGAGGACACCCAGACGCTCATCGACATTCTGGGAAAATACGGCGTAACGGCGACGTTCTTTGTCGTCGGCGCGTGGGTGGACAAATATCCGGAGTCCGTGCAGGCACTCGCCGCAGCCGGACATGAGGTCATGACACACTCGGACGACCACGCGCACTTTACCCAGCTTACGCATGACGAAATCATCGCAAATCTGACCGCAGGCTGCGATAAGATCGAATCCGTGACCGGCGCACGGCCCACGCTGTTCCGCTGCCCCTATGGCGAATATGACGATGCGGTGATCGAAACCGCGTCCGAGCTGGGGCTTCAGACGATTCAGTGGGATGTGGACTCGCTCGACTGGAAGGAGCTTTCCGCCGATGAGATTTACCGGCGTGTCACATCCGGCGTGCAGGACGGGAGCATCATCCTGTTTCATAACGCCGCGCTGCACACGCCGGAGGCGCTGCCCTCTGTCATAGAATACCTGCTGCAAAACGGTTACCGCATCGTTCCGGTTTCCGAGCTGCTGTTGCAAGGGGAATATGAGATGGATCACACCGGCCGGATGTGGTCGAAGGGCAGCCTTTGATAGCTCACAGCACAAATGCGTCTGTGGGAGCGGGCAGGGGTGGGGGCGAAATCCACCCCGTTCCCGCCGCCGCAAATGAAGATCCACAGGTGCAGCTCCACACGCACAGAGAAAAGCAAATACTTTTGTTCCGTGCGGTGCAGAACTTTTCCTTGACCCTGTGGTACTTTTGTGGTATAATCGTTTTTGTAATAAGTGCGCAAAAAAGGCAGATGTTCCGCGCCAAAATATGAACAAACCTTACAGCAGAAAGGATGGTTTACCGATATGAATGGAAGCCTGACAAAAAAGAATATTCTCGTTACGCTGCTGCGCAACAAAACCGGCGACCATGTCAGCCGCTTTACCTCAGAAATCGACTTTATCCTGGAGCTCAGCTCCGTCGCCTACGAAAGTCTGTCGGACGAACAGATACTGGACATGGCCGAAAGCCGCCTGCGCCGTGCGGCGGACAACGTGCTGCACAGCAAGGGCGTCCGGGAGCGTTATGCGCAGAGCGCCGTGTTCACGTGGGACGACTTTGTAAGCGAGGCCACGACCAGCAAGCTCGGCGTATATGGTCTGCACAAATTCGAGTATGACGAGATGGTGTCCCGCCACATTGCGCTCGCGGTGGATCGGCAGGAGAACCTGATGCCGGATTTGAGCGACGGCCATGTCTATGTCTGCGTTGGCAAAAAGCGCCGCCGCCTGATCGCAACCGTCAATGTCGATCTCAAGACCGGCACCATGACGGGCGAATTTAAGGAGGACATCAACCCGGAGATGAACTATATGCTGGCGTTCAAAGATCATGACGAGCTGATTCCGCTGGTCTGCACCAATCCGGACGCTCCGGCCGCGCAGCGTACACTCAGCGTCTTGCAGGAGTGATACGCGCCTCCGGTTTATGAAAGCAAAAAGCGGGAACCATCTCCGGCGGTTCCCGCCGGAAAAAACGGCACGTTCGCAGGAGCGTGCCGTTTTTTTGCCGTGCCGGGCGATAAATGCCCGGATTTGTCCGCGTTTGTCGTTTTACGAGCGTGCGCTTCGTACAGGTTTTCCCATTTTTCCTGTCTGACGAGATAAATAATAGTTGAATTTTGCAAAAGATGGTGATATAATGCCGCTGTATACAGCGTTTGGTATACAGTATGCAGCGTATCGTACCCTGTGTGTGGCAAAGCGGCGGGGGCGGCGTTCTGTGTGCCGGGCGGAAAGGGAGAAGGACACATGGAAAAAGACCGCGCTCAAATGCTGGAGCGTCTGCTGACATCCTATGCAACATGGTACGATGTTTCCCGATGCAGCGCGTCGGACGCGCCGCTGGCGGCCACGGCGGAATATCACGAGGTCGGGACCGCTTATGTCCTGTCCCGCAAGGCCGAAATGTGGTCGGCTGCGCGGAACGAGTATGTGTATTTTTTCTCCGTTCCGGAGCTGACGGAGGCGCTTTTTCGGCAGCTCGTGGAGCAGGCCGGTGCGCTGGGCGAGCCACGTATCGTCCCGCATAAAGAGCATATGTATTCCTACATCGTGGCGGTGATTTTGTGCGAAAGCGCGGAGGAGGGCGCGCTGCGCGCGCTGAAGCGTTACCGCCGCAGAAAAGATTTTCAATTTTCGCTTCACGGCTGGATGGAAATTCATGCCACAGTGATTGAGCTGGGGAGGGGCGCGATCCTTTCTAACCCGGACGGCCGCAGAACTGCGAAATCTTTGAAAAATGTGCTGGACCCCAAGCCAAAGCGTTGGAGCTTCGGTGCAAAAAGAAAAGCATAGAATAGTTATGTAAGGAGTGAAACTTTCATGAATGGTTTACTGCTGCTTATCATTGCAGTCGTGATCCTTGCCATCGGTTACATATTCTATGGCCGCTGGCTCTGCAAACAATGGGGCGTTGGAGAGGGCGACAAGCCCACGCCGGCCCATACGATGGAAGACGGCGCGGACTATGTTCCGGCCAAAGCGCCTGTTCTGATGGGACATCACTTCTCGTCCATCGCTGGCGCAGGCCCGATCACAGGCCCGATCAGCGCTGCGGTGTTCGGCTGGCTGCCCTGCGCGCTGTGGATCCTCATCGGAGGCATTTTCTTCGGCGGCGTCCATGACTTTGGCGCGCTGTTCGCCTCTGTCCGCCACGACGGAAAGTCCATCGGTGAGATCATCTCCGTCAATATGTCCCGCCGGGCAAAGCGTCTGTTTATCATCTTTGCCTATCTGACCCTGATTCTCGTCGTCGCGGCGTTTGCCTCCATCGTGGCCGGTACCTTTGGCGCGACATATGATGCAAACGGTGTGGTGGACAAGGTGGCCTCGCTGGCCGCGTCGCGCGTTGCGATGGTCTCCCTCCTGTTCATCGTCATTGCGATCCTGTTCGGCTTCCTGGTTTACCGCCGCAACGCGCCGATGGGCGTTTCTTCCATCATTGGCGTGGCCGCTATCGTTGTCATCATCGCAATCGGTATGAACTTCCACCCGATTTATCTTTCCACCACCACATGGATGTGGATCATGGCCGTGTATATCGCGGTTGCATCTATTGCACCGGTTTGGGTTTTGCTTCAGCCGCGCGACTATCTCTCCTCGTTCCTGCTTTATGCAATGCTGCTGCTGGCCGTCGTCGGCGTCATCGTCGCGCGTCCGTCCATGAGCAGTATGGCCACGGTGGATACTACGGGCGGCGGCTCGTCTTATCTGTTCCCCGTGCTGTTCACCACCATCGCCTGCGGCGCGATTTCCGGCTTCCATTCTCTGGTTTCCTCCGGCACCACATCTAAGCAGCTCAACCGGGAAAAGGATGCACGTCCCATCGCCTATGGCGGTATGCTGCTGGAGTGCGTGCTTGCGATTCTGACGCTGTGTGCGGTTGCCTATGCCTATGCGTGGAACAAGGCGAACCCGGACTCCGTGCTCTCCGGCGCGACTGCGATTTTCGGCGGCGGTATCGCCCACATGATCGACAGCGCGTTCCCCGGCACCTATAACGTCATGTATACCCTGCTTGTCCTGACCTATTCCGCGTTCTGCCTGACCTCTCTGGATACCGCGACCCGTCTGGCGCGCTTCATGTTCCAGGAGTTCTGGATCGACTCCACAAAGGGCGAAACGAAGGACAATGTCAAGGGCGCAAAGAAGTTCCTGAGCAACACCTATGTTGCCACCGTCATCACCGTTGTTCTCGGCGTTCTGCTTGGACTGAACGGCTACGCCAAGATTTGGGCGCTGTTCGGTTCCGCCAACCAGCTTCTGGCTGCGCTGGGTCTGCTGGCTGTTGCCACATGGCTTGGCAATATTGGCAAGAACAACAAGATGTTCCTGTTCCCGATGGCCTTTATGCTGGTCGTCACCATCTGCTCGCTGATTATCAACACAAGGAACCAGTTTATCACGATCGCCGCCGGCGGTGCGGACTGGGGTCCCTGGGCGCAGGCCATCATCGGCATCCTGCTGGTCATCCTTGCCATCGTGCTTGCCATCGAGGGCATCCAGACGCTGGCAAAGCCCCATCGCAGCAACGCAGACGCGGCGGCAAAATAAACGCCCGGCTGCATCGCAGAAAAATCATGCAAAAAAAGCCCGCCTTGCAAGGCGGGCTTTTTTTCTAAATACCAGATGATCAAATCCGCAATAACAACATAGTTTGTCTTTCAAATTTAATTTTTCTTCGTCATAGCGGTTAGTCCTCGTTTTCATTCAAGTATTGCTCTATTTCAGAAGCGACATAGGCTGCTGCGGTTGAAATCAAAGCTCCGACAAAGCAAGCAGGCTGCCATCTCAAGGCATTTGCTATCTGCATTTGTGCTTCATAATCGGTTGTGCTATAAGCCCTGTTACCCCTGAAAAAAAGAACGATTGTCGCTATCCACAAAACAACAGAAAGTGCCGGAAAGACATATCTCCAAATCTGGTTGTTTTTCATGCGAATACCATCCATTCAAATTTTTTGGCACAACTATTTCTTCTCAGTATATGAGTATAATAGGATTCTATTTTGCCTGAATATTCTCCGCAATTTGAATCAGTGTATCATTTTCGTGCTGTCGAAAAAATGCGCTTTGACGTATCCCAAAGCGCATGGGGTTTCGGTCATGATTTGGGGTGCGGGCGGAACAAAAGCCTGCCGGGAACCGGCAGGCTTTATTCCGATGGAACATACATTGTCAAACCGCGCGCGTGACCTTGCCGCTGCGCAGACAACGGGTGCATACGTAGACGTGCTTCGGGGAACCGTCGAGGATCACCTTTACGCGCTTCACATTCGGCTTCCACACACGGTTGGAACGTCTGTGAGAGTGGCTCACCTGAATACCGAAAGAAACGCCCTTGTCACAAAACTCGCATTTTGCCATCTGATGCTGCACCTCCTTGCTTCTCTGGATAAGGCTGTTTGCTTCCAAAACAGCCCTTATATCATACCAAAAAGCAAACGGAATTGCAAGAGAAATTTTCCCGGAATCGCACGTTTTTGGTGGATGGCGTGAAAGAGCGTGTTTTTTACGGGAAAAATGGTTGCCAAATCCACCGAAATTTTATATAATATTTCCTAAGCATCCGATCCATCCTGCGTTCCGGATGGATGCAGCAATACCGATTTTATTATTATGGAGGCTGTAGACATGGAAGAAATCAAGGGCATGAAACCGAAATATACAATCGCGTTGAAAAATATTGTGGAGGAACATCATCTGGAGATCCTGCACCGTTCCGCGAACTATGAGAATGTGCGCATCGGCAATTATAATGTGGCGCGTCCGTCGCTGCAGCTGATCGGCTTTTTCGACTATTTCGAGGTGGATCGCATCCGTGTGTGGGGACGTTCGGAGAGCGCGTTCCTTGCCACGCTCTCGCCGGAAATGCGGGAGGAAGTGCTGGGACAGCTCTTTTCCCGGAATATCCCGGTCCTGATTTTGTGCAACGCCGTGGAGCCGGACCCCGCGATCTTAAAGAGCGCGCAGAAATATGATGTGACGCTGCTGGCGACGGATATGGACACCAGCGAATTTATCGCGCAGGTCATCAATACCCTCCGCACCGCGCTCTCGCCGCGGACGACGGTGCATGGCGTTTTGATTCAGGTGCATGGCGAGGGTTTGCTGATCACCGGCGAGTCCGGCATCGGCAAGAGCGAGGTCGCGCTGGAGCTGGTCAAACGCGGGCATCGTTTGGTGGCGGACGATGCGGTGGAGATTCGCCGCATGAGCCGGTACGTGTTGGACGGCTGTGCGCCGAAGATGATACAGTACCTCATGGAGCTGCGCGGCGTCGGACTGATCGACGTGCGCCGCATTTATGGAATTGGCGCCGTGCTGCCTAAGGCGCGCATTGACCTGGTGGTGAACTTTGTACATTGGAAGGAAGATATGCACTATGACCGCATGGGATTGGATGAGGAGAGCACCACAATTCTGGAGGTGAAGGTGCCGCAGCTCACGATACCCGTTGCGCCTGCACGCAATCTTGCAATCATTTTGGAGGTCGCCGCGATGAACCATCGGCAGAAGATGCTGGGCTACAATACGGCACGCGAATTTTTGAAACGTCACGACGGAAAAATAGATACCGGCGACAGCTTTGACGAATGAGCGCGGGGGCGATGGATGCGGCGCGTCTTGCGCCGGAGCTGGCGCGCACCATTCCGGGTCTGCGGCTGCTGACGGAGGAGCCGATGGCGCGTCACTGCTCCTTCCGCATCGGCGGCCCGGCGGCGTTGTTTGCAGAACCTTCCACAGTGGAGGAGCTTTCCGCCCTGCGGCGGTTCCTGTGGGAAAAAGGCGTGGAGCCGACGGTGATCGGCAACGGCACGAACCTGCTGGTCGCGGATGCGGGCATAAGGGGTGTGGTCGTCCATATCGGGGACGCGCTGGGCGGCGTTGCGGCGGAAGGGGAGGATCGGCTGCGCGCGGGCGCGGGACTCCTGTTGAGCCGCGCGGCGGCTTATGCGGCGGCGCAGTCGCTCAGCGGATTGGAATTTGCGCATGGCATTCCCGGTTCTGTCGGCGGCGCAGTCGTGATGAACGCCGGGGCTTATGGCGGCGAGATGCAGGATGTCGTTGTTTCCGTCCGCGCGATGAATGCGCAGGGCGAGCCGTTTGATGTCGGCGCGGCGGAGCTGTCGTTCTCCTATCGGCACAGCTGCTTTTCCGAAAGCGGCGGAGACATCGTGACCTCCGCGCTTCTGCGTGGCACGCCGGGCGACCGCAGCGTGATCGACGCACAAATGGCGGAGCTTCAGGCCAAACGCCGCGCCAGTCAGCCGCTTTCCCAGCCCTCTGCGGGCAGCACATTCAAGCGTCCGCAAAACGGCTATGCCGCCGCATGGATCGACGGTGCGGGACTGAAGGGGCTGTCTGTCGGCGGCGCGATGGTTTCACGTAAGCACGCCGGGTTCATCGTGAATACCGGCGGCGCGACCTGCGCAGACGTGCGCGCGCTGATGGAACGGGTATGCGCGGCGGTGTTTGCGGCCTATGGCGTGGAGCTGGAGCCGGAGGTACGGCTGCTGGGGGATTAAGGAAGCTCTGATTGGAGGAGCATCGGGCATCCGGCTCCTTCCAATCAGGGCTAAAAAATATAGACAGTTATCCTGATTTTATCACGAGAAGAAATTGTTTTATTATATTTTATTATAATTGTATCAGTCAAGGCGTACAGGTGCACAAAAGATGAAATTTCTGATTATTACCGGAATGTCCGGCGCAGGCAAGACCCGCGCGGCGGATGTGCTGGAGGACATGGACTATTATTGCGTGGACAATATTCCGGCGGCGCTGCTGCCAAAGCTGGCGGAATTTTGCGCGGGACTTGGCGGACGCTATGAAAAGGTTGCCATCGTCACCGACCTGCGGGACGCGGGCGGCGTATCCGCCATTTTCGAGGCGCTGGAGCAGTTGAAGGCGCAGGGCTGCGTATATGAAATATTATTTATGGCGGCGGACGTGCTGACGCTCATCCGGCGCTACAAGGAGTCCCGCCGGCCCCACCCGCTCCAGGCGGAGGCCGGGAGCCTGGAAGCGGCTGTGGCGCTGGAAGCCATGCGTTTGGAGCGTCTGCGCGAATGCGCGGATTATCTGATCGACAGCAGCAGCCTGACGCTGGGGCAGCTCCAGCGGGAAATTTACCGGCGGCTGGTCGGGGACGAGGACGGACGGACGCTGCGGGTTTGTGTCATGTCCTTCGGTTTCAAGTACGGCATCCCTGCAGAGGCGGACATGGTGCTGGATGTGCGCTTCCTGCCGAACCCGTATTATGTATCGGAGCTGCGGGAGAAAAGCGGCATGGATCAGGAGATTTGGGATTTTGTTTTTCGGCATGGCGCGTCGAACAAATTTGTGGAGCTGGCTGACCAGCTCATCACATTCCTGCTTCCGCAGTATGTGGAGGAGGGAAAGCATATGCTGACCATCGCCGTGGGCTGCACCGGAGGAAGGCACCGTTCCGTCGCTGTGGCACGCGCGCTCGCGGAGCGCATCAACGCGCAGGGGCATCCTGCGGAGCTGGTGAACCGCGATATGAACCGGCAGGAGGGCGCAAGGTGACGTTTTCCGCACGGGTCAAGGCGGAGCTGTGCCGCACCGGGCTGAACCGCGCCTGCTGCGCGGCGGCGGAGGCTTACGGCGTGCTGCTCTATGCCAACACATTTTCCGCAAAGGAAATCAAAATTATTACGGCCAGCCCGGACTTTGCCCAGCGCCTGCCGCGCCTTTGGAAACGCGCCTTCGGCGCAGATTCCGGCTTTGACGCGGTCAGCGCAAACACGGGGAGCAAGACGGTATTTTTCATGCAGGACGCGGAGAAGATCCGCACGGTTTTTGCCCGCTATGGCTATGACGCTGCCGCGACGGTCGCGCATCATATCAATCTGGGAATGCTGGAGGAGGATTGCTGCCGCGTGTCCTTCCTGCGCGGCGCTTATCTGGCGGGCGGCAGCATTACCGACCCGGAAAAAGGCTACCATCTGGAGCTGGTCACAGATCACAAGAATGTTTCCGGTGAGATGTTCTCCATCCTGTTGGAGCTGGGGTTCTCCCCAAAGGATACCATGCGCGCGGGGCATTATGTGATTTATTTCAAGCAGTCCGAGGCAATCGAGGACTTCTTCACGCTGATTGGCGCGCCGAACGCCGCGATGGAGATCATGTCCGCAAGGGTGGAGAAGGATATGCGCAACGCGGTCAACCGCCGCGTCAACTGCGACAGCGCGAATGCGGACAAAATCGTTTCTGCGGCGCAGGCGCAGCTGGAACAGATCCGCAAAATCGAGCGCGAAACCGGACTGGAAAATCTGCCGGAGGATTTGCGCGAGGTTGCGCTGCTGCGCATCGCAAACCCGGAGGCCAGCCTGGCCGATCTGGCGCTGCTCTCGCCGGGTGGTATGAGCAAGAGCGGCATCAATCACCGTATGCGGAAGCTGATGGCGTATAAAGCTGACGCGGCGCAGGACTAACGGCGCTGCGCACGGGTTCGGAAAAGGAGGGATGGAACGGATGGAACAGGATGGCGCACAGCGGCTTCGGCGGCTGCCGGAGGCGCTTTTGCCGTGGTTCCGGGAGAATGCGCGGGATTTGCCGTGGCGGCATGACCGGGAGCCCTATCATGTCTGGCTTTCAGAGATCATGCTGCAACAGACGCGCGTGGAGGCCGTGAAACGCTATTATCTTCGCTTTTTGCGTGAGATACCGGACATTGCTCGTCTGGCCTCCGCGGACTGGGAGCGCGTTTCCAAGCTCTGGGAGGGACTGGGTTACTATTCCCGCGCGCGCAATCTGCAGGCTGCGGCGCGGCAGATCATGAACGAGCATGGCGGCGTTTTTCCGTCCGATTATGCTGCCATCCGTGCGCTCAAGGGCGTCGGAGATTATACGGCCGGCGCCATCGCGTCCATCTGCTTTGAGCAGCCTGCTCCGGCGGTGGACGGCAATGTGCTGCGTGTGACCGCCCGCCTGACCGGAGACGACCGCTCCATCAGCGATGCCGGAACAAAGGCGGATGTCCGCGCGGCGCTGGCGGCGGTCTATCCCGCGGGCGCGTGCGGCGCGTTTACGCAATCGCTGATGGAGCTTGGGGCGCTTGTCTGCCTGCCGAACGGCGCGCCGGATTGCGCGGCTTGTCCTGCATCGGCGTTTTGCGCCAGTCGGGACGGAGGCTGGCGGACGCTGCCGGTCAAGGCTGCGAAACCGGCGCGGCGGCGCGAGAAAATGACTGTGTTCCATTTTCGCTGCGGGTCGTTTGTCGCGCTCCGGAAGCGCCCGGAAACCGGGCTGCTGGGCGGACTTTGGGAGTTCCCCAATGTGCCGGGCGCGCTTGCGCCGGAGGAAGCTGCGGCACAGGCGGCGGCGTGGGGCGTATCCCCGGCGGAGCTGCTGCGGGAGCGGCGCCGCACCCACATTTTCACTCATGTGGAGTGGGAGATGTGCTGCTATTATTTCCTCTGTCGGGAAATGCCGGAGGCTTTTGTCTGGTTCCGTGACGCGGAGTTGCAGGAGCGCGCCGCGCTGCCCACCGCGTTCCGCGCCTTTCGGGACGGGTGATCCTTTTCAGAGATCCCTGGTGGGGGCGGACTTGGGGGGTGTCGTTGACGGGCCGGGTTTCGTCGCTGCGGAAGCGAGACCCGCTCGCTCTCGCAGGAGCGTTTCCTCCCGTGCCGTCAGCAGCTGCTGTTGTCTCGGCCCTGCAAAAGGGGCGAAGATATGGTACAGTGGAAAAAACAGCGGGAACGTTTGGAGGTCTTTTGCGTCTCTATAGAAAAAGAAACAGACAAGGAGAGGTCCATATGAAGAAACCCGTTTTAAGCTGCGCTGTCTTTTTAGCGGGAGTTATTGGCGCAATCGGTTGGGTGATCGCCTGCGCCGCCACGACCTCCGGCAGAGCAAGTGTTGTTCTCGGCAGCGTGTACGGAGAAGATTGAGCATTATCATTGTATTTTCAGCCATTGCTTTGCCGGGGCTGATTTCTGCGGTGATCGAAGTCAGGAAAAAAACAGGGGAGGCAAAAGTATTTATGGCGGTATATATCTGCCTCCGCTGACTTCATGCGAAACGTCCCCTCTGTCTGTTCCATGGAACAGGCAGAGGGGATCACTTTGCCCGTGCGGGCTGGTGGTTTCCCTGTGGCGGCGTTCCCTGACCGTTTTATGTCCGCTTCTTTCGGGTCAGGAAACACAGGCAGACGAACGCGGCGGCAGCAATACCGGCAACCGCCCAGCGCAGCGCGCTGCCGTCCAACAGCAGCCCGGCGCCTTCTGCCACGGTGAAAAAGCCGCAGAGCGCGAAAATACATAGCGTTATTTTGTTCATCAGGCTGTCCGGCAGCTTTTCCTTCAGCAGATAACCGGCCAGCATTCCGACCACGTCGGCGGCGAACAGGCCGATGGAGCAGGCTGCCCAGACGACCAGCGCGTTTTGCAGGCCATTGTTTGCGGCAAATGCGATGGCGGTGAGCTGGGTCTTGTCGCCCAGCTCCGCAAGGAAAAAGGTGGCGAATACCGCAAGAATCGGATGGCGCGTTTGTTTCTCATTGTGCGCCTCCTCGTCCTCCTTGCCGCCCAGAGAGGACCATGCAAAGTAAAAAAACGCCAGCCCCGCGATGAATTTGATGAGCCATGTCGGGATCAGCGCGCTGATGAGCGCGCCAAACGCCACAGCCAGCGCGTTCAACGCAAGGATAGAGAGCAGCGAGCCGATGATGATGTCCCGCAGCCGGTATCGAGAGGTCATCGCCACCATCAGGAGCTGGGTTTTGTCGCCCATCTCCGCGATGAACATGGTCAGCAGAATCTGGAAAAACAGGAGCATGGAAAAAGCCCTCCTTCAAAAAATAAAGAACTCAGGTACAGCGGATACGCTGTACCTGAGTGAAACAGATTCCGGAAAGAGAGCAGAGTCCTCAGGCGTCGCGCCGCGCAGTACCCGCTGAGTCTTGTTTATTAAGGCAAGCCAGACTCAAATCATGAGCCGGTATGTTGACTTGCCGCGCAAAAAAACGCCACTACTCCCTCAGACATTATAAAATTATAGTAAAATTATAGCACCGCCTGCGGGGCTTGTCAAGAAAAATTTCCATGCTCCGCACAGGGCGGGAGCGTTTTTTTAAGGCAGCGCTGCATAAATTGGCAGAAGCGGAAACCTCCTGCGCACTGAGCGGATGCCGACGCTCCGGCGTGGCACGGATTTTGTTTGTATTTTTGATGCAATTCTGATATAGTATCGTCTGTAATATCGCGCCAAGACGACGCCGCAGAAAGAGACCATCGTGGCTGGCGGAACAATGGCCGTGGTTGCGCGAACGGAAACCATGCAACGAGAGGAGAATGCGGAAATGGATGCGCTGACCGCTTATACGCTTGCCGCCGCAAAATGGGCGCTGCCTGTGCTGGCGGTCTGGCTGCTGCTGCGCTGCGTCCGCAGTATGCTTCGGGAAAAATACGAGCCGGAGCTTTGGGCGTTCCTGGAAGGCCGCGACGGCACGCGCGCGGAGCTGCGGCACTGGGAATGCATCATCGGCCGCGCAAAGAGCTGCGATGTGGTACTGGCTTCGGGCGATGTGAAGCCCACCCACGCCGCGCTGCTCCGCTCGGATGACGGTGCATGGACGCTCTATGACCTCTCCGGCGGCGCGACCGCAAACGGTGCGCTGCACGATGATGGCGCCGGTCTTGCCGTCTGCGACGGGGACAGGCTGACATTTGCAGATACGGATATGACCTTTCGTGCGCTCAGCGAGGATGAGCGCGCGGAAACGGAGCTGCGGCGCAGTATGCCGGGCATGAATATCAGCCAGGGCGTTACGCTGCTGCTGCTGACCATCTTTCAGGTGCTGCTTGCGCTGGAATACGCGGAAAACTACACCGGCGACGCGCAGCGAAACGCCGTGCTGGGCTTTGCCTTTATTGTCCTGCTGCAATGGAGCTTTTTCCTGCTGATGCGCGCCATAGACCGGCGCGGTTTTGAGGTGGAAACGCTGGCCTTTTTCCTCTGCACACTGGGCGTGGCCGTTACCGCGTCCTCCGCGCCGGACGAAATGTTAAAGCAGGTGCTTCTGCTGCTCGCGGGGCTGCTGCTCTTCCTGCTGCTGGGACTGTGGCTGCGCGACCTGCGCCGTGTCAAGGCGCTCCGCTGGCTCGTGACGCTTGGCGCGGTCGGGCTTCTGCTGCTGAACGCCATTGCGGGCGACACCACATATGGCGCAACAAACTGGCTGAGCATCGGCGGCGTATCCCTGCAGCCGTCCGAATTTGTCAAAATCGCCTATGTCTATGTGGGCGCTGCAACGCTGGACAGGCTGTTCCGGCGGCGCAACCTGTTTCTCTTCATCGCTTTTTCCGCCGTCTGCGTCGGCGCGCTTGCGCTGATGGGCGATTTTGGCACGGCGCTGATTTTTTTCGTCACCTTCCTTGTTATCTCCTTTATGCGCTCCGGCAGCTTTGCCACGGTGTTCCTCGCCGTCGCGGGGGCGGCGCTCGCCGGACTGCTGGTGCTGACGGTAAAGCCCTATATCGCAACGCGCTTTGCCGCGTGGGGTCACATCTGGGAGGACCCATACAATACCGGCTGGCAGCAGACGCGCGCGCTCTCCGCCGCCGCCAGCGGCGGCCTGACCGGCGTGGGAGCCGGAAGCGGCTGGCTGCATGATATTTTCGCGGCGGACACCGACCTTGTGTTCTGCCTGCTCAGCGAGGAGCTGGGGCTGATCGTCGCGCTCTGCGCTGTCGCCGCGATTTTGGGCATCACATTTTTTGCCGTGCGTGCTGCCGCGCGCGGGCGCAGCGCCTATTATGTCATCGCCGCCTGCGCCGCCGCCGTGATCCTGGTGGCGCAGCTTGCGCTGAACGTGCTGGGCAGCACCGATGTGCTGCCGTTTACCGGCGTGACGTTCCCCTTCGTTTCACGCGGCGGCAGCAGCCTGATCTCCTGCTGGGCGCTTCTGGCGTTTATCAAGGCTGCGGACACGCGGCAGAACGCCAGCTTTTCCGTCCGGCTGTTCAGCCGGCGGCACATTGACGGGGAGGCGGACGCATGAAAAAAGTCAAACGCCGCGCATGGGCGGCGCTGGTGATCGCGCTGGCTGTGGCGCTGGGAATGTGCGTCTACGTCTGCCGGTTTGCAAACGAGCATGACCAGTGGGTCAGCTTTTCCGCCAACCAGCATATTTACAGCGGCGGCGCGCTTACCATCGGGACCGTGACGGATCGGAACGGCGTGGAGCTGGCCGGGAGCGCGGACGGCGCGCGCACTTATGCAGCGGACGCTGCCACGCGCATCGCCTGTCTGCACGCTGTCGGAGATACGGGCGGCAACATCGGCACCGGCGCGCTCACCGCGTTTGCAAATCGCCTTGCGGGTTATAGCGTCGTGGGCGGCGTTTCCGGCACGGGCGGCACGGTAACGCTGTCCATCGACGAGCGCCTCAACCGCGTCGCTTATGAGGCGCTGGCCGGGCGCAGCGGCGCGGTACTGCTCTGCGACTATACGACGGGCGAACTCCTCTGCATGGTTTCCTCCCCCAGCTATGACCCGCTCGTTGGCTTTGATGCGGACAACAGCTACTATGACGGGGTATATCTGAACCGCGCGCTCAGCGCCGCTTACGCGCCCGGCAGCGTTTTTAAACTGGTGACGCTGGCCGCCGCGCTGGAGAACATCGACGACCTTTATGCGCGCAGCTTTGTCTGCACCGGCAGCACCGAAGTGGACGGGAATACCATCACCTGCTCCGGCGTACATGGGGCGCAGACCATTGAACAGGCGCTTGCCAACTCCTGCAACTGCGCGTTTGCGGAGCTGAGTCTGGAGCTGGGCGGCGGGACGCTGGAAGCATACGCCGCGCGCTTCGGCCTGACGGAATCGCAGTCCATCAACGGCATTGCCACCGCCGCAGGGAGCTTTGAGGCGGCGGCGGACGGCAGCGCGGAGCTGGCATGGTCGGGCATTGGACAGTCCACGGACCTGGTTTGCCCCGTCACATTCCTGCGTTATGTTTCCGCCATCGCAAACGGCGGCGTTGCGGCGGGACAGAGCCTGCTCTCCGGCGAGGGCGGCGGCGGTGACCGTCTGCTCTCTGCGGATACGGCGGACAAGCTCAGGTCCATGATGAATTATAATGTGGTCTATGCCTACGGTACGGACAGGTTTCCGGGACTGACGCTCTGCGCCAAATCCGGCACCGCTGAGGTGGGCGATGGCAGCAGCCATGCATGGTTTGCCGGTTTTCTGGATGACACAGAGCATCCCTATGCCTTTGTCGTGGTCGTGGAACACGGGGGCGGCGGCCTTTCCAACGCCGGGCCTGTGGCGAACGCGGTGCTTCAGGCTGCCGTTGCGGGATAAGAGGATAGATATGATCGATATTTCCATACAAAATCTGACAAAGGCATATGATGGCGGCGAGGATATTCTGCGCGGCCTGTCGTTTGACATTCAGGCCGGGGAACACATCGGCATTTTGGGGCGCAACGGCTGCGGAAAGACCACACTGCTGCGCATTCTCTCCGGCGCGTGCGCGCCGGACGATGGTGAGGCCATTATTGCGAACGGAAAGCGGCTGGGGCTGATTTCGCAGATCCCCGTCTACCCGGACGGCTACACGGTGGAGGATGTGCTGAAAACTGCGCACCGGTTCCTGGATGGAATCTCCGCACGCATGGAGGAGCTGACGGAGCAGATGGCGCAGGACGCCTCCGACGCAGTGCTGCGCGAATATGACCGTCTGAGCGCCGAGTTTGAGCGGCTGGGCGGCTGGGATACGGACGTGGCGCGCAACCGCGTGGCAAACGGACTTGGCATCCCGCAGGAGATGCGGGAGCGGCGCTTTGACCTGCTCTCCGGCGGGGAAAAGACGCGCGTGAACCTGGCGCGGCTGATCCTGGAGGACACGGACATCCTCCTGCTCGACGAACCGACCAACCATCTGGACCTGCGCGCGACGGAATGGCTGGAGGACTATGTGCTGCATTTTCGCGGCACGGTGCTGGCGGTTTCGCATGACCGCTGGTTTCTGGACACCATCGCACAGCGCTGCATCGAAATACGGGACGGAAAGGCGGAGTTTTACGCCGGGAACTACAGCTTTTATGTGGAGGAGCGCGCCCGGCGGCTGCTGGAACAGCAGCGGCGCTATGAAAAGGAGGCGGCTGAGGCCGCGCGCCTGAGCGAAACGGCGCGGAAAATGCACGAGCACGGTACGGAGCTGCTGCACAAGCGCGCCTTTTCCATCGAAAAGCGCATCAGCCGTATGGAGCGGGTGGAAAAGCCCGGCGTGCAGAAAAAGCTGGATGTGAAGTTTTTGCAGCGGGACTTTTTCGGAGACGAGGTGCTTCTGCTGGATGGCGTGGGCAAATCGTTCGGGGAACGGACGCTGTTCCGCGACCTTTCGCTGCTGATTGAGGGCGGCGACCGCATCGCGCTGCTGGGCGACAACGGCGCGGGCAAATCCACGCTGCTGAAGATCCTGATGCAGGAGGTTTTGCCGGACGCGGGGCATCTGCGCTTTGGCCCCTCCGTCAAGACCGCTTATCTGCCGCAGATCATCCGCTTTGAGCATCCGGAGCGCACGCTTTACGACACGATGATTTATGAGGAAAACTGCCAGCCGCAACAGGCGCGGGATCGGCTGGCGCGCTTTCAATTCACCGGCGAGGATGTGTTCAAGCCGGTTTCCGCGCTCTCCGGCGGAGAACTGAGCCGTCTGCGGCTCTGTATGCTGATGCGGCACGACATCAACTTTTTGATCCTGGACGAGCCGACCAACCATCTGGACATCGCCTCCCGCGAATGGATCGAGGACGCGGTGGCGGATTATGGCGGGGCGCTGCTCTTTGTCAGCCACGACCGCTGGTTCATCGAGCGCTTTGCAGGCCGGATATGGTACCTTGAAAACGGCGAACTGACGGACTTTCGCGGCAGCTTCAGCCAGTTCCGGGACTATCAGGCACGGCAGCGCGCCCAGCAGACGCAGGAACCGCGCCGCGCGGAGCCTGCAAAGCCGCCGAAAGCCACCAGAAAAACCGCAAAAGTCAGTCCGGAAAAGCAGATTTCCAGGCTGGAAAAGGAAATCGAGCGGCAGGAGGCGTGCCTTGCGGAGCTGAACCGGCAGGCGGAGGAATTTGCCAGCGACTACCAGAAGCTGCTGGAGTTGGAGCCGCAGCAGACCGCCCTGCAGGAGGCGCTGGATGCGCTCTATGCCGAATGGGAGGCGCTCTGCGGTGCATAACCGGGTCCCCGACCGGGATACGTGCGCATGGACATCCGGCCCGATGCAGCATGAATTTCTGAAAGCGTTCCCGCGGAACCGCGCCTGCGGCGGCTGACGGTTGTTTTTTTTCAGGTCTTTCCCGCCGGCTTATGCGGTGATGCCTGAAATTCATGAAAATTTTCAAAACGCCGCGGGGAATTTATAAAATTCACATAATAATGAATATTTATTCTTGACTTTTTTCGCGCAAGCTCGTATAATGCCAGAAGCGAACATGGCGGAAAGTGTCCGCCGTTTGATTGTTTGATTTCTGGAAAAGCGAAATTGGAGGAGCTTTGATATGAACAAGAAGGACATCAAAAAGGTCGTGCTTGCCTATTCCGGCGGTCTGGATACGTCGATCATTATCCCGTGGCTGAAGGAGAACTACAATAACTGCGAGATCATCGCGGTGGCCGCAGACGTGGGACAGGGCGACGAGCTGGACGGTCTGGAGGAAAAGGCCGTCCGCAGCGGCGCAAGCAAGCTGATCATTGCGGACCTTGTGGACGAAATGGTGGATGAGGTCATCATACCGTCGCTGAAAATGGACGCGAAGTATGAAACATATCTGCTCGGCACCGCGTTCGCGCGCCCGATCATCGGCCGCAAGCTGGCGGAGATCGCTTTGGCGGAGGGCGCGGACGCCATCGCCCACGGCGCGACCGGCAAGGGGAACGATCAGGTGCGCTTTGAGCTGGCCATCAAGCGCTTTGCGCCCGGTATGAAGATCATCGCCCCGTGGCGTGAATGGGATATCAAGTCCAGAGATGAGGAGATCGACTACGCGGAGGCGCACCATGTGCCGCTGAAAATCTCACGCGAAACCAACTATTCCAAAGATAAAAACCTCTGGCATCTCAGCCATGAGGGGCTGGATTTGGAGGACCCCGCCAATGAGCCGGACTATGACAAGCCGGGTTTTTTGGAGATGGGCGTTTCCCCGGTGCAGGCTCCGGACGCGCCGACCTATGTGACGCTGGAGTTTGAGTCCGGCGCGCCCGTGGCGCTGGACGGCAAACGGATGAAGGCCAGCGAGATCATCCGCGCGCTCAACCGCATTGGCGGCGCGAACGGCGTTGGCATCATCGACATTGTGGAAAACCGTCTGATCGGCATGAAGGACCGCGGCGTCTACGAAACGCCGGGCGGCTCCATCCTTTATTTTGCCCATGCGCAGCTTGAAATGCTGACCGTGGACAAGGAGGTGCTGCACGAGAAGCAGAAGCTCGCCGTGGATTATGCCGACCTGATTTATAACGGGAAGTGGTTCTCTCCGCTGCAGGAGGCGCTGACCGCCTTTGCAAATAAGGCAAACGAGTTCGTCACCGGCAGCGTGAAGCTGAAGCTCTACAAGGGCAACATCATCCCCGCCGGCGTTACCTCGCCTTACTCCCTCTATTCCGAGGAGCTTGTGACCTTTGGCGAGAGCGACTATGACCAGGCGCAGGCGGAAGGCTTTATCAATATCTGGGGCCTGCCGACGCAGGTGCAGGCACTGCGGGAGAAGAACCTGCTGAAATAAACGGAACAGGAAAACAACGCGCCGCGCTTTGCCCGGAAAAATTTTTCGGGCAGAGGGCGGCGCGCCGGGGGAGATGGAGAACGACGATGGCAAAGCTATGGGCCGGACGCACGACCGGCGAAACGGACCGCATCGCGGACGATTTTAATTCCTCCCTGCAATTTGATTGCCGGATGTACCGGCAGGACATCACCGGCAGCATGGCGCACGCCGCAATGCTGGGCGCGCAGGGAATTTTGACAGAGGCGGAGGCCGAACAGCTCATCGACGGCCTGCAGGACATTCTGGACGGCCTGGATGCGGGGACGCTTGTGTTTGACCCAAACTGCGAGGACATCCATATGTTCGTGGAGCAGGTGCTGACCGAGCGGCTGGGCGACGTGGGGAAAAAGCTCCACACCGCGCGCTCCCGCAACGACCAGGTGGCGCTGGACCTGCGGATGTATCTGCGGGACGAGATCGCGGAGATTTCCACGCTGACACGCGGCCTGATCGTTGCGCTGAACGCACAGGCGGAGGCGCACAAAGCGGACATCCTGCCCGGCTATACGCATATGCAGCGCGCCCAGCCGATCACGTTCGGTCACCATCTGCTGGCGTATGCGATGATGCTGCTGCGCGACCTTGACCGCCTGGCGGACTGCCGTCGGCGGATGAACGTCAGTCCCATCGGCTGCTGCGCGCTGGCCGGAACAACCTATGACACCGACCGCGTGTTTGAGGCGCGGCGGCTGGGCTTTGATTCTGTGGCGCAGAACAGCCTGGACGGCGTTTCCGACCGCGATTTCTGCATTGAGCTGCTTTCCGCGCTCTCCGTGCTGATGATGCACCTCAGCCGCCTTTCGGAAGAACTGATTTTGTGGTCAAGCTGGGAGTTTGGATTCGTGGAGCTGAACGATGCCTACACCACCGGGTCGTCCATCATGCCGCAGAAGAAAAACCCCGACATGGCGGAGCTTTGCCGCGGTAAGACGGGTCGGGTCTATGGTGACCTGATGGCGCTGCTGACCGTGATGAAGGGCCTGCCGCTGGCATACAATAAGGATATGCAGGAGGACAAGGAGTCCGTTTTTGACGGCTGTGACACGGTGAAGCAATGCCTGCGCGTGTTTACCCCGATGATCCAGACGATGCAGACCCGTCCGGAGCGGATGCGTCGCGCTGCGCAGGAGGGCTTTATCAACGCGACGGACCTTGCGGATTATCTGGTGCGCAAGGGTCTGCCGTTCCGTTCCGCGTATAAAATCTCCGGGCAGCTTGTTTCGGAGTGCATCCAGCGCGGCTGCGTACTGGAAACGCTGCCGCTGGAGGTATATCGGCAGCACAGCGCGCTGATCGAGGCGGATGTGTTCGCGGCGATCGACTTGCAGCGCTGTGTGGACAGCCGCAACAGTCTGGGCGGAACCTCTGTGCGTTCCGTGGAAGCGCAGATCGCATTTGTAAAAAAGAGCCTGGAGGAGATGGAATCGTGACAAACTGGAAGGGACGCAGCTTTTTGACGCTGCTGGATTTTACCCCGGATGAAATTGCGGAGCTGCTGGCGCTGGCCGCAGAGCTGAAGGCGAAGAAAAAGGCCGGGATCCCCCATCGGATGCACGAGGGGAAAAACGTGGCGCTGATTTTTGAAAAGACATCCACCCGCACGCGGTGCAGCTTTGAGGTCGCGGCGGCGGATTTGGGCGTTCATGCTGTCTACCTTGACCCGAAAAGCTCCCAGATGGGCAAAAAGGAGTCCGTCGCGGATACCGCACGGGTGCTGGGACGGATGTTTGACGGCATCGAGTACCGTGGCTACGGGCAGGAGGTTGTGGAAACGCTGGCGAAGGAATCCGGCGTTCCCGTCTGGAACGGGCTGACGAATGAATTTCACCCGACGCAGATACTGGCCGATTTTCTGACCGTGCAGGAGCATTTTGGCAGCTTGAAGGGCGTCAAGCTGGTCTATCTGGGCGACGCGCGGTACAACATGGGCGATTCGCTGATGGTCGGCTGTGCAAAAATGGGGATGCATTTCGTGGCCTGTGCGCCGGAAAAATATTTCCCGGACGGCGCGCTGGTGGAAACCTGCCGCGCCATTGCGGCGGAAAGCGGTGCAACGCTGGAGTTTTGCACCGATCCGATGGAGGCCGTGCAGGGAGCTGCGGTGCTTTATACCGACGTTTGGGTTTCAATGGGGGAGCCGGAGGCCGTCTGGCGCGAGCGCATTGACGATCTGCTGCCCTACCGCGTCACGGAGGAGCTGATGGACGCCGCAGGCGCACAGTGCCGCTTTATGCACTGCCTGCCCGCGTTCCATGACCTGAAAACCGAAACGGGACGGGAAATTTTTGAAAAATATGGTCTGGATTGCATGGAGGTCACGGACGCGGTATTCAACGGGCCGCGCTCCATCGTCTTTGACGAGGCGGAGAACCGGATGCACACCATCAAGGCTGTCATGGCCGCTACGCTGTAAAGAGGCCAGACCGTTGGAAACGAGAGAACTATGCGGGAGGGCGAGAATGGTATGAGCAAGGCATATCTGGTTTTGAGCAACGGAAAAATATTTGAAGGGGAACGCATCGGCGCGAAAACGGACGCCATTGGCGAGATCGTGTTCACCACAGGCATGGTGGGGTATCTGGAAACGCTGACCGACCCCAGCTATGCGGGACAGATCGTGATACAGACCTTTCCGCTGATTGGCAACTATGGCGTGATCTCCCCGGATTTCGAGGGAAAGAGCGCGTTGCGCGGCTATGTGGTGCGCGAGCTGTGCGCCCAACCCTCCAATTTCCGTTCGGAGGGAGCGCTGGAGCAGTATTTGAAGGAAAACGGCATTCCCGGTATCTGCGGCGTGGACACGCGCGAGCTGACGCGCATCATCCGGGAGGAGGGCGTGATGAACGCCGCTATCTGTTCCTCCGTACCGCAGACGCTGGACGCTATCCAGGCTTACCGCGTGTCCGGTGTGGTCGCTGCGGTGAGTTGCCGGGAAAAGACGGTCTATCCTGCGGAGGGACAGCGCCGCTTTTCCGTGACGCTGATCGACTACGGCGCAAAGCGGAACATCGTCCGTTCGCTCTGCGCGCGCGGCTGCGAGGTGACGGTCGTGCCGCAGGATACGCCGGCGGAGGAGATACTTGCCGCCGCGCCGGACGGCGTGATGCTCTCCAACGGTCCCGGCGACCCGGAGGAAAACGTGCAGTGCATCGCGGAGCTGAAAAAAATCATCGGCAAGGTGCCTGTGTTCGGCATCTGTCTTGGACATCAGCTGACCGCGCTGGCGATGGGCGGCAGAACCGTCAAGCTGAAATATGGACACCGGGGCGCGAACCAGCCCGCCCGCGTTTCGGATGGGAGCCGCACCTTTATTACCAGCCAGAACCACGGCTATGCCGTGGTCGCGGAAAGCCTGGCGGGCGTTGGACGGGAAACCTTTGTCAACGCGAACGACGGCTCGTGCGAGGGGATGGAGTATCCTGAGCTGCGCTGCTTTACGGTGCAGTTCCATCCGGAGGCCTGCGCGGGACCGCGGGACACCGCATTTTTATTTGACCGCTTTATCGCCATGATGGAAGGGGAGTGAGAGAAAATGCCGAAGGATAAAACGATTCGCAAGGTGCTGGTCATCGGTTCCGGCCCCATCGTCATTGGACAGGCTGCGGAATTCGATTACGCCGGCGCGCAGGCCTGCCGTGTGCTGCGGCAGGAGGGCGTGAACGTGGCGCTGGTTAATTCCAACCCCGCCACCATCATGACGGACAAGCACCTGGCAGACGAGATATATCTGGAACCGCTGAACGAGGAGACCGTCGCCCGCATCATCGAAAAGGAGCGACCGGACGGCCTTTTGGCCGGGCTGGGCGGGCAAACCGGCCTGACCATCGCCATGCAGCTTGAAAACGCAGGCGTGCTGGAAAAATACGGCGTGCGGTTGCTTGGCTCCCAGATCGAAGCCATCAACAAGGCGGAGGACCGCGAGCAGTTCCGCGACACCATGCGCGCCATCGGCCAGCCGGTCGTGCCATCCGAAATCGCACAGACGGTGGAGGAGGCGCTGACCGCTGCGGAGGACATCGGTTACCCGGTCATCGTGCGTCCGGCGTTCACATTGGGCGGCTCCGGCGGCGGTATCGCGGAGGACGCAGAAGAACTGCGCACCATCGCAAAGACGGGGCTTGATCTCTCTCCGATCACGCAGGTTCTGGTGGAAAAGTGCATCTCCGGCTGGAAGGAAATTGAGTTTGAAACCATGCGCGATGCAGCGGGCAACGTCATCGCCGTCTGCTCCATGGAAAACTTTGACCCCGTCGGCGTTCATACAGGGGACAGCATCGTTGTCGCGCCCGCGCTCACGCTGGCTGACCGCGAGTACCAGATGCTACGCTCCGCCGCGCTGGACATCATCACCGCGCTGGGCATTGTCGGCGGCTGCAACTGCCAGTTTGCCCTGAACCCGGACAGCTTTGAGTATGCGGTCATCGAGGTGAACCCCCGCGTTTCCCGCTCCTCCGCGCTGGCGAGCAAGGCGACAGGCTATCCCATTGCGAAAATCACGACCAAAATCGCGCTGGGCTATACGCTCGATGAAATTCAGAACGACATCACCGGCAAGACCTGCGCCTGCTTTGAGCCGACGCTGGACTACGTTGTGGTCAAGTTCCCAAAGTGGCCGTTTGACAAGTTCCCCGGCTCCAGCCGTCGGCTTGGTACGCAGATGAAGGCCACCGGCGAGGTCATGGCCATCGCGGGCAGCTTTGAAATGGCGCTGCTGAAGGCCGTGCGCGGCGCGGAAATCGGCTATGACACCCTGAACGCTCCGCCGCTGGATGCCAGACCGCTTACGGAGCGCCTTGCCGCGCAGGACGACCACCGTATTTTTACGATTTTTGAAGCACTCAAATCCGGCATGACGGTGGAGCAGATCCACGACATTACCAAAATCGACCTTTGGTTTTTGTATAAGATAGAAAATCTGGCACGTTTTGAGCAGAAAATCGCCAACGGTCTTGGCGACGGCGATTACGAAATGGCGAAGCGTCTGGGTTATACAGACGCCGCCATAGAGCGCCTGAGCGGAGAAACGTCGCTGCCCGGACGGGCGTTCAGCTACAAGATGGTGGATACCTGCGGCGCGGAATTTGACGCGGAAACGCCCTATTTCTACTCCACCTGCGACGAAACCTGCGAGGCGCGCGCCTTTGTGCGCTCCGGGCGCGATGTGGTGATGGTGCTTGGCAGCGGCCCCATCCGCATCGGACAGGGCATCGAGTTTGACTATTCCTCTGTCCACTGTGTCTGGACGCTGCGGGAGATGGGCTATGACGTGGTTATCGTCAACAACAACCCGGAAACCGTTTCCACCGACTATGATACCGCCGACCGACTCTATTTTGAGCCGCTTACGCCGGAGGATGTGATGAACATCATCCAGGTGGAAAAGCCCATCGGCGTGGTGGTCGCGTTTGGCGGACAGACCGCCATCAAGCTGACGGAATTTTTGGACAGGCATGGCATCCGCATTCTCGGCACTTCGGCAGAGAGCATCGACATCGCGGAGGACCGCGCCCGCTTTGACGCGCTGCTGGAGCAGTTTTCCATCCGGCGGCCAAAGGGCTTTGGCGTGAACAGCGTGGAGGAAGCGGTGGACGCCGCACAGCAGCTTGGCTATCCGGTGCTGCTGCGTCCCAGCTACGTCATCGGTGGACAGAATATGACCATTTCCCGTTCGGAAGCGCAGACCCGCAAATATATGGAAACCATCCTCTCCGGCGGCATCGAAAATCCGGTGCTGGTGGATAAATATATGCCCGGCACGGAGCTGGAGGTGGACGTGATTTCCGATGGGGAAGACGTGCTGATCCCCGGTATCATGGAGCATATCGAGCGCGCGGGCGTTCACTCCGGCGACTCCATCGCGGTCTACCCGCCCTATAATCTTTCCGACAGATTTTTGGAAAAAATTCAGGACTGTTCCACCAAACTGGCGCTTGCCCTTGGCACAAAGGGACTGGTCAATATCCAGTACCTCATCTATGAAAACGAGCTTTGCGTCATCGAGGTGAACCCCCGTGCGTCGCGCACAGTGCCATATATCAGCAAGGTGACGAATGTACCGATGGTGGACCTGGCTTCCAAGGTCATGCTGGGACACCGCCTGCGCGATTTGGGCTACGGCATCGGACTCTACCGCACGCCGCCTTACTGCGCGGTGAAGGTGCCGGTGTTCTCCTTTGAAAAGCTCTCCGATGCAAACTCCATCCTTGGGCCGGAGATGAAATCCACCGGCGAGGTGCTGGGCGTTGGCAAGACGATGGCGGAGGCGCTCTTTAAGGGGCTGACCGCCGCCGGATTCTCCGTGCCGCACCGGCGGGAACGCGGGTTCGGAATCTTCCTCTCCGTGGAGGAAAACGACCATCAGGAAATCATTGCGCTGGCCAAGCAGTTTTTCGACCTTGGCGTCACACTTTATGCCACCGCCGGTACCGCAGCGGCCATCCGTCAGCTCGGAATCGAAGTGACGACCGTTTCCTCCATCGACACGGGGGAGATCAACGAGCTGATGGAAACGGGAAAAATCAGCTACATCGTCTATACTGGTGCTGTGCGCAACGCCACGATGGGCGACTATATCGCGCTGCACCGCCGCGCCATGCAGCTTGGTATCCCGTGCATGACCAGTCTGGACACTGCGACCGCTGTGGCGGAGATCATCGCCAGCCGATACAACCTGAACAATACCGAGCTGGTGGACATCAACGCAATGCGTCCGTGGCGGCAGAAAATCCACTTTACCAAAATGCACTCCTGTGGCAACGACTACATTTTCATCGAGAATTTTGACGGGGCGATCACCTGCCCGGAGTCGCTCTGCGTCAGCCTTTGCACCCAGCATTACAGCATCGGCGCAGACGGTATCGTGCTCATCGAGCGTTCCACCGTTGCGGACGCGAAGATGCGTTCGTTCAACCGGGACGGCAGCGAGGGACGCATGGCGGCCAACAATATCCGCTGCGTCGGCAAATATCTCTACGAAAAGGGCTACGTCCGCAGCGAGTATATTTCCATCGAAACGATTGCCGGTATCCACCCGCTGCACCTTTATCTGCGGGATGGAAAGGTCAACTCCGTTTCCGTGGACATGGGATGCGCAGATTTTGACCCGAAAAAGCTCCCCGCGCAGGTGGATGTGCCGCGCATGGTGGACTATCCCATCACTGTGGATGGAACGCCTTACCGTGTCACCTGTGTCAATGTCGGCAACCCGCACTGTGTCACGTTCTGCGACGCGATAGACGGGCTGGATTTGGAAAAAATCGGACCGAAGTTCGAGTTTTTGGACCTGTTCCCGGAGCGGATCAATACGGAGTTTGTCCGCGTGGTGGATCGCACAACGCTGCGGATGCGGGTCTGGGAGCGCGGCAGCGGGGAGACGCTGGCCTGCGGAACCGGCGCTTGCGCTGCGGCGGCTGCGGCTGTGGTGAACGGCTTCTGCGACCCCGGCGTAGATATCACGGTAAAGCTGCTCGGCGGCGATTTGACCGTAAATTACACGGAGGAGCGCCTGATCCTCACCGGCAGCACGGTTATGGCCTTTGAGGGCGAATTTGAGTATTGATACTTCGCATAAAACGCAGAAGGAATTGATAAAGGGAGGCAGCGCGAAATGCCTTGTTTTGGAAAATTTCCCTCACTTTATGCGCTATGTTTTGCTCATACGAAACAATATTATATAAGAAGACTGTTTTCGGTAAAATGAAAGTAGCGCAAAAGGTCCCCAGAATGTGAGCACCCA
>JAJBUU010000034.1 GCA_020860205.1 Oscillospiraceae bacterium | reverse complement strand
CAGGTTGTGCCGGCCCCGGCGATTCCCGCGACGGGGGTTCGGGCGACAGCGGTTCCGGCGATGATGATTCCTGCGACCGCCGTTCCGTCAGCGGCGATTCCGGCGACAGCGGTTCCGGCGACGGTGGTTCCGGCAGCGGCGACTCCGGCGATGGCGGTTCCGACAGCGGTTCCGGCGACGGCGGTTCCGACAATGATGATATTTCTGCCGCCCTTCTTTTGAATGCGTCTGAAGATGACGGATCAATTTACTGCACCATAACAGACGGTGCGCTGGTTCTGACTTTGGGACAAAACAGCGGTCTGATTTCCGTAACGGCGCTTGCTACCACAAAGCCGGATTGGCTGGAAACGCCCGATACGATCCCCACGCTCTCCGGCTATGACGAAACCATTCTTACGCTCAGCAGAACATCAGACAGCAACGCCGTCTACTTTACCGTAACGCCCCTTGCCGTCGGCGAAACGACGATTACGGTTTCTTCAATCGAGGGATCCATTGGCTCAATTTCCGTCGTTGTGCGCTGAAACTCCTCCCCCTGCTGCGGGTTCCGAAACAGGGGGATTTTCACTCCAAAATTGCGTCTGACAGCGTTGGCACATCAGATACGACGCGCGCCGCGCCGGCAGACAACAATGTGCTGCGGCTGCGGAAGCCCCAATCAACTGCGATGCAGCGCAGCGCGGCGTTCTCTGCGGTGGCAACATCCACCTCGCTGTCCCCGATATAAATGGCTTCTTCCCGTGCAATGCCCAGCGCACAGAGAACTGCGTTCACCGCATCCGGCGCGGGCTTGCGGCGAACACCGTCCCGTTCGCCGGAAACATAGTCAAACAAATCGGGGAAATAGTGTCGGCAGAGCGTCTGCACAGTAGCATCCGCCTTGTTGGAAACAACCGCCGTATACACGCCCCTTCCTCGCAAGGTACGCAGCATATCCAGGACGCCGTCATACGGTCTGGTGCGATCCATACAGTGCGCCGCGTAGCGCTGTCGGAAACACGCCAGCACCGCGTCCGTCTGCTCCTGCGGCGTTCCCTCTGATACACACCGGACGATCAGATTTCGCATCCCACATCCTACAAAAGCGCGCACTTCCTCCCGCGGCCGCAGCGCAAAGCCGTGCTGTGCCAGTGCAAAATTCACGCTGTCGTGCAAATCGTCCAGCGTGTCCAGCACCGTACCGTCCAGGTCAAAAATCGCCAACTTGTTTCTCATCCCAAACGTCCTTCCAAACTACAACGAAAAAAAGAGCGCGCTGCATCCCGAAGGTCTGCATCACGCTCTTTGTCCCACCCGCCGGAACGGTCAAGGCTGCTATTATACCAGCTCGATGACCGCCATCTCCGCAGCGTCGCCGCGGCGGGGTCCGATGCGAGTAACGCGGGTATAGCCGCCCGCGCGGTCGGTATACTTGACGGAAACCTCGTCAAATACCTTTTTCGCCACATCCTCACGGGTGATGTAAGCAAGCGCCTGCCGGTAGGCGGCCAGGTCTTTTTTCTTTCCGAGCGTTATCATCTTCTCGGCCATTGCGCTGATCTCTTTGGCGCGGGTATAGGTGGTCTCCATCCGGCCAAGGTCCAGAAAATCTGTCACCTGCTGGCGGAGCATCGCCCTGCGCTGATCAGTGGTCTTGCCGAGCTTTCTTGTACCGGGCATTTCGGTTTTTCCTCCTGTCAGTTGTTCTCGTCGCTCGCAAGGTTCAATCCCATCATCGCCAGCTTATGCTCGACTTCCTCCAGGGATTTGCGGCCAAGGTTGCGCACTTTGATCATTTCGTCCTGCGTCTTCCCAACAAGGTCGTCAACCGTGTTGATATTCGCACGTTTCAGGCAGTTGAAGCTGCGGACGCTCAAATCCAGCTCCTCGATCGTCATTTCCAGTACCTTGTCCCGCTGCGCCTCCACCTTTTCCACGACCGTGGAACGGGTCCCGATGTTATCGCTCAGGTCGGTAAAGATGGTAAAATGGTCACAGAGGATTTTTGCACCAAGAGAAACTGCATCGCGTGCGGTGATGGTCTTGTCGGTCCAGACCTCCACGGTCAGCTTGTCATAGTCTGTCTGATTGCCAACGCGGGTGTTTTCCACCGTATAGTTGACCTTTAGGACGGGGTTATAAATGGAGTCCACCGGGATCGTTCCGATGGCTGCCTGAACATTTTTGTTCCGGTCTGCGGTCACATAGCCGCGGCCATGGCTGATGGTCAGTTCCATGCTGAGGGACGCATCCGGACCAAGCGTTGCGAGGTGAAGCTCCGGGTTGAGGATCTCCACTTCGCTGTCCGCCTTGATGTCTCCCGCTGTGACTTCACACTCGCCGGAGGCCTCAATATAGACGGTTTTGGGTGCATCGCAATGGAGCCGGGCGATGATGCCCTTTACATTCAGCACGATCTCAGTCACGTCCTCTTTCACACCGGGAATGGTCGCAAATTCATGCTGGATTCCGGCGATCTTGATGGCTGTGACCGCGGTGCCGGGAAGAGAGGAGAGGAGCACTCTGCGCAGAGAATTGCCCAAAGTCGTGCCGTAGCCACGCTCAAGTGGTTCCACAACGTATTTGCCGTAGGAATCATCGGCCGGGGTCTCGATGCACTCAATGCGGGGCTTGTTGATTTCAATCATATGGTTTGATGCCCTCCTTCTTAATTGGTGTGCTTACGCACAGTTTGGTTCATGAGGGGCTGCCAAATTACTTGGAATACAGCTCGACGATGAGATGCTCTTCGATGGGAATATCGTCAATGTCCTCTCTCGCAGGGACCGCAATGACCTTTGCGACCATGTTGTTCACGTCATACTCCAGCCACTTGGGAGGCTGACGGAAGGCATTGTCCTCCATATTGGCCTTGATCTTCTCCAAAGACTTGCTGCTCTCCTTCAGCGTGATGACCATGCCCGGCTTTACGAGGAAGCTGGGGATGTTCACGCGGCGGCCGTTCACGGTGAAATGGCCATGGGAAACAAGCTGACGCGCCTCAGCGCGGGTCATTGCAAAACCAAGACGGAACACCACGTTGTCCAGACGGGATTCCAGAATGCTCAGCAGATTTTCGCCGGTCTGTCCGGGGCGACGGCTCGCCATTTCAAAATAATTCTTAAACTGGCGCTCCAGCACACCGTAGATGAACTTGACCTTCTGCTTCTCCTGCAGCTGCATTCCATACTCGGACTGCTTGCGGCGCACCTGACCCTTCGGGTTGCGGATGGTGTTCTTTTTGGAATAACCCAGCGCGGCGGGCGAAACGCCCAGCGCCTTGCAGCGCTTGGCGATGGGCTGAATATTTCTTGCCATGATCTTTTCCCTCCTTCAATCAGACGCGGCGGCGTTTCGGCGGACGGCATCCGTTGTGGGGGATGGGGGTCACGTCCTTGATCATCGTCACCTCAGGCCCTGCGGTCTGCAGGGCGCGGATCGCGGCTTCGCGGCCGGAGCCGGGGCCTTTCACAAAAACCTCTACGGTTTTCAGTCCATGCTCCATTGCGGCGCGCGCAGCGGTCTCCGCTGCCGTCTGTGCAGCAAAGGGAGTGGACTTCTTGCTGCCGCGGAAGCCCATGCCGCCCGCGGAAGCCCATGAAAGCGCGTTGCCATGCGTATCGGTGATGGTCACCATGGTATTGTTGAAGGAGGAACTGATATGCACCTGGCCTTTTTCAACATTCTTGCGCTCCTTGCGGCGCACGCGCACAACCTTCTTCTTGGTATTGGTCGCCATGTTACATATCCCTCCTTACTTCTTCTTATTTGCGATGGTGTGCTTCGGTCCCTTGCGGGTACGGGCGTTGGTCTTGCTCCGCTGACCGCGGACGGGCAGTCCCTTGCGGTGACGGAGTCCGCGATAGCAGCCGATTTCCATCAGGCGCTTGATGTCCAACGCAGTCTGGCGGCGCAGGTCGCCCTCCACAACGTAGTGCTCCATGCACTCACGCAGCTTGCCCTCTTCTTCCTCAGTCAGGTTCTTTACGCGGGTATCGGGGTTGATCCCCGTCTCCGCCAGAATTTTGTTTGCGCTGGTTCTGCCAATGCCATAGATGTAAGTCAGGCCGATTTCGATTCGTTTGTCTTTGGGCAGGTCAACGCCGGCGATTCTTGCCATGTTTTTCAATCAATCCTTTCATTGATTTTATACCTTTTCATGTGGAATATTGTGATGAAGCCGCAGATTTGGGGTCACGGTATAAGATGCCCCCGCGCGGCATAGGTTCCGCCATAGCGCGGCGGATGCCGCGTTTTTCTTTAACCCTGTCTTTGCTTGTGCTTGGGATTTTCGCAAATCACCATCACAACGCCTTTGCGCTTGATGACCTTGCACTTCTCGCACATGGGTTTTACGGACGGTCTAACTTTCATGGGGTAAAACCTCCTGTCTTACTTGCTTCGCCATGTGATACGGCCACGGGTCAGATCGTAGGGTGACATCTGAATCGTAACCTTGTCGCCGGGAAGAATTTTAATATAGTTCATCCTGAGTTTTCCGGAAATATGCGCCAAAATGGTATGCCCGCCGCCGATGTCCACCTGGAACATCGTATTCGGCAGAGCCTCCACGACCGTGCCTTCCAGTTCGATCATATCGTCTTTTGCCAAGACTGCATCCCCTCCTCACATCATAGGTCGTCTGCCATCGTCAGAATCTCCGCTTCTCCATCCGTTATCAGGATGGAGTTCTCATAGTGAGCGGACAGGCTTCCGTCTGCCGTGATCACGGTCCAGCCATCCTGCAGAACCCTGACCTCCCAGCCGCCGGCATTCACCATCGGTTCAACTGCGATGGTCATGCCTTTCATCAGGCGCGGCGAACCATGCCCATGCTGTACATAGTTGGGAACCTCCGGATCCTCGTGCATCTTTGCGCCGACACCGTGTCCCACATAATCGCGGACAAGGGAATAGCCCTGCGCCTCCGCGTAGTTTTGTACACCGGCGGAAATATCGCTGATCCGGTTGCCATGGCGCGCATACCTGATCCCCTCAAAGAAGCTCTGGCGCGTGGCGGCGATGAGGCGGAGCGCCTCGTCGCTGCACTGGCCGCAGGGGAATGTCCCCGCGCAGTCGCCCACAAAGCCCTGGAAGGTCGCGCCCACGTCCACGCTGACGATGTCGCCCTCGCACAGACGCCGCATACCGGGGATGCCGTGGATCACCTGTTCGTTGACAGAAATGCAGGCGCTGGCGGGATAACCGCCATAACCCAAAAAGGTTGGCTCCGCGCCCGACTTTTTGATGAAGTGGAACACTTCCTTGTTGATCGCCTTGGTGGTCACACCGGGTTCGATCATCTGCCGCGCGACGCTCCGCGCGCCCGCAGCGATGCGTCCGGCCTTGCGCATCAGGTCGATGTCCCGTTCGGATTTGATAACAATCGCCATTTGCGTTCCGATCAAAGGCCAAGCGCCCTGGCGATCTCGGCGGTGGTGGCCTCAATCGTGGGTTGATTGTCCACAGTCTTCAGCTTGCCGCGCGCGGCATAGAACGCCTTCAGCGGCTCTGTTTCCTGATGATAGGTCGCCAGGCGCGCGCGCACGGTTTCCGGCGCGTCATCCGCACGGATGGTCAGTGCGGCGCCACAAAGGTCGCAGACGCCGTCCTGCTTCGGCGGGTTGGAGCGCACATGGAAACTTGCGCCGCAATCCGGACAGGTGCGCCGACCAGACATCCGTTCGATGATAACGTCATCGCTGACTTCAATACTCAGCGCGCAGTCGATTTCGATGCCGCAGCTTTCCAGCGCTTCCGCCTGCGGGATGGTGCGGGGCATACCGTCCAGGATGTAGCCATCCGCACAGTCCGGTTCCGCAAGACGCTCCTGCACGATGCCGATGACAACCGCATCCGGCACCAGCTTGCCGCTTTCCACATATTCCCTGGCCTGCAAGCCGACCGGCGTGCCGTTTTTCATCGCGGCACGCAGAATATTTCCGGTGGAAATGGTGGGGATATTCAGCCGCTTGCTGAAAATCTCCGCCTGCGTCCCTTTTCCGGCGCCGGGGGCACCCAAAAGAATAAGTTTCATATCCTTGCCTCCGCCCCCGTCACTCTAAGAAGCCCTTGTAGTGGCGCATCAGCATCTGGTTTTCCATCGCCTGAACCGTCTCCAGTGCAACGCCCACCACGATGATGATGGAAGTACCGCCCAGCGAGATGCCGGACGTATTGGCCACGTCGCTCCAGTGGCTGATCAGATACGGCGTTACCGCGATGATGGAAAGATAAATCGCGCCAAAGAGTGTGATCTTGTTCAGCACTTTGGTGATGAACTCGCTGGTCGGTTTGCCCGGACGGTAGCCGGGGATAAAACCGCCGTTGCGCTTCAGGTTATTTGCGACCTCGATCGGATTGAACTGAATCGTGGAGTAGAAATAACTGAAGAAAATGATCAACAGGAAATAAACCAGCGCATAGAGCAGCGAGTCGGTGTCAAACCATGACAGCGTCTTTCCGGCAAAAGCCGCGATGGTCGCCGGAAGGGACGCGATGGACTGCGCAAAGATGATCGGCAGAACGCCGGACATATTCACCTTCATGGGAAGATGCGTACTCTGTCCGCCATACTGCTTGCGCCCGACCACGCGGCGGGAATACTGCACAGGGATTCTGCGCTCCGCATTCGTCACAACAACGATGAGGATGATGATGATCAGTGCGCCGATCAGCATCAGCAGATAGACCCACCAGGCCAGCGTGCCGGAGATGATGTTGGAAACCATCGTGATCACGCTCGTTGGGAAACGGGAGATGATAGATGCAAACAGGATGATGGAAATGCCGTTGCCGATTCCAAACTCCGTGATTTGTTCGCCCATCCACATCAGCAGCGTGGAACCTGCCGTAAAGGTCAGGACGATCACAATGCCCTGCCACACGCCATACTCTGAAAGCAGCTCGTAGCCGCTGACGGTGTTGTTGCGCAGCAGCATATAATAGGCAAAGCCCTGCAGCAGTGCGATTCCGATGGTGGAATAGCGGGTGATATTGTTGATTTTCTTCCGGCCCTCCTCGCCTTCGTCCTTCGCCATGCGCTCCAGCGCGGGGATGGCGATGCAGAGGAGTTGGATGATAATGGATGCGTTGATATAGGGCTGGATGGAAAGTGCAAAAATCGTCGCGCTGGAAAAGGCGCCGCCGCTCATTACGTTGTAAAGACCAAGCACGGTATTCTCCAAAGAGGTGAAATACTGTCCCAGCAGGTCAACATTGACGTAAGGAACCGGGATGGAGTTACCCACGCGATAGAGGAGGATCATGAACAGGGTAAACAGAATTTTTTTGCGGATCTCCTCGATCTTCCATGCGTTACGAATCGTCTGAAGCACTTATACCACCTCTGCCTTTCCGCCAGCGGCCTCGATCTTTGTCTTCGCGCTCTCGGAAAAAGCAGCAGCTTTCACAGTCAGGTTTTTCGTCAGTTCGCCGCCGCCCAGCACCTTGAACCCGTAAGGGCACTTGCTGAGGATTCCGGCGGAAAGCAGCTTCTGTGCATCGACCTCCTCGCCGGATTCAAAGCGCTCCAGTACGGAAACGTTGACAGCCTCCAGCGGTTTGGCAAAGATGTTGTTGAAGCCACGCTTGGGGACGCGACGAGCCAGCGGCATCTGACCGCCCTCAAATCCAACGCGGACGCCGCCGCCACTGCGAGCCTTCTGACCCTTGTGTCCGCGGCCTGCGGTCTTGCCGTTGCCGGTGCCATGACCGCGTCCCTTGCGCTTTGCAACATGGGTGGAACCCGGTGCGGGGGATAATTCGTTCAGTTTCATGGGTTCGGGTCCTCCTTCTCTTATTCTACTTCCGTAACCTGAAGCAGATAACCGATTTTGGCGATCTTGCCTCTGGTCTGCGGATTATCCGGCTGAATGGTTTCGTTACCGATGCGGTGCAGTCCCAGGGACTGGGCGGTTGCAACGTGCTTTTCCAGACGGCCGTTCAAGCTCTTTACCAGCTTGATCTTTAGTTGATTCGCCATTGCTTTAGCCTCCCTTAACCCTTGATCTCTGCGGCGGTCTTGCCGCGGACGGCAGCCACCTGCTCCGCGTTGCGGAGAGAGCGCAGCCCGACAACAGTGGCCGCGACCACATTGGCGGGGTTGCGGGAACGCAGGCACTTTGCGCGGATATTGCGGATACCCGCAGCCTCCAGAACCGCACGCGCCGCGCCGCCGGCCAGAACGCCGGTGCCTTCGGGGGCGGGCATCAGCAGCACGCGGCCCGCGCCTGCTGCGCCGATGACCTCGTGCGGGATGGTGCTGCCCTCCAGTGTAATGGTGCAGAGATGCTTCTTTGCATCCTCCAGCCCCTTGCGGATGGCCTCGGAAACCTCGTTCGCCTTGCCGGTGCCATAACCGACGCGGCCCTTGCCGTCGCCGATGACGCACAGCGCAGAAAATTTTGCAACGCGACCGCCCTTGACGGTTTTGGAAACGCGGTTCAGAGATACGACCTTTTCGGTGAACTCGTTCTGCGCTTCCTCGTCACGACGGCGGTTATTCTTTTCATAAGCCATTTTTTCGTTCCTCCTCCCCTTAGAAGTTCAGGCCGCCCTCGCGGGCGCCCTCGGCCAGCTCCTGCACACGGCCGTGGTATACATAGCCGCCGCGGTCAAACACGACGTTCTCGATACCGGCAGCTTTGGCACGCTCGGCAACGGTGTTGCCAACCTTGCGCGCTGCGGCCTTGTTGGAGCCTGAACCTTCAAAACCCTTCTCGACAGAGGAGGCGGAAACCAATGTCTTTCCGGCAACATCGTCAATGATCTGGGCGTAAATATGCTTTTCGCTGCGGAATACGCACAGGCGCGGACGCTCGGCGGTGCCGGAAATCTTGCCACGCACGCGGTCATGACGCCGGATGCGCTGTGCTCTGGTATCTGGTCTGTGAATCATTTATGCGCACCTCCCCTTATTTCGCGCCGGTCTTGCCTTCTTTGTGGCGGATAACTTCATCGGCGTACTTGATGCCCTTGCCCTTATAAGGCTCAGGCGGTCTCTTCGCTCTGACATCCGCGGCAAACTGGCCGACCTTCTGCTTATCGATGCCGTTGATCACAACGGTGTTGGGATTGGGGACGTCGATGGTGATGCCGTCGATTTCCTCCACATCCACCTGATGGGAATAGCCGATATTCATGACGAGCTTTTTGCCCTCTTTGGCTGCGCGGTAACCAACGCCGTTGACCTCCAGCGTCTTGCTGAAGCCGTTGGTCACGCCCTCCACCATGTTGGCGATCAGTGTGCGGGACAGCCCGTGCAGGCTGCGGCTTTCCTTCAGGTCATTGGAGCGGGTGACGTGAATCTCGTTCCCTTCCACCGCTACGCTGATCTGCGGCACGATGTCACGCTCCAGCGTGCCCTTTGGGCCTTTGACGGTGACGTGCTGACCATCCAGCGTCACTTCCACACCGGCGGGAATGGCAATGGGAGCTCTTCCAATTCTTGACATACTATCTCTCCTCCCTTACCATACGAACGCAAGGACTTCGCCGCCGACGTGCGCCGCGCGCGCGGCCTTGTCGGTCATGATGCCCTTGGACGTGGAAATGATCGCGATGCCAAGACCCTTCAGCACGCGGGGCAGCTCATCCGCGCCTGCGTAAACGCGCAGACCGGGCTTGCTGACGCGGCGAAGGCCCTGGATGGCCTTTTCCTTGCCGGGAAGATACTTCAGTGTGATGCGGATGATGCCCTGCGTACCGTCATCCACGATTTGGAACGCCTTGATATACCCTTCGTTCAAGAGCACCTCAGCAATGGCGATCTTCATCTTGGACGCGGGAACGTCCACCTTTTCGTGGCGGGCCATACCGGCGTTGCGGATACGGGTCAGCATATCCGCGATGGGGTCTGTGATTTGCATTTTTCTGTGTTTCCTCCTATTTTAGAAGTTACCGCCGTATGCGGTTTGAGCGGCGAGGTTCCGCGTGAATACATGATTCGCCGCGGCCTTTCGCCATCTCGGCCACCCTCTGATTTGGAAAAGGGCGGCGCTTGTCTTTGGGCGTCGCCGCACGATGCGGTGTTACCCTCTATTCTTACCAGCTCGCTTTTTTTACGCCGGGGATCTGTCCCTTGTACGCCAGCTCACGGAAGCAGATACGGCAAATGCCGTAGTTGCGCAGATAAGCATGGGGACGGCCACAGATCTTGCAGCGGTTGTAGCGGCGGGTGGAATACTTCGCAGGACCGGCCTGCTTCAGCTTCATGGAAAGCTTTGCCATAACGATTCCTTTCCTCCTGTTCAGGCGTTCACGCCGGCGAACGGCGCGCCCATCAGACGCAACAGCTCGCGCGCTTCCTCATCGGTCTTTGCCGTGGTGGTGATGGCGATGTTCATGCCGCGCAGCTTCTCAATCTTGTCATAATCGATTTCCGGGAAGATGATTTGCTCCTTCACGCCGAGGCTGTAGTTGCCGCGGCCGTCAAACGCATCCGCGGAAATGCCGCGGAAGTCGCGCACGCGGGGCAGCGCCACGTTCAGCAGACGGTCAAGAAACTCCCACATACGGTCCTGACGCAGCGTGACCTTGACGCCGACCTTCATGCCCTCGCGGAGCTTGAAGTTTGCAACGGACTTTTTGGCCTTGGTCGCAACGGCGTGCTGACCGGTGATCGCGGAAATGTCGCGGATGACTGCGTCCAGCGCCTTGGTATTGTCCTTGCAGTCGCCGCAGCCGACGGATACGACGATTTTATCGATCTTCGGAATCTGCATGACGGACTTATACTGGAACTTCTCCATCAGGGCGGGCGCGACCTCGTTCACATATTTTTCCTTCATTCTGGTCATATCGTTCTCACGCCCCTCTCTCACAGATTTGCGCCGCATTTTTTGCAGACGCGGGTATTTTTGCCGTTATCCATCTTGTGCGCCACGCGGGTAGCCTTGCCGCACTTGGGGCAAACCACCATGACCTTGCAGGCATAAAGCGGAGTCTCCACCTTGAGGATGCCGCCTTCTTCGCCCTGCTTGCGCGGCTTTGTGTGGCGGGAAGCAACATTGACGCCCTCCACAATCACCTTGCCGGTCTTTGGGGAAACGCAGAGCACCTTGCCTTCCTTTCCCTTGTCCTTGCCGGACAGGACGACCACTTTGTCGTCTTTTCTGATATTCATTGCAGCCATCCCTCCTTAAATCACTTCAGGAGCCAGGGACAGGATTTTCATATATTCCCTGTCACGCAGCTCACGGGCGACAGGCCCGAAAATGCGGGTCCCCTTGGGGCTCTTATCCTCGTTGATCAGGACGGCTGCGTTCTCATCAAAACGAACATAGGTGCCGTCCGCGCGGCGCATGCCGCGGCAGGAACGGACGATAACGGCCTTGACCACGTCGCCCTTCTTGACCTGTCCGCCGGGCGCAGCCTTGCGGACGGAAGCGACGATCACATCGCCGATATTGCCGTATTTGCGTCTGGAACCGCCCAGGACGCGGATGCACTTGATTTCCTTGGCGCCGGTATTGTCGGCGACCTTCAGATAGGTTTCTTCCTGAATCATATCGGTACGCCTCCTCTTACTTGGCCTTTTCTACGATTTCAACGACACGCCAGCGTTTGTCCTTGCTGAGCGGGCGCGTTTCCATCACGCGAACCGTATCGCCAACGCCGCACTCGTTTTTCTCGTCGTGGGCTTTCAGGCGCTTGGTGCGCTTGATAATCTTCTTATAAATCGGGTGTGCGACCCGATCCTCCACGCTGACGACCACGGTCTTGTCCATTTTGTCGGATACGACCCTGCCTACGCGGACCTTCCGGGAACTTGTTCTTGTTTCACTCATGTCTGTTTCCCTCCTCAGTTCTGCTTCTCGCGCAGCACGGTCTTGACGCGGGCGATGTCGCGGCGTACCGCGGTGATCTTAACGGGGTTGTCAAGATGGTTGGTCGCGTGCTGCATCCGGAGCATGAACAGATCCTTTTTCAGATCGACCAGCTTGCTCTCCAGCTCGGCGGAGGACAGGTTACGGATTTCTGCTGCCTTCATCTCATTCACCACCGTTCTCAGTCTTGGCCTCGCGGGCAACGATTCTGGTCTTGCAGGGCAGCTTGTGGCTGGCAAGACGGAGCGCTTCCTGCGCAACCTCCTCGGTAACGCCGGAAACCTCAAAGAGGACGCGACCCGGCTTTACCACTGCCACCCAATACTCCGGCGCGCCTTTACCGGAACCCATACGGGTTTCAGCCGGCTTCTGGGTAACGGGCTTATCAGGGAAAATCTTGATCCAGACGTTACCGCCGCGCTTCATGCAGCGGTTGATTGCGACACGCGCCGCCTCGATCTGGTTGCTGGTAATCCATGCGGGCTCTGTTGCAGCCAGACCCCAGTCGCCATAAGTGACGGCGGTGCCTCTGGTGGCTTTGCCCTTCATGCGGCCGCGCTGCTGGCGGCGATATTTGACTCTCTTCGGGAGAAGCATTACTGGTTGCCTCCTTCCTTCGGTGCGGCAGGCGCGGCGGGTGCGCTGCCCTGCGGACGCGGCGCGCGGTTCTGGTTGTTGTTGTAGCTGCCGCGTCCGGCGTTGTTTCCATTGCCGCTGCGGTTATAGCCGCCCTGTCCGCCGCGGTTGCCGTTTCCGGCGCCGCTGCGGCTGTTGTTGCTGTTGCCGCCCGGACGACGGTCATTGCGGCGGTCGTTTCTGCGGTCGCCTCCACGGCGGTCACGGCGCTGCTTATCATCGCGGCGGCTCATATCCATCACGCGGGGCGTGGAGCGCATCGTGGTGGTCAGCACCTCGCCCTTGTAAATCCATACCTTTACACCGATTCGGCCATAAGTGGTCGCAGCCTCAGTGAAGCCATAGTCGATGTCCGCGCGCAGGGTCTGAAGCGGAATGGTACCCTCGTGGTACTGCTCCACGCCTGCGATCTCGCGTCCGCCCAGGCGGCCGGAGCACATGACCTTGATACCCAGCGCGCCCATGCGCATCGCACGGCCAATCGCGTTTTTCATCGCGCGGCGGTGGGAAATACGCTTTTCGATCTGCCGGGCGATATTCTCCGCCACGAGCTGCGCATTGGTATCCGGCGTGCGGACCTCCACGATGGAGAGTGCAACGGGCTTGCCGATCATCTTCTCAACTTCCTGACGAAGCCGCTCGATCTCCGCGCCGCCCTTGCCGATGACGACGCCGGGACGGGAGCAGTGGATATAAATGCGAACCTTCGCGCTGTCGCGCTCGATTTCGATGGTGGGAACGCCTGCGGAATACAGGGTCTTTTTCAGAAATTTGCGGATATTATAATCCTCAACGACGAGGTCGCCGACCTTGTCCTCTCTTGCGTACCAGCGGGAATCCCAGTCCTTGATAACGCCGACACGCATACCATGGGGATGAACCTTCTGTCCCATATCTTCTGCCTCCTCCCTTTTATGCCTTTTCCGCCACGACGACGGTGATGTGGCTGGTTCTCTTGTTGATGCGGTACATCCGACCCTTTGCACGGGGCATTCCGCGCTTGAGAACGGGGCCGGGGGTGGCAAATGTCTCGGAAACATAGAGTTCGTCGGGATCCATGCCGAAGTTGTTCTCCGCATTGGCAATCGCGCTGTTCAGCAGCTTGACCAGCAGCTCGCTGGCCGCCTTGGGAGTGTTCTCCAGAATCGCGCGGGCAGTCCCGACATCCTTGCCGCGAATCAAATCGCAGACAATGGAAACCTTTCTGGGAGAGATGCGCGCATATTTCAAATGAGCTTTCGCTTCCATTACACTTATCTCCTCCTCTGATTACTTGCCGGTTTTGCCGCCGGAATGGCCGCGGAACGTGCGAGTGGGCGCAAATTCGCCCAGCTTGTGGCCGACCATATCCTCCGTGATGTAAACGGGAACATGGCGACGCCCGTCATGGACGGCGATGGTGTGCCCCACGAAGGACGGGAAAATCGTAGAGGCACGGCTCCATGTTTTGATCACGGCCTTGTTGCCGCTCTGGTTCATTGCATCGACTCTCTTCAGCAGCTCTGGAGCGGCGAAGGGGCCTTTTTTCACACTTCTGCTCATGTTTTCTCAGTTCCCTCCTTACTTCGCGTTGCGGCGTTTGACGATGAACTTATCGGTCTGGTTCTTCGCCTTGCGCGTCTTATAGCCCAGCGTCGGCTTGCCCCAGGGGGTCACAGGACCGGGACGGCCGACCGGCGCTTTGCCTTCGCCGCCGCCGTGGGGGTGGTCGCAGGGGTTCATGACGGAGCCACGCACCGTCGGACGAACGCCCATGTGACGTTTGCGTCCTGCCTTACCGATGTGGACGTTGCCATGGTCGATATTGCCGACCTGTCCGATGGTGGCCATGCAGTTGATGCGCACCTTGCGGTACTCGCCGGAGGGCAGACGGACAGTGGCCATATTGCCTTCCTTTGCCATGAGCTGTGCGGCGACGCCGGCGGAGCGAACGAGCTGCGCGCCCTTGCCGGGATAAAGCTCGATATTGTGGATCACGGTACCGACGGGGATGTTTGCAAGCGGCAGGGCGTTGCCGACAATAATGTCGGACTCCGGTCCTGCGACGACCTTGTCCCCGGCCTTCAGGCCGTTCGGCGCCAGAATGTAGCGCTTCTCGCCGTCCTCATACTGGACGAGGGCGATGAACGCGCTGCGGTTGGGATCGTACTCCAGACGCAGCACCTCGGCAAACATACCGAGCTTGTCGTTGCGCTTGAAGTCGATCACGCGGTACTTCTGGCGGTTCCCGCCGCCCTGATGGCGGACGGTGATACGGCCGTAGCTGTTGCGGCCAGCGTGCTTTTTCAGGACTTCTACCAGGCTCTTTTCCGGCTGCGCGCGTTTGTCCACGCCGTCAAAGCCGGAAACGGTCATCTGACGCCGCGCGGGAGTGGTAGGTCTGTAAGTTTTAATGGACATCCGTTCCTTCCTCCCTTATGACATATTCTCGAAGATCTCGATGGTCTTCGAGTCCTCGCTGAGCTTGACGACCGCTTTTTTCCAGCTCTTCGTCCGGCCCGGAGGATTTGCGCCAACGCGCTTGGCCTTGCCGTGGATGTTCTGTGTGGTCACCTTGATGACACGCACATCAAAAATTTCTTCGATCGCACCCGCAATTTCCGGCTTTGTGGCGTCCTTGGCGACCTCAAAGACATATTTCTTAATGTCCAGGTCCTCCATGGACTGCTCGGTGATAATCGGGCGGATCACGATATCGTAAGCGGTTTTCATTATGCGTATACCTCCTCGATCTTCGCAAGGGCATCCTCCGCAATCACCAGCCGGGTGTTGTTCAGCACCACATAGGGATTCAGCGTGCTGGCCATCGTTGTTTCAACGCCCTGCAAATTGCGGGCGGACTTGACGATGTTGGCGTCCGGTCCGGCGGTGACGACCAGCGTTTTGCCGGTTGCGCCGACCTTGTCCAGCAGGTTCTTGAAGGTCCTGGTGCGGATTTCATCCATCTGCATATCGTGGATGACGATGATCTCCTCCGCCGCTGCCTTCGCAGAGAGGGCGGACTTGAGCGCCAGACGGCGCGCCTTCTTGTTCAGGCTGTAGCGGTAGCTGCGCGGCTTCGGCGCAAAGGCCACGCCGCCGTGTGTCCAGATGGGGGAACCTTTGGAACCCGCGCGGGCACGGCCGGTACCCTTCTGCCGCCACGGCTTCGCGGTGGAATAGGACACCTCGCCCTTGGTGAGCGCGCTCTGGGTCCCCTGACGCTGGTTGGCCAGATAGTTCTTGACCGCATCGTGCAGAACGGATTCGTTCGGCTCGATTCCAAAAATGGCTTCGGAGAGCTCGCACTCGCCGGTCCGTGCGCCGGACATATCAAACATAGCTGCTTTCGGCATTTTTTAAGACACTCTCCTTTCCTTACTTTGTACGCGCAGAGGCCTTCTGCGGATTGACACGGGCGGATGCCTTCTGCGGGTTGACGCTGACGCCGGCTTCGCCCTTCTTCTCCACGATGGTCTTGACGGTATTCTTCAGATAGACGATGCCGCCCTTGGGGCCAGGAACCGCGCCGCGGACGACGATCATGTTCAGCTCCGGGTCTACCTTGACCACGTCAAGGTTCTGCACCGTGACCTGATCGACGCCCATCTGTCCGGCGCCGATGTGTCCCTTGAAGATGCGGGACGGCGTGGACGTGGAGCCCATAGAACCGGCGTGGCGATGCACAGGGCCGCCGCCGTGGGTGGTCGGCGTGCGCTGCGCGCCATGGCGCTTCACCGCGCCCTGGTAGCCGTGACCCTTGCCGGTACCGGTCACGTCGATGTGGTCACCCTCCTGGAACGCATCCGCACGGATCACATCGCCGACATTCAGCTCGTCGGTATTTTCCAGACGGAACTCCTTCAGGTGCTTCTTCATGGGAACACCCGCTTTTTTCAGGTGGCCCTTTTCGGGGTCGCTCAGCTTGCGCTCTGCGATATCCTCAAAGCCAAGCTGTACTGCGGCATAGCCCTCCTTCTCCTCCGTCTTTTTCTGCACGACCACGCAGGGGCCGGCCTCAATGACGGTCACAGGGATGACTTTGCCTGCCTCATCGAAGATCTGCGTCATGCCGACCTTCTTGCCGATGATGGCTTTCTTCATGAAATAAATCCTCCTTCAAGGTTATTGGTTACCTCGCATAAATCCGAAGCCGTGCAGCGTCGGATCAGAGGCTGGCAACTTAACCCCTCCCGCGCTGCGGGATACGGGTTATAAATAAGGTAATGTGCCGGGGCGCTGCAAACCGTGTTTTTTTACAGCTTGATCTCGATCTCCACGCCAGCCGGCAGCTCCAGGCTCATCAGCGCCTCGACGGTTTTCTGCGTGGGGTTGATGATGTCGATCAGGCGCTTGTGGGTGCGGCGCTCAAACTGCTCGCGGCTGTCCTTATACTTATGGACGGCGCGCAGGATGGTGACGATCTCGGTCTTGGTGGGCAGCGGGATCGGCCCGGAAACGGTTGCGCCGGTGTGCTTTGCTGTTTCCACGATTTTTTCCGCCGCCGCGTCTATGAGCTGATGGTCATAGGCTTTCAGTCGGATGCGAATCTGCTTTTTTGCGGTTGCCATGTGATGTTTCCTCCAAATTCGTACGAAATTTTTCCGGCGGTTTTCCACGCCGCCCTTTCCCTCTCCCCGCCATTGGGTCGCGGTGGAGGTGAAAGCTCCGCACGGTGAAATTTTCTTTCCACCAAGCCGTGCGTATCAGACCCTGACCGAAAAGCAAACCGGCTGAGAGAACGCATCCACAGGTACGCAAGCCCCGTGTGTTCTGTTCCCTGCCGGCCTTTTCCCGTTCAACCGATATACGCAAAGTCTGCATGGTTTCCGGAAAACCTCAGCCGCCCGATCATGCGCCAATTCCTGCAAAGCCCGCAAAGGCTTCCGGAACAGCGCCGGACATACTCCACGGAAGTTCCCTCTCCGGAACGGAGAACCCGGCGGTTCCCCAAGAGCAATCTCCCGCTTCATCGCAGTACGCGCAAAATCACGCGCTTACATAGGATAGCAAAATTCTCTCTTGTTGTCAAGAGAGAATTTTGTATTTCCGCGGAAAAATCTGCACAAAAGCATCCTCCGCATGAATCGGCAGGTCGGTCAGGCGCATCCGCGCGGCGGCTGAATCTGCGCAGACCCGCTGCTGCACACCGCAGCATCGTGCGCCGAACGGAAAGGCGGCTTCCCCATGGCGGCGCGTCAGCCGCCAGAGGGCAGGACGGAGAAGTGCATATAGTCATACTTGATATGCCCGTCGCTTTTCAGTCCATAGCCGTTGCCGCCCCAGCCCCAGCCATAATCGGCAAAGGCCTTGACGACGCTGTATCCATATTGCTCCGGACTGTTGCCGATGGAGTACTGGCTCTGGGCGCTCATGCTGCCGGCGAAGGTGGAATCCGATGCACCGACCGGCCACCAGCCATAGCCGCAGGTCACCTTGAGGTAACCGCTGGACGGATAATAAGTACACTCGCAGTTGTAATAGGCGTTCACGTCGATGGCGCAGCCCCATGCGTGGCGCATGGTGTCCGTATAACGCGACCCGCCGACCGACCAGCCGCCGTAAATCGGGAAATGCTCCGGATCGTCATAAATCTGCTGGAAGATCAGCCTGACCTCCTCCGCCACCAGCTTGTGTACGGTCAGCGTCGCGGTGGAGGAGAACTTGTTGCCGGACTTGTCCATCGTCCAGACGGGGATGGTAATGGTTTCCATGTAGCCTGCCGCATCCGTCGCGCTGGAAAAATATGTCTTGTCTGCATTGCCAAACAGCCGCAGACGCGCCTCACTGTCAATGCTGCCGCTGGAGGTGATGTGTCCGTCCTGCAGCCACTCCGCAAAGGACTGGAACCCTTCGGGGCGGGAGGACGAAACGGTCGTAATGGTCAGCGGCTGCTCTTCCGCCCAGTCCGGCATCGTACGGTCACCGTTATAAAGCAGCCGCTCGATCACGGCGGCGGCCTGCGCGCGGGTCAGATACTCGTCGCCGCAGAAGCTGCCGTCCTCAAAGCCGGTCAAAATGCCCTTGCCGCAGGCCTGTTCCACCGCCGTGATAAAGGCGCTGTCGATTTGCGAATAATCCGTAATATATGCCGCCGCGTCCGTGACAATGACCGTTTTTTCCATCAATGTGTTGGTGCAAAGGTTATTGATGATGACCGCCATCTCGTAGCGGCTGATGGGCGCATCCAGCGCCGCAGCGGTACATTCAAAAATGTTCTGCACGCCGTTCTCTCCGGCGTAAACGTCCGCGACCAGCAGGTTATCCTCCTGTGCCAGCGTATAGTAACGCCCCGCCCAATGGATGCTGTCGCGGCTCGTATCCGTGGTGTAGGAATAAATCGTCACCTGCGCGGCGCAGATGGCCATTTTCAAAAATTCCCCCCGGCTGACGGTGTCGTCCGGGCGGAACGTCCCGTCCGGGTAGCCGCTGATGATGCCCGGCAGGACAGCCAGCTTTTCCAGATAGCTCTCATACCACGCCCCTGTCTCCACATCCGAAAATGCGGCGTCCTCCGCGTGCGCGGGCGCGGCGGACAGCAGCAACGCAAGGACGAGGAAAAGCGTCAATATTTTTTTGATCCTCATATCATTCTCTCATTCTCCGTGCGTATTTCCAGGTGCAGACGCGGTATCCCCCGTCAAACTGCGCCCTGCGGTCAGAAATGGAATGTATGCGGCAGCAGGCGGCTGAGCGGATAGCTGACATAGGTACCGCCAGCCTTCGCCGCAAGCACCTCGATCTCCGGCGCGAACTCCGCAAGCACCTGTCGGCAGGCGCCGCAGGGCATACAGTAGTTTTTGCCCGATCCGTAAACCGCAATGCGCCGAAAATCCCGGTGTCCCTCGCTGACCGCCTTCACCACGGCGGTGCGCTCCGCGCAGATGCAGTCTCCATACGCGGCGTTCTCCACGTTGCAGCCGGTGTAAACCGTGCCGTCCTCACATTCCAGCGCCGCGCCGACGGGGAATCCGGAATAGGGCGCATAAGCCTGTACGGATGCCTGCTGCGCCAACGTCAAAAGCTCGCGGTCAGTCACGGTCGTCCTCCTTCCGGATGCGGAACACGAGATACTTATATATTACATAATGCACCAGCGCAACGCCGCCGGTGATCAGCACCTTGAACACGATAGTCGGCAGACCAAATGTCGCCACCGCCCACTTGAGCAGGTAGCCGGTAAAGACGGAGAGGATAATGTCCACGCCGACATACTGGATATACTGCCCTTTGGTGCGCCCCTTGCCCTCCTTGAAGGTCTTATTGCTGTTCAAAAGGTAGCCGTTCGTGCTGCCGCAGAGCAGCGACACCATCTGCGCATATTCCGTCGGAACGTGAAACGCCAGCGTCAGCAGGTAAAAAACGCCATAGTCGATGGCGGTGTTGCAGCAGCCAAACACACCATAGAGCAGCAGTCTCCGGTAACGGTGTATCAGCGTCTTAATCCATGCGATCATTGCAGGGTGATCCTCCATTCTAAAAAGTGGTGAAACAAATCATATTGCGTGGCGCGGATCCCGCTGACCACACCGGGATGCGTCAGAACCTGCCGCCGTTCAAAGCAAACGGGAAGCAGGATTGCATTTTCCGTCACATATTGCACAGCGGCCTGAAATGCGTCATAGCGCTGCTCCTCCGGCGCGGCGGAAAAGGCGCGGTAAAGCTCCGTATAGGCGCTGTCCGTCGTGCGGGCATAGTTTTTTCCCCAGTTGCCCTCGCTGCGGTCATCGTCGCCCGGCACCGCGAACAGCGCGCTGATGTCCCAGTCCGCGCTCATGCGCAGCTCGCCGTAATACATATCATAATCCCCGCCGGTAAGCGCGCTGATGTAATCATTCCAGCTCAGCTCATAAAGCGTGGTGGTGATGCCAAGGCTGTTCAGCTCCTCGCAGATGCGGCGCGCTGCGCGCACCTTGACCACGGAATCGTTATTGACGATGAACCGGATGTCCAGCTCCACAACGATGCCCGTCACCAGCATCTCCAGCGCATCGTCGCCGTCCAAATCGTCTACGCCGGCTGCGGCAAAGGCGGACGCGCACTTTTCCGGGTCATATCCGGTCGTTTCGGCATATTCGCTGTCATACAGCGCGCTGGTCGGATGCACCGGCAGCGTTGCGGTCACGCCGCAGCCGTCCATCAGCGTATCCACCACATAGTCCCGGTCGATGATCCATGCGACGGCCCGCCGCGCGGCGGCGTTTTGGAAGTAAAGGCTGCTGGTGTTAAAGCCAACATAATGCAGATTCGTCGTATCATAAAAGCGCGTTTCGTTGCCGCTGCCATAGCCAAGATTGTACATTCCGGTGGGGTCGTTCGTCACAATGTCGATGCTGGCGTCCTCAAACGCGGTGATGCGGTCGCTGGCGTCCATATAATCCCGCAGATAAATCGTATCCAGCGGCTGTTCCCCCGCATGGCGGTACTCCGGGTTCTGCACCAGCGCACTGCGCGCTGTATTCAGCATATAAGGTCCGGTGCCGATGGGGTCGTCCTCAAAATAGGCGCCATACTGGATAATGGGGATATTCAGCAGCAGCGGAAGCTGCGTGTTTGCATACTTGGTGGAAATGGCGAAGCTGCTGCCATCCAGCGCGCTGACGCCGTAGATACAGGAGAGCCGCCCCGCGTAATACTCCACCTGCTGCGCGCGCTGGATGGAATAGGCCACATCCGCCGCAGTCAGCGCACTGCCGTCCGAAAAGGTGACGGAGGTATCGATATGAAACACCCACCAGATATAATCGTCCGTCGTGTAGCTCGTAACGATTTCGGACGACACGGTGAAGTCCTCCTCCACGACGAACACGCTGTCATAGAGCAGTGACCAGAACTGCAAATTGGCGCTGCTCTGCGCGCGGAGCGGATTGGTTCCCGCTCCGGAATCAAAATTCAGGGAAAACACCGCGTCCGCCGCCTGTCGGCCTGTCACCGTGTCGGCTGCGGCAATGGTCGATTCCTCCGGCAGAGAAGTCTCCGCATCGCTGTCCGCGGCCGGTTCCGCGCCGCAGCCGCCCAGCAGGCAGACCGCCGCCAGAAACGCGGCAAGCAGCCTGCTTCTTATCCTGTTGTTTCGCTTGCCTGTCATCTGCGGCGGTCCCGCTCCTTTGCGTTTCAATTTGCCCGTTACAAAACGATCAGCGCGGCCTGGTTCCCGCGCACCCCGTGCGTATAGCGGTGCGACCAGTATTTCTCATTGCTGCACACAGTACATTCCGCCGAAACGGCGATGTTTTCCGCCGGAACGCCAAGCTGGCGGAGCCGACGCGCGTTCGCGGCGCGCAGATCAAGATAATACTTCTCCGGCGCGTCAGCCGGGCGGACCAGCCCGTCGATGTCGCCATAAAGGTAATCCTCCACCGCGTCCACGACCTCCCCGCCGACCTCGAAGTGGCAGAAGCCGATGGCCGGACCCAGCGCGGCGCAAATATTCTCCGTCCTTGCGCCAAGACTGCACATCTGCTCCCACGCGGCGCAGAGAATGTCCGCCACGCTGCTGCGCCAGCCGCAGTGTACCGCTCCGATCACACCGTGTACCGCGTCACAGAGCAGCACAGGGATGCAGTCCGCCGCGAAGCAGATCAGCGCAAGCCCCGGTTCGGCGGTCACGAGCCCGTCCGCCGTATACGGGATCTCCGTTCCCAATGTGTGAACATCCTCCGCTGCTGCAATGCGCACCTCGTTCCCGTGTACCTGTCGGGTAAAGGCCATGCGCGCGGTGTCGATCCCCGTGGCGGCGGAGAGACGGCGATAGTTCTCCGCCACCGCCTCTGGCGCATCACCCCGATGTTCGCCCAGATTCAGGCTGGAATACACGCCTTTGCTGACACCGCCATACCGCGTGGTAAAGGCATGGCGCGCGGCGATCACCGACGCGGTCTGGTAGACCACGCCGTCTGTTTCGCGCTCCAAAAAAGCCGTTCCGTTCATCGCCGCTCCTCCGCATTTTTCCTCAGGCGGCGCATCATCCGCCGCAGTTCCGGTGATGCGTTGTTGTCCGCATTATAAAATCAAAATGTATCATTTTTCGCGCATCTGCGCGCGTTCATCCGTTCCTGCCGCAGCAATCCTTATACTTCATCGGCAGTCCGTTGGGGCGCAGCTTGCCGCAGGGGCATGGGTCGTTGCGTCCGGGCTTTTTCTCCCGCCGCACCGGCTGACGCTTGACGCTCTCGTCCCCGCCCACATTGGCGACGGAGGACCTGACCACGCTCTTGCGCTGCACGCTCTCTCCAACGCGGACGCGGGCAAGATAAATGCGGCGGGCGACCTCCTGCCGGATGCCAGCGACCATCGTCTCAAACATATCAAAGCCCTCCTGCTTATAAGCGTCCACGGGCTTTACGTTGCCATAGCCGCGCAGGCCGATGCCCTTGCGCAGCTCGCTCATCGCGTCGATATGATCCATCCAGTATTCATCCACCACACGCAGCAGCACCACGCGCTCCAGCTCGCGCATCAGCGGCGTTTCGCCGTCCGGCAGCAGCCCCAGCGCGCGCTCCTTTTCCTGATAGACCTTTGTTGCCGCCGCTTCCGCTGCAGCGACGATCTCCTCGCAGGTGATGCCGTCGTGATAGGTCACGCCGCCGCGCGGCAGGAACAGTGGATAGAACGCAGAGAGCGTATCCTCCAACTGCTCCGCGGACTCCGGCGGCACGCTGCCCACCGTGTCCGTGATAAACTCGCGCACCATGCCCTGCACGCTCTCCTGCACATCCTCGCCGTTCAGGACCTTGTAGCGCTGCTCATAAATCAGCTTGCGCTGCACGTTCATCACATCGTCATATTCCAGCGTGGCCTTTCGGGTCTGGAAGTTGCGGCTCTCCACCGTTTTCTGCGCCTGCTCGATCGCATTGGAGAGCATCTTGTTATCCAGCGGGGTATCCTCGTCCATCCCCATGCTCTCCATCAGCCCCATGACGCGCTCGGAACCGAACAGCCGCATGATGTCGTCCGTCATGGAGATAAAGAATCGGCTTTCGCCGGGATCGCCCTGCCGCCCGGCACGTCCGCGGAGCTGATTGTCGATGCGGCGGGACTCATGCCGCTCCGTGCCAAGGATATAAAGGCCGCCGGCGGCGCGCACCTGCTCGGCCTCCGCGTCTGTCACGGCCTTGTGCTCCGCCAGCTTCTCCGCAAACAGCGCGCGCGCTGCAAGGATCGTTTCGTCGTCCGTGTCCGCATAGCCGGTGGCCTCCGCGATCACCGCGTCGTCATACCCGGCTTTGCGCAGGTCGTTTTTCGCAAGGTATTCCGCGTTGCCGCCCAGCATGATGTCCGTGCCGCGCCCCGCCATGTTGGTGGCGATGGTCACCGCGCCCAGCTTGCCCGCCTGCGCAACGATCTCCGCCTCCTTCTCGTGGTTCTTTGCGTTCAGCACGTTATGGCGTATTCCGGTGCGCTGGAGCAGCTTGGAGATATATTCGCTCTTTTCAATGGACACCGTGCCGACCAGCACCGGCTGGCCCTTTTCATGGCATTCCTGTATCTGCCGGATCACGGCGCGGTTTTTCCCGTCCTCGCTCTTATATACCACGTCCGGCTGGTCGCGCCGCGCCAGCGGGCGGTTGGTCGGCACCTCGATGATGTCCAGCCCGTAAATCGTCACAAACTCCTCCTGCTCGGTGGCGGCGGTGCCGGTCATACCGGAGAGCTTGTCATACATTCTGAAATAATTCTGGAATGTGATGGTGGCCAGCGTCTTGTTCTCGTTGGCAACATCCACGTGTTCTTTCGCTTCGATGGCCTGATGCAGCCCCTCGCTGTAGCGCCGTCCCAGCATCAGCCGCCCTGTGAACTCGTCCACGATGATGACCTCGCCGTCCTTGACCACATAGTCGATGTCGCGTTTCATGATGCCGTGAGCGCGGATGGCCTGATTGATGTGGTGGCTCAGCGTGGCGTTTTCCAAATCACTCAGGTTTTCCAATCCGAAATACCGCTCCGCCGCCGCGATGCCGCGCGCGGTCAGGCTTGCGGTGCGCGCCTTTTCGTCCACCACATAGTCCGCATCCAGATTTTCATCCTCCTCCGCCTTTTCGTCCACGGAGGCATAAACCACCGGTTTCAGGCCGGAAACGAAGCTCTCCACCTGCCGGTAAAGCTCGGTGCTCTCGTCCCCCTGTCCGGAGATGATCAGCGGGGTGCGCGCCTCGTCGATGAGGATGGAGTCCACCTCGTCCACAATGGCAAACCGGTGGCCGCGCTGCACCATGCTGGCCTTGTAAATCGCCATGTTGTCGCGCAGATAGTCGAAGCCCATCTCGTTATTCGTGCCATAGGTGATGTCCGCCGCATAAGCCGCGCGGCGCTCGTCCGCGCTCAGGCCGTGGACGATCAGACCGACGCTCAGGCCGAGGAAGCGGTGTACCTTCCCCATCCATTCGCTGTCGCGCCGCGCCAGGTAATCGTTGACCGTGACGACGTGAACGCCCCGTCCCTCCAGCGCGTTCAGATAGCACGGCAGCACCGCGACCAGGGTTTTGCCCTCGCCGGTTTTCATCTCCGCAATGCGCCCCTGGTGCAGCACCACGCCGCCGACGAGCTGTACAGGGAACGGCTTCATCCCCAGCACGCGCCACGCCGCCTCGCGCGCCGTGGCAAACGCCTCCGGCAGCAAATCATCCAGCGTTTCCCCGGCGTCCAGCCGTTCCCGGAACTGCGGGGTTTTTGCCTTCAGCTCCTCGTCCGTCAGCGCGGTATGCTCCGCATCCAGCGCGAGAATCTTGTCCACGATGGGTTTTATCTTTTTCAGCTCCCGGTCGGAATAGGAGCCGAATACCTTGTCCAGAAAACTCATGGTCTTTCCTTTCCAGCAAGCGGTTCCCGCCGCACGCAGCGGCGGGCGCCGCAAATTCTTTACATACAGAATGGATTGTACCATAAACTCGTGAACAAATAAAGTCCCTTTTTTGCCCGCGCGGCGGCTTTTCACGGAAATTTTTTTCATTGTATCCAGCGAATTCCCTGTTGCATACATTGAAAAATTGTTGTAGACTTGGAAAGATGAGAGAAAGACGGAGGAAACCAGAAAATGAAACAGCCCGGATTTGACAACGAAAAATACCTGCTCCTGCAATCGCAGCGCATTCGGGAGCGCATCGCGCGCTTTGGCGGAAAGCTCTATCTGGAATTTGGCGGAAAGCTCTTTGACGACTACCATGCCGCGCGGGTGCTGCCCGGCTTTCAGCCGGACAGCAAGATAAAGCTGCTGCTGGAAATGCGCGACGAGGCGGAGATCATCCTTGCCATCTCTGCGGATGACATTGAGCGCTGCAAGCGCCGCGGCGATCTTGGCATCACCTACGACGAGGATGTGCTGCGCCTGATCGACGCATTCCGGGACAGCGGGCTTTATGTCGGCAGCGTGGTGATCACGCATTTCCGCGGTCAGCGCACGGCGGAGCAGTTCCAGTCGCGGCTGGAGGCACTCGGCGTGCGCGTTTACCGGCATTACATCATCCCGGACTACCCCGCGAACCTGCCGCTCATCGTTTCGGACGAGGGCTTTGGGCGCAATGATTACATCGAAACCTCACGCAGTCTGGTCGTTGTCACCGCGCCGGGTCCCGGCAGCGGCAAGATGGCCACCTGTCTCAGCCAGCTCTATCATGAGCATCTGCGCGGCGTTTCCGCCGGTTATGCAAAGTTTGAAACATTCCCTGTCTGGAACCTGCCGCTCAAGCACCCGGTCAACCTTGCCTACGAGGCCGCGACCGCAGATTTGAACGACATGAATATGATAGACCCCTATCATCTGGAGGCTTACGGCACGGCGGCGGTCAACTATAACCGTGACATTGAAATCTTCCCGGTGCTCAGCGCAATGCTGGCGCGCATCCGCGGCGAATCCCCCTATCGCAGCCCGACGGACATGGGCGTGAACATGGCGGGGCTTTGCATCGCGGACGACGCGGTCTGCTGCGCGGCGGCGCGGCAGGAGATCCTGCGCCGCTATTTCGGCGTGGCCTGCGCCATCCGGCAGGGACTTGCCGCGCCCACGGAGCTGCAAAAAATTGAAATGATCCTCAGCACCGCCGACATCACGCTGGAGGAGCGCCCCGTCGTTGCGGCGGCGCTGGCGCGCGCTGCGGAAACCGACGCGCCCGCGATGGCGCTCCAGCTCCCGGACGGCTCCATCGTCACCGGCAAGACCACGTCCCTGCTCGGTCCCGCCTCCGCCTGCCTTTTGAACGCGCTGAAGCGTCTGTCCGGCGTGGAAAAGGCGCAGACGCTCATTGCGCCGGACATTATCGCGCCCATCCAGCGTCTGAAGGTGGATCACCTCGGCGGCCACAATCCCCGTCTGCACACGGACGAAACGCTGGAAGCGCTCAGCATCTGCGCGGTTTCCAACGAGGCGGCGGCGCGCGCGATGGCGCAGCTCTCCGCTCTGCGCGGCTGCGAGGCGCACTCCACCGTCATCCTCTCCCGCGTGGACGAGAATCTCTTCCAGCGTCTGGGGGTAAACGTCACCTGTGAGCCGCGTTACCAGGTCAAAAAGGTATATCACGGATAAACAAAGCGCGTCAAAGCATCTTGCGGGAACGGCCGTCCATGCTTTGCGGCACGCATTCCGGTTTGCCGCAAAACGAAAACCTGACCGTCGCGGAGCGCGCAGAAAAATTTTTGACAAAACGCCGCAAACGCATCAATGCAGCGACGCAAAGAAAGAGGGTGCATCTCATGCAGCAAACAGCGTGCGCCGCAGCAAAGCAGGCGCTGCGGCGCGTCATGCGTCAGCGTGCGGCGGCGCGCTCCGCTGCCGATACCGCCGCATCCAGCAGGCAAATCTGCGCCGCCGTTATCGCGTCCGCGCAGTTTCAGGCGGCGCAGACGGTTTTTGTCTATGTCAGCGTCCGGAATGAACCGGATACCGCTGAAATTCTGCGCAGCGCGTGGGATGCAGGCAAGGCGGTCTTTGTCCCCCGCTGCGGCAAAGCGCCGATGATGCAGGCCGTCCGCATCCATTCCCCACAGGATTTGCAGCCGGGCGCGTTCGGCATCCCGGAACCTGTGGCGCGCTGCACCGAAACGGCGGAGGGCACGCAGCTGGCGCTTGCCATCGTCCCCTGTCTTGCCGCATCGCACGACGGCGGACGGCTTGGACACGGCGCGGGCTACTATGACGCGTTTCTCCGCAATAGTTCCGCCATCAGGCTCTGCCTCTGCCCCGCCGCACTGCTGTGCGACGCCATCCCTATGGACGCGCACGACATTCGCATGGAGTATGTTGCGACAGAGCGCGGCCTGTTTGCCTGTGTGCCGACGGGTCAGCGCACGAAATTGGTATAGACCTTTTTCACCGTCTCCGGTGCGGGAACCGCATTGCGGCTGAACGCCAGCGATTTCATCAGCCACGCCATGTTGCGCCCCAATATCTCCAAAATCTGCATCCCCTCCGCATCCTCCGCCGCCTGTCCGGGCTTCAGCCCGTGAACCACAGGCCAGTAGTTGGACGTGGGCAGCAGCATCTCGGAGTAGGCAAGATAATGATAGAGCGCGTCCGCGGTGACCACGCCGCCGGAGCGCCGCACAGCCGTGACCGCCGCGCCGACCTTGTGGCGCAGCAGATGTCCGCTGTTGTCGCAGACATAGAACGCACGGTCAAGAAACGCTTTCATCGCAGCGGAAATGCCCGCAAAATGCACCGGGGAACCCAGCAGGATTCCATCAGCCAGCGCCATCTTTTGAATCCACTCGTTCACGGGGTCATCCGTCAGGACGCAGCTTCCGTCCCGGTTCCGCGCACACTGGTTGCAGCCCCGGCAGCTATGCACCTCCGCTGCGCCGACACAGATGATTTCCGTTTCGATGCCCGCAGCTTCCAGCTGCGCACAGACGGTATCCAATGCGCGGCGGGTATTCCCGTTCGGGTGCGGACTGCCGTTGAAGGCGATCACTTTCATAAAAACAGCTCCTTCGTTTCACATGGGCGGCCAAATGGCCGCCGATTTTTTCGGCAACGCCGCCTTTGCCGAAGCTCGGCGTTATCGCACAGCTATTATAAGGCCATACCGCACGATTCGGCAAGCATGGATCGTGCCAAATTTTGGGCGGCAGCATTTATTTTACTTCGCTCGTTTCGGGAATACAGGTGGTTTATTGAAAATCGAAGATTTCCTTATCGCAGTTTAATATAATTGATTATTATTTGGCTTTTTGAAATCTTCAAATAGCATTGGTCTTAACGTGATTTGCCGCCATTTCCTGAGGTTCAATGGTGAAATGGGCTAAACTTTGGGCTAAATCCCATCAAAGGCGGACATGGAATTTTGCAGCGCTTCATCGGAAATCTCGGCGTAAATGTCCATCGTCACCTGAATGCTGGAATGTCCCAGCATCGTTTGAAGATGCTTTGGCGGAATCGCGTTGCTCTCAACGGCGCGGCTTGCGAAGCTGTGTCTCAATATGTGCAGCGACAAATGTGGAAGCAACAACGGCGCACGGTTTTCCTTATCGGCGGTTTCCGTTTCCGCCTTGTTGTAGCTTTCGGTGATTCGGGTGATTGCGTGGTTGAC
>JAJBUU010000020.1 GCA_020860205.1 Oscillospiraceae bacterium | reverse complement strand
CTTGATGAAATAATCAAACATCTACTTGTCATAATCCATTTTGATAACAGTGTCACTATCGGTAATGACAATGAAATTAAGAATTCTGAAATCGCTTCGTTTATCGAGAAAAGTAATCAGTAAAATAGATATTTGCTTGTAGATGGAGGATGTGATTGATGTCCAAGCGCAAAAAATCATCAAGTAAACACAAGAAAAGCAGTAAATGTCCAGAGCCGTTCAATACCATGATTGACCTTGCTGCCGGTCTCACCATGGCAGCTATTGCGGGCAGTATGGAGAAAAAGCACAACTATAGTGCAAGAGGCAAGATAAATCCATACGCTGCTTCAGCGGTCGGAATGGCTACTGGAAGAATCAAAAATACAGAAGATATCATCCGCACAGGAGCGCTTCTTGGCGCGATGGGGTCTTTTGACGATGATGATACTTGTGATGATCTGCTCCTCTCTACAGAAAATCTTGTCCATACGAACGATAACCGATACGCATGGAGGCTTAACTGCGATGATGGAAGTGCCTATGGCATTTTTCCAGAAGACTATGAGACTCGCAAAGAGTATAATGAAGCCCTACACAACGAAAAATATGGGTGGCGTGATTTTTGCGAAGACGGCTCGGAATATGACCTTGAGCCGGAAGACTTCGAGACAGAGGAGGAATATGAAGAAGCCCTGGCGGAAGCCAGGGAAGCCGCTGCGAATGAATCTGCTGATATAGGCGAGGTTACCGAGGATGCCGATGGCATAATTATTGAGGTAGACGGCAAGGAATATAATGCCGGAGAAAACATAGTAATTCATGTTGAAAACGATGCGAAAGCCAGCGATACCCTACCCTCTTCAATTTATGAATCAACACCCACGACAACAGATACTGACCCGTTCGCAGATGATGACTTCCATGTATATGTTTACTGTTTCGTGAAATTGCCGTCTATAGATGAGCCAATATATTACAGAACAGAGGACCGCACACTGCGGAGCGGCGACCATGTGATTGTTCCAAAACCCGGAAACAATGAAAAAGTCACTGGTGAGATTATTTCTGTGGAGCATCACATGAGATTTTCTGTTCCAGTTCCTGTTGAAGTGACGCGGGTTATCGTAGATAAAGCCCCTTAGCGCAGCAAATCGACACAGTATCACCCCTACATCGCCCCTACATAAAAAAGCGACCGTACAAGAGCCTTCTCAAGCTCAAGTATAGCCGCTTCTTTTACATTCCGCTTAAAGGGTGTCCTTAAAAATTTGCTTGTTTCAAAAAAATCCCTAATTTTCACCCTCTTTGTCAGGGCGGTTATGATGCAACTTATTGACAAGTCCAGCGTAAAAGATATAATATAGCAAAGACGAAATGGGAATTTCCAGAGATGCAAGGAGCAAAGATTTTTTATGAAACATTTTTTTTCCATGACGCTTGCACTGCTTCTGCTGCTTTCCGCGTGTACCAACCGGGAGGTGGTGGAGGAAACCCCGGAGCCGACCGCGGAGGCGACTGCGGAGCCGACGCCCACTCCCACGCCATCACCAACGGCAACGCCGGAACCAACTGAGGAACCGGAGCCGGCTTACCGCAACCCGTTCAACGGCGCGGCGCTGGACGAGCCTTATTCCGGGCGCCCGTTTACCGTCATGCTGAATAATCTGAACATCGCACTGCCCCAGTGCGGCAACGGCGAAGCGGACATCATCTTTGAATGCCTGGCAGAAGGCGGCATCACCCGTATGATCGGCATTTATTCCGATATTACCGGCATAGAGAAGCTCGGCCCGGTACGCAGCATCCGGCCATATTTCATTGACATTGCGCTTTCCTTTGGCGCGGTAATTTGCCATGCGGGCGGCAGCACAGACGCCTATACCCGGCTTTACACCGGCGGGCTGAGCTATATCGACGGTGTGAATGGCAGTTATAGCTTCAGCGTGTTCTACCGCGACCAGCAGCGACTGGCCAGCGCGGGCTATGAACATTCGCTCTTTACCACGGGAGACGACCTCTACAAAGCGGCGGAGGAACGGAACTATACGCTGGAAATAGACGACCCGGAAACGTATGACTCCGGCTTCCATTTTACGAAGGATGGCGCGGTGACGGACGGCGAGGCCGCCGATACGATTTCGGTCAGCTTTGGCGCAAAGACCACGACGCTCCACTATGATGCGGACAGCGGCCTGTATTCCGCAGAAGAATACGGTTCTACCTACATAGATGCGAACACCGGCGATGCGGTCACGTTCCGCAATTTTCTGGCCCTTTATGCCAGCACCAGCGTTCTGGACAGTTATGGCCGGTTGAGTGTCGATCTGTTTACCGGCGGCACGGGTTATTTTGCCTGCGGCGGTGCGTATGTTCCCATCACATGGGAACACGAGAGCACCAACGACTGCTTCCATTTTTATCTGGAAGATGGCAGCGAGCTGCTCTTTGGTGAAGGCAGCAGCTATGTTGCGGTACTGCCGACCAGCAGCGGCAGCGTGGAGTTTACCGGCACGGAAACGGCAGACTGACCTTTGGCATTCACCAAAAAAGCTCCCCCCTTTGGCGATGGACATTTCCCTCTGTGTTTTTCATAGAGGAGCTGCCCGCTTCGCGGAGGGGGGAGCTTTTTTGATGTGTTTAATCTGCCGTGATCTGTTCCGCCGCCGTATCATAATAGTACGCAACCAGCAAATCCACGCACTTTCCGTAAGTTTGCAGGCCGAGCGTCTGACCGTAGCTCTGGAGAAAGCCGGTGTAAACCGCGTCGGACACGGTGGAAACGGCGGTTTCAAACTGCGCCCAATATGCGTTGTTATTTGCAAGGTCGGCGCGGACGCCGTCGGATAGACGCTGATAATTTTCCAGCCATGCGTCATAGTCCGCCTCGCAGAGCGCGTTGCCAAGATGGATGTAAGCCAGCAGGCAGGCCGAATAGCAATAGACCGAATCGCCGTCCGTCAGGCTGGCGAGCACCGCGACAAAATTCGCCTCGTCCTCCTGCGCCACGCCGCGTTGGTGCGCCAGCTCATGTGCGATGGTTGCGGGCGCAAGGCAGGCGGGGGAGTCGATATTGATATTCGCCTCCGCCGTGAAAGGAAAAAAGAAGCCGGTAAAGTTTGCATAGCTCATAAAGCGTGAAAAGAAAAACGGCTTCGCTGCAATCGCGTCTCCCGTAAGACAGGGGAACGCCTGTTCCACCGCGGTATAGAGCTGCGCGGAGTAGGAAAAATAGGCGGAGGCGGCCTCGTCAAAGAGACCGTTTTCATCGCGGGAAACCTGTTCGCCGTAAAGGTTCACAAGATTGGTGAAATAGCGCGTCACCGTCTCCAGCTGCGCAGTGCTGATCGGTTCAGCCGTGATTCCGCTTTGCGCCTCAAAGTCCGAGCAGTCATAGTAAACGCCCCAGAACAGGCAAAAGCCGGCGTAAATCAGCAGCCCGGCGGAAAGGCAGGTCAGTGCGAAGCGATAGACGCGGCGCAGCTTTTCCGAGCGGCGCAGCAGACACGCGAGAAAAAAAGACGATGTAAATCAGCGCGGCGATGACTCCGGCAACAATCAGGCACTCAGCCACGGAAAACGGCACATGACTCGTCAGGCGGCTCATATATCGGTGCCACGGGCGCACAAAGGTGGCCGCGACGATCTCCATTGCCGCAGCGGAGCGGCGCAGCGCCAGATAAGCGCCCAAGAGCGCAAGCGCGGCGGCACAGAGAATATGCCGTGCCGGGCAGAGCCGGAACCAGCGGGCGCAGCGCGAAATCGGTTTTGTCTGTAATGCTTCCATGTCCCTATTATAAAAGAAAACGGCGCAAGATGCAATCGCATCTTTTACGTCGGGCGTTGAAAAAATTTGCCACCTGCGGCATTTTTTGGCAGGATAGATTTTTCCGCGATGGAGAGAATAGTAACGTACCAATCGATGAGAACCGACAGATGTGAAGATGATACCATCAAAAGTGACGGAGGAATGAAACGATGAAAAAGACAGCGGGTGCTGTCCTTGCATGTTCCGTGCTGCTTGGCGCGGCGCTGCTTTCCGGCTGCGGCGAAACAAACAGCGACGGCAGCCAGGCGACTACCATGCCAACGACCACTACCGCGCCGGTTGAAACCGACACGGGACTGGAAACGCTGATGCCGGACGTTTCGGACGGCATCGTGGACGACAAGGACGGCGTCCTGACAGATGATGACCGGACGGAGCAGGATGACAACGGCGGGAATATTTTGGATGATGACGCCGAAGGGCTGACCAACGGGACGGAAAATGCCGGCCTGTGACGCGGGCCTCCAAAGAGCGGAAAAGCAACAGAGAGCGTGACTTTCTGTTGCTTTTTTCAACGCGGGGGCGTATACTGTCAGAAACAAAACCCAAAAACAGAACAGGAGATGAAGGATCATGTCTTACATACCCACGCCGGATGAGGCGATGGAGCTTGTTCAGCGCTATAATCAGGAGCCGTTCCACCTTCAGCACGCGGAAACCGTAGGGCGGGTGATGGCGCAGTTTGCGAAGGAATATGACCCGGAGCGCATCGACTTCTGGCACACGGTCGGTATTTTGCACGACATCGACTTTGAGCAATGGCCGGAGGAGCATTGCGCCAGGGCGCGGAGCCTGCTGGCGGAGCTGGATGTTGACCCGGCGGTGATCCATGCGGTCATCAGCCACGGCTATGGCATTTGTATTGATGTTGCGCCGGAGTTGCAAATGGAAAAGGTGCTGTTTGCCGTGGACGAGCTGACCGGATTGATCGGAGCGGCGGCGCTGATGCGTCCGACCGGACTGGAAGGGATGGAGGCCTCCTCCGTGCGCAAGAAGTTCAAGGACAAAAAGTTTGCCGCAGGCTGTTCCCGTGAGGTCATCACCCGCGGCGCGGAGATGCTGGGCATGGAGCTAAACGAGTTGTTTGCCAGAACCATCCAGGCCATGCAGCAGCCCTGATTTTCGCGCCGCCGCTGGGTGCTGTAAGCGGTGGCGCGAAGGGAAAGGGAAAAAAATCGAAAAAAAGAGTTGACAAAATGGGAAAGAGGTGGTAATATACCAAAG
>JAJBUU010000061.1 GCA_020860205.1 Oscillospiraceae bacterium | reverse complement strand
GAATCCCATTGAAAAAATGTGGTCAAAGATGAAATCGTGCCTCCGCAGGTGGAAGATTCGCGTAAAAGAAGCGCTGCCTGCCGCTGTGGCGGATGCCCTCGCCCTGGTTACGCAGGATGATGTCATGGGGTGGTTCCGAGCCTCAAACTACTGCCGGTAATTTTGATCGTTGCTATAATGCTTTTGAGGCGCAGTTCGTAGCTTCGGCAGTTGCGTGAGAAAGAATAGGGAAGAATGGCTGCGATTCATTCAGGATTTTTGAGCATTTTTGTGTCCGTGAAAACGGAAAGGGCTCATGCTGATTTTGTACAGCCCATGTCCCGACGAGAAAACCGCTGGGGGCAGCGTCCCGCAATAGAGCTTTATGCCGCCGCTGACCGCCTTTTACAGGCAAAAAATGGGAGCGAAGGGCTTTCTGCAGAAAGTCCTCCACTCCCATTGCGCATTTGTGCGGCGTCGCCTTAGCGGAACTGCGCGTCATAAAGCCGGTAATAAAATCCCTTCTTCTGCATCAGCTCCGCGTGCGTCCCCTGCTCCACCACGTCGCCATGATCAACGACCAGAATATCGTCCGCACTCTGGATGGTGGAAAGCCGGTGCGCAATCGTGAAGCAGGTCTTGCCGCGCATCAGCTCGCGCATGGCCTGCTGCACCGCGCGTTCCGTTTCGGTGTCCACGTTGCTGGTCGCCTCATCCAAGATCAGCATCTTTGCGTCATAAAGCATCGCGCGGGCGATGGTCAGAAGCTGCTTCTGTCCCTTGGAGATGTTGCCGCCGTCCGCCTCAATGACGGTATCATAGCCCTGCGGCAAACGCAGGATGAACGAATGGATATGCGCCGCCTTTGCCACGCGCGCCACGTCTTCCATCCCGGCGTTCTCCCGGCCATAGGCGATGTTTTCAAACACCGTTCCCTGAAACAGCCATGTATCCTGCAAAACCATTGCGTAAGCGCCGCGCAGGCTCTCGCGGGTATAGCCATCCACTGGACCGTCATCCACCAGGATTTGACCGCCGCTGACATCATAAAAGCGCATCAGCAGATTGATAATGGTGGTTTTTCCGGCGCCGGTCGGCCCGACAATGGCCACCATGCGGCCTGGCGGCGCGTCCAGGTTCAAATCATGCAGGATCAGCCGCTGCGGGTCATAACCGAAGCTGACATGTTCCAGCTTCACATGGCCGCGCACCTGCTCCAGCCGCAGCGCGTCCGGCGAGTCCTCCGGCTCCTCCGTTTCGTCCAGCAGATGAAACACCCGCTCCGCGGCGGAGAGCGCAGAGAAGATTTCATTAACCGTATTGGCGATCTCGTTGATGGGGCCGGTGAACTTGCGGGAATAGAGGACAAAGGAGGAGATCTGTCCCAGATTCACGCCGCCCAGCATATAAAGCACCGCACCCAGCATGGCAATGAGCGCCAGCGAAAGGTTGTTGATGAACCCCATCGTCACGCCAAGCAGCACACCAAAGCCGTCCGCCTCGTAATAGGCCTCCGCTGCGGCGCGGTTCACGGAGCCGAAGCGCGACTGTACCGCGTCCGCATAAGCGTAAGCCTGTATCGTCTTTTGTCCGGAGAGCATCTCCTCCACGAAGCCGTTCATCACGCTGTAATTCTGTGACCGTTTGGCATAGCGCGGACGGGTCATTTTCCGCATCCAGACGGTAAAGCCAACGGAAAGCGGGATCGTCACAAAGACGACGAGCGAGAGCGCCGGAGAGATATACAGCATCATCAAAAGCGCGCCAACGATGGTGACGGCGTTCGTCACGATTTGCACTACGTCCGTGGCAAGGCAGGTGCCGATCAGGTCCACATCGTAGGAAATCAGGCTGATGATGTCGCCCGCCGCGGTGCGGTCAAAGAACGACACCGGCAGGCGCATCAGCTTTTCAAACACATCCTGCCGCAGCCGCCGCGCGATATTCTTGCTGATGCGCACCATGATGACGTTGATGCATATGGTAAGGAGCGAGCTGCCAAGATAAAAGACGAGCATCAGCCGGACATAGTAATAAATTCTGGAAAAGTTCACCTTTCCCACGCCTGCCTCTGCCTCGCTGATGGCGTTTCCGGCCAGCGTGGGACCAAAGAGCGCCATGATATTGCTGACAAGACACAGCGCGATGACAAGCGCCAAAAGTGGCCGATAAGCGGACAGATAAGGCAGGATGCGCCGAACCGCGCCCTTTGCGGACTCCGGCTTTTTTCCAATCGTAATTCCCCACGCCATTTCTCAAACCGCCTCCCCCATCTGCGTCCGGTAAATTTCCTGGTACTGCGGGCAGCTTTGCAGCAGTTCCGCGTGCGTTCCGCGCCCGATGATGCGCCCGGCATCCATCACAAGGATTTCGTCCATGTGCAAAATGGAGCTGACGCGCTGGGCAACGACAATGGAAGTCGCACCGCTGTGGTGCGTGCGGATGGCCTGCCGCAGCGCGGCGTCCGTGCGGTAATCCAGCGCGCTGGAGGCATCGTCCAGAAGCAGGATTTCCGGCTGTGCGGCCAGCGCGCGTGCGATCAGTACCCGCTGCCGCTGTCCGCCGCTCAGATTTGCGCCGTGTATCGCTGCGTAATGTGCGAACCCGTCCTCGTACTCCCCGATGAAGTCCATCGCACAGGCATCCTCCGCCGCGGCGCGCACCCCGTCGTCCTCCACCGTGCGGCCAAAGCGGATGTTCTCCGCCAGAGAATCCGCAAAAATCACATCGTTCTGGAATACCACGCCAAAGCGGCGGCGCAGGTCGTCCTTGTCGTATGTACGCACGTCCTGTCCGTCCAGAAATACCGTCCCCTGCTGCGGGTCATAAAAGCGCATCAGCAGATTCAAAATCGTGGTCTTGCCGCAGCCGGTCGGCCCGATGATGCCGAGCGAACCGCCGCGCCGGATGGAGAAGCTGATGTGTTCCAGACTCATCTGCGGCGCTTCTCCCGCAAAGCTGCCGCCCTGCGTGGTCTCCGCGCCATAGCGGAAGGACACGTCGTCAAACACGATGAACCCGTCCGTATGGCATGGCTCCGCCTGCGGCAGTGTGGGCAGCGCGTCCTCCGTGCCGATCACGGCGGCAATGCGCCGCGCGGAGGCGCTGGACTTGGATATGACCAGAAAGACGCGGCTCAGGCCGTTCATACTCGTCAGGATCATGTTGAAATAAGTCAAAAACGCCAAAATCACACCCGGCTGTGTCTCGCCGCTGTTCACGCGCATTGCGCCAACCAGTACCACCAGCGTCAGCCCGCCGTTGAGCAGCAGCGTCATTGTCGGGCCGGGCAGCGCCATGACCGTGCTGGCGTGCGTTTCGCGCTGTGCCGCCGCGTTGTTGACCGTGCCAAAGCGCCGCGTTTCGTAGGTTTCCTTGGAGAGCGCCTTGACCACGCGGATGCCCGTGATATTTTCGCGCAGGATGCGCGTGATGTCATCCACGCTGCGCTGTACGCGGTCGTAGAGCGTGATGCCGTGCAGCGAGGTGAGCACCGCCACCGCTGCCGCGACCGGTGCAAAGATGCAGAGGATCAGTCCCAGCCCCCTGTCCATGAAAAGCGTCACGACCATGCCGCCGAGCAGCATCAGCGGCGCGCGCACGCCGATGGACTGGAAATAGCGGATGAAATCCTGCACGTTGTAAGAGTCCACCGTCATGCGCGAGGTGATGGAGGGCAGCGTGAACGCATCCATCTGGCTGCCGGAGAGCGTGAGCGAATGCCAGAACATATCCCGCCGGATCACCTCTGTCGCTTCGGCGGAAATCCTGACCGCCCGCCGGTTGGCTAAGGTATTGACCAGCCAGACCAGCGCTGCAAGCACGCACATCACACCGCCCCAGAAGAACACCTGCCGCAGCGACTGCGCCGGTGCAACATCATCCACCAGATGTTCCAGTACATAAGGGATCAGCAGCTCCAGAAGCGTGGCGAAAAACTTCATGATCACGACCACGACCACCTGCCAGCGCCAGTTCCGGAGATAATGAAAAATCAGCTTCAAATACGTTCCTTCTTCCTGCTGCGTCGGCGCCGCCGACGCATTTCTTCATTCCAATAACATATGTAATCATGATACACCGTTTTTCGGGGATGTGCAAATAAAAACTTTTTATCTGCCTGCATTTTTGTGCAGAATTCCATACAATTTTGCGCAGACGGGACCGGCACGCAAAAACAGGTCGTCGCCGCAGCGACGAAACCCTGCCACGGCGACAAAACTTGAAGATTACCCTTGACGATTTGCACAGGGCAGGTTAAAATAACCTTAGGCCCATTAAATATTTGTGAAGGAGAGAACAACTATGCGAAAACTAAAAACAGCGTTGACACTCCTGCTCACGCTCGGCCTGGCTGTGTTGCTTTCGACCGCAGCGCTGGCAGACGACGCACCGAGCGGAACGTGTGGGGAGAATGTAACATGGACGCTGGAGGGCAGTGTGCTGACAATCTCCGGCACGGGGGCGATGACGGATTATTCGCTTTACTACAATTGGATAGACGCTCCATATTCGGATGCTCCGTGGTATTCATCGCGGGAAAATATTGCCTTGGTTGTAATAGAAAACGGAGTGACCTCCATCGGAGACTCAGCATTTTACTGCTGCACCGGTCTGACAAGTGTCACAATTCCGGACAGCATCACCTCCATCGGTGATGAGTCTTTTATGGGATGCAGCAGTCTGACGCGCGTAACGATTCCTGGCAACGTAGCCAGAATCGCCGTAGATGCGTTCTGCGGTTGCAACAGCCTGACCAACGTCACGATTTCAACCGGTACGATTTCCATCATTGAGTCTGCGTTCGCTGAGTGTAGCAGTTTGCAATGCATCACGATTCCGACCAGCATGGTCAGTATCGACTGGTACGCTTTCTTTGGATGCGTCAGCCTGACCGATGTATACTACGGCGGCAGCGAGGATGAGTGGAACGCGATTGCGATTGAGGATGAGGGCAATGAATACCTTCTGAATGCCACAATTCACTTTGCCAGCGACAGCACCGATACCGGCACCGACACCGACAGCACTGACACCGGCAGCACCGACACCGGCAGCACCGACACCGGAAACACGGACACCGGCCGGGCTCTTAGAAAAAGCTGAC
>JAJBUU010000056.1 GCA_020860205.1 Oscillospiraceae bacterium | reverse complement strand
CAGCGATGAGCAGTCGTAAGGTGTAGACTACTCATCGACTATTCCTACATTTAAGCCCGAAAATCGTTGGGAGACAATAACATTGATTTTCCGATTTGGAAACTCCCATTCTCCTGCTTTGCGGTCGGGCGGGGTGAACGAAAAAGCCGCGGACAGCGGCACGTCAGGCGGTGAACGCGAATGCTGCGGCGACGCCTGAAAAATTTTCCAGCTGCATATTTTTCAGCGCAGCCGGTCAAACTAATCGCGATCCCAAGGGAAAAGGAGCGAAAAAACATGATTATGGATCGCATTGCCCTGATCCTGGCCATCATCGGCGGGCTGAACTGGGGCTGTGTTGGGCTGTTCCGGTTTGACGTTATCGCCTATCTGTTTGGCGGTCAGACCGCAACGGTGAGCCGCGTGATCTACACCCTTGTGGGGCTTGCGGCAATCTGGTGCATCTCCCTTCTGTTTCGGGAGAGCCTTGTATCCGACAAGGAGTGAACAAAGGGGCGAACCGCAAAGTTGATTTTGCAGTCCGCCCTTTTTTCGGGAACATCGACGTTTTTTTGCAAAGCAAAAAGGTCACGCAAAGCGGTGTTCCTCCGTTGTAAATTGTAGCGCCATCACCCGCGGCAGCAGTCCAGAATCACCTTTGCCGCCTGTGCAAGCTGCTCCTGCGGGATATTCAGCGCGGGCAGCAGCCGCACACGATCCTTCGCTGTCAGGCAGAGAACGCCCTGCGCAATGCAGTCATTCACCACATCCGCAGCGGGGCGCGTGGTTTTCAGACCCAGCATCAGTCCCATGCCGCTGACCGCCTCGATGCCCGGCGCGCCGGTAAACGTCCTACGGAGAAATTCGCCCTTCTCGCGCACCTCCGCCAGCAGCGCGTCGTCAATGCGGCTGAGGATACTGCAAGCCGCCGCGCAGCTTACGGGATTGCCGCCAAAGGTGGAGCCGTGGTCGCCATAGGAAAAAACGTCCTGCACGGATTCCGCCAGCAGCGTCGCGCCCAGCGGGAGCCCGCCGGCCAGCCCCTTTGCTGTGGACACGATGTCCGGCGCGATCCCATAGTTCATATAGGCATACAGCGCGCCGGTGCGCCCGTTGCCGGTCTGCACCTCGTCGATGATAAGCAGCGCGCCCTGCGCGTGGACAAGCTCTGTCAGCGACCTGACATACTCCGCATCCAGCGCGACCACGCCGCCCTCGCCCTGCACGCACTCGATCATCACGGCAGCGACCTTGTGCTGCGCCATGACGGTCTTCAGCGCGTCCAAATCGCCTGCCGGTACATGGACAAAGCCCGGCGTCAGCGGCTGGAACAGCTCATGAAAATGTGCCTGTCCGGTGGCGGCCAGTGTGGTCAGTGTGCGGCCATGAAAGCTGTTTTCCAGCGTGACGATGACGTTGTACTCCGCACCCCGCGTATCAGCGGCGTGTTTCCGCGCGGCTTTGATGGCGCACTCGTTGGCCTCCGCGCCGGAGTTGGAGAAAAACACGCGGCGCATCCCCGTCTTTTCGCAGAGCATCTGCGCCAGACGGGCGCATGGCTCCGTGTAATAGAGGTTGGAGGTGTGCTGCACTCTGCCGATTTGCTCTGTCACCGCAGCCTGCCACGCCGTATCCGCATAGCCGAACGAGGTCACACCGATGCCGCTGCCCATATCGATATAGGACTTTCCCGTGTCGTCCACCGCAACGGAACCGCTGCCGGAAACGATGGTGACGGGAAATCTTTTATAGGTCTTTGCTATGTATTGCTGATCCAGCTCCTGAATCTTCATTTGTCTGTTTCTCCTTCCCAAACCAGCGTACCTGCGCCCTCGTCCGTCAGCAGTTCCATCAGGATAGAGTGCGGCACGCGGCCGTCCATAATAATCACTTTTTTCACGCCCTGGCGGATGGCCTCGATGCAGCATTCCACTTTGGGGATCATGCCGCCGGAAATCACGCCGTCGCGGTAAAGCTGCTCCGCCTCGTCCACCGTGACCTCCGGGATCAGCGTCGCGGGATCGGCAGGATCGCGCAGGATACCGGCGATGTCCGTCATCATAATCAGCCGCTTGGCACGCAGCGTTCCCGCGATGCAGGCGGCGGCGGTGTCGCCGTTGATATTATAAGTATTGCCCTCTGCGTCGCAGCCAATGGTGGAAATCACCGGAATATAGCCCTTGTCCAGCAGGTCGGCAATGGGGACGATGTTAATACCGGTGATCTCGCCCACATAGCCCAGCGCGGGGTCTTTCGGCTTTGCCTCGATGAGCCGGTCGTCAATACCGGAGAGACCGACGGCGCGCCCGCCCTTCATCTCCAGCAGGTTCACGAGCGTCTTGTTCACCTTGCCCGCCAGGATCATCTGCACGATGTCCATCGTTTCCCGGTCGGTCACGCGCAGACCGTTGACAAATTCCGGCTTTTTTCCCAGCCGGTCCATCATCTCGTTGATTTCCGGGCCACCGCCGTGCAGCAGCACCACGCGCACGCCGATGAGCCAGAGCAGCACAATGTCCTCCATGACCTGCTGCTTGCGCTCCTCGTTGATCATCGCATTGCCGCCATATTTCACCACAACGACCTCGCCGCGATACCGTTTGATATACGGAAGCGCCTGTGTCAGCACCTCAGCGCGCTCCGCGTTGGAAAATCCGCTGTGCATTTGATGTCGTCCTCTCATATCAGGTCCTGTAATCTCCGTTGATCTTCACATAATCATAGGTCAGGTCGCAGCCCCATGCTGTCGCGCCGACGCTGCCGGAATGGAGCGAAACCAGAATTTCGATTTCCTTCTCCAGCAGGACACGCTTGGCCTCCTCCTCTGAAAACGGTATGCCCGCGCCGTTTTGGCAGACGCAGACCTCGCCCGCCGCGCTGCGGAACGCGACGTCGATTTTGGTCACATCCACGTCCGCGCCGCTGTAACCGATGGCACAAAGCACACGTCCCCAGTTCGCATCCGCGCCGAACATCGCGGCTTTCAGCAGGCTGGAGCAGACGACGCTTTTTGCAACGGTGCGCGCGGTAGAAAGGTCATTCGCACCGTCCACACGGCACTCCAGCAGTCTGGTCGCGCCCTCGCCGTCTCCCGCGATCATGCGGCAGAGCTGCACCGTCACGGTGTTCAGCGCCGTCATAAAAGCGGAAAAATCCGTGCCCGGCGCAGTGATTTCCGGGTTCCCAGCCAGGCCGTTGGCCAGCAGCGTCACCATGTCGTTGGTGGAGGTGTCGCCGTCTACGCTGACCATATTGAAGGTCCCGGCCACGTCGCCGGAGAGCGCGCTTTGCAGCATTGCGGAGGATATGGCGGCATCCGTGGTCAGGAACACCAGCATCGTCGCCATATTGGGGTGGATCATGCCGCTGCCTTTGGCGATGCCGCCCAAACGGCAGGTCTTGCCGCCCAGCTCAAACTCCACGGCGACGGACTTTGGCACGGTGTCCGTCGTCATGATGGCCTCCACCGTAGCCAGATTCTCCGCCGCGCCGTGACCCAACGCCGCGGTCAGCGGCGCCATGCCCGCAGAGATCGGCGTCAAATCCAGCGGCTGCCCGATCACGCCGGTAGATGCAACCAGCACGTCCTCCGCCGGGACGCCGGTTTGCTCCGCCGTCAGGCGGCACATTGCCTCCGCGATTTCGATCCCATCCGCATTGCAGGTGTTCGCATTGCCGCTGTTGCACACCACCGCCTGCGCGCGTCCGTTTTGCAGATGGCGCTTTGTCACCAGCAGCGGCGCGCCCTTGACCAGATTTGTCGTATAAACCGCCGCCGCGCTGCACGGCGCTTCGCTGAGGATCAGCGCAAGGTCGCGCTTCGTGTGGTTCTTGCGGATACCGCAGTGTATGCCCGCCGCCTGAAAGCCTGTGGCGGCGCAAACGCCGCCTTCGATCTGTTTCATAATATGCTTCTCTCCCGAATCCTTATCTTCCTGTATACCCGTATCTCATATTGCCGCTTCTGTGGGAACATTCAGCCCCGTGTCCTCCGGCAGACCGAGCAGCAGATTCATATTCTGAATCGCCGCACCGGACGCACCCTTGCCCAGATTGTCAAAGCGGCACACCAGCAGGATACGCTCCTCGTTCCCCGTGACCGTGATCTGCATATCGTCCCGCCCGGCAAATGCGGCGGTGGAGAGGAACCCGTCCTCATCTGCCGCTTCCGCGAATCGGACAAGACCGTCCGAATAATAGTCGCGGTAAGCCGCGCGTATTCCGTCCAGCCCGCTGGAGAGCTGCGCGCGGTGCAGCGGGACCGTCACCTCCATGCCCGCATAAAACGGCGCGACGGTGGGGCAGAATACCGGCGGCGTTTCCAGTCCGGCGTACATCGCCATCTCCGGCAGGTGCTTGTGCGCCTGTCCCAGACCGTACATCCGCGGCGCGGCCAGCAACGCGTCCTGCGTCCCGCTTTCATACTGCGCGATCATCTGTTTGCCGCCGCCGGAATAGCCCGTCAGGGAAAAGCAGCTCAGCGCGCTCTTTGGCGAAAGGAGTCCGCACGTCACCAGCGGCGCGACCAGCGCGATAAATCCGCTGGCGTGGCAGCCTGGATTCGCAATGCGCCGGGACGCACAAATACGCTCCCGCGCGCCGCGCAGCTCCGGAAATCCATAAGCCCAGCCCGGCGCGGTACGGTGGGCGGTGGAGGTATCAATGAGTACGGTGTGCCCGTTTTGCAGCCAGCCCGCAGCCTCCCGTGCGGCGGCATCCGGCAGACAGAGAAACGCGATGTCCGCTCCGTTCAGCGCGTCGGCGCGCGCGCGCGGGTCCTTGCGCACCTCCTCCGGCAGCGTCAGCAGCGTAATGTCCGTGCGCGAGGAAAGCCGTTCGTGAATCCGTAGCCCCGTCGTTCCGGCGCTGCCGTCGATAAAAACCTTTGTCATGCTCCATCCCTCTCTCCGCAGTTGTGGCGATAATTATACAGCGTAGTCCACAAAATTTCAAGCAAATTGTGAATTTTATTTCTGAAATGAATGAATTTTGTGAATAAGCCCAAGCCGAAGCGCCGCGCTTCGGCGGGATTTTGGAAATTTTGCAGCGCCATGCAGAAATCGCAGCGCAGCGGGCGCGCACAGTCGGCCTTGCCGCAGATTTTGATCCGCCGCCGCGGCAGGAGCCGGATCCCGTTCCCGCAGGAGCAAAAGCCGACGTACCTGAAACTGCGCCGCCGCCCGGCTTCTGCGCCTCCCGCGCCCGGTTTTACAGCCGCGCATTGGCAGGAAAAAATTTTCCGGAACAGCAAAAAAACACTTGACAAGTTGCGGGTTTCATGCTATGATTTTCCAGCTTGCGGGTGTAGTTCAATGGTAGAACACCAGCCTTCCAAGCTGGATACGAGG
>JAJBUU010000031.1 GCA_020860205.1 Oscillospiraceae bacterium | reverse complement strand
AAATGAAAGCCTGTCTTCGCAAATGGAAGGTTCGTGTAAGGGACGCGCTGCCTGCTGCCATTGACGCTGCTCTGGCTCAGGTTACCTGCGACGATGTTCTCGGATGGTTCCAAGCCTCAAATTATTGCCAGTAATTTTGGAAATTGCTATAAGATACGATCCATGTGGACAGTCTAATTCGATCCTGCGCAGGAAATTGAAAAATCATAACAGATCGCGGGAGGCGCAATATGCTATTTCGTATTTTGAAGGTATGGCTGCATTGGCGAAAGGATTGGGATTCTCTGTGTAATCGGTGCGGGAAATGCTGCTACACCCGTTCCATCAGGCCAGACGGTGAGGTAATCATTCACTACAATACTCCCTGTAAGCATCTGGATACAGAGACCCATCTGTGCAAAGTGTTCGACGACCGTTTCCATAAATGCAACCACTGCGGCAAGGTCAGCCTGCTCACAGCATTGTTCGAGCCATCACTCCCGAAAGACTGTGCCTATGTGCAGACCTTTCGACTGTGGGACAAGGACGTAAAATCGAAATAAAGGGCGCAAAACCTGCGTGAAAGGCACAGCCATAAACTGATTATAAAGCGTCCTCCTGTGGTTCTGCCGGACTCTGTGTGTGATTTTCCGCTTGAATGTCTTTCAGCAGAGGTTTCAACTCATCCACCAAAGTTTCTAATGTCACCTGTTCCATACTGTCTTTCATGGCCGTCACAGCATCGAGCATATGCGGATACAAAAGCTGAAAAATATTTTTCCCAACAGGACAGTCACTGTCCATTTCGTGAAGTTTGAAAATCTCCTCCACGTCATTGGTTTCCACAGCCAAATATACATCCCATAGTGTGATATCCTTTGGTTCCTTAGCAAGACACAATCCACCGTTTTTTCCGGCAGTTGCAATTAGAAATCCATGTTCTTCTAAGGTCAGAAAAATGTTCCTGACAGTGACGGGGTTGGTTTCGGTACTTTCTGCTACAAGCGTACTCGTCACCCGCTTTTTGGGAGACAGAACAGCAACAAACAGCAGCGAATGAACCGCTAATGGAAATTTCTTGCTGACACGCATATGACCAGACTCCTTCTTTATCCATCTGCATGAGTGGAAAATAGTATATCAGATATTCCAGCGAAAATCAATTGTAACTCTTGACATTACAGCAACGATGCCGTATAATGTAAATATTCAAATTACATTATTACAGGAGGCGTTTTGCTATGCAAACATTAGAAGCCGTCGCAAAAAGAAAATCAACAAGGAACTTCGATCCTGACAAGCCCGTACCGGATGAGATCGTCGATACTATCATAAAAGCCGGCTGTCAGGCTCCTATTGGCGGCAATAAGAGGGATTCTCTTCATCTGACAGTATGCCGCAACAGAGATATTCTTAATGAGATCAATCAAGCCACTTCCACAGCATTTAAGATTGATGCACGTGATTTCTTTTATGGTGCTCCTGTAGTCATTTTTGTTTCTGCGTCAGAGGAACAGATGGCTCCGTCTATCGAATTCGCAAACACGGCCTGCGTGATTGAGAATATGTTGATTGCCGCAACAGATGCTGGAGTAGACAGTATCTATCTCTGGAGTTCTGCACAGGTTCTGTCCAAAAACAAAGAACTGTGTACGAAAATGGGTATTCCGGAAGGGTTTAAGCCTGTTTCTGCGGCTGCTATCGGCTATAGTCTCAGCGGCAATGCAGAACCCAGAGAATTGTCTGTTTCGCTTTCAATCAATTATATCTGATTTGCAAAAAAACGCACCCACCGAAGTCGCTATCCAGTTAAGCAATTGCGCTTCGATGGGTGCTGTGTGTTCACAAAAAGAACAATTATACCATGAAAACTTTAATTGCTTATTATTCAAGAGCCGGCACGACGAGGAAAGCGGCGGAAACGCTCCAAACCATTACAGGCGGCGATTTATTTGAGATAAAAGGCGAAAAGAACTATGGTAACTACTTTACTGCGCTTGGGATTTCAAGAAAAGAATTTGCCAAAAACGAGCTTCCAAAGGTAACGGGCAAGGTGGAAGATTTCAATTCTTATGACCGTATCCTGATTGGCTTCCCAATTTGGTATAATAAGTGTCCGCAGTTGATCCTGTCTTTTATCTCGCAGTATGATTTTTTCGGAAAAGAGGTATTTCCTTTTTGCACCAGCGGTATGAGTGGCCCAGACCATGCAGTGGAGCTGCTGAAAAAGACCTGTGATGGGGCATCCATTCATTTGGGCCTGCGACTGAACAAGATTGATACGGAAGCAGTCAAGCATTGGCTTGGGGATAATCAAAAATGATGTACGAATACAGCCAGCTAAAAGATTATATGGGGCAAAGCAATAGAACCGTTGCTGTCACCGGTGCAGGCATCTCCTATCTTTACGGGATGCGCAGGCTGAAACAGAGCGTCGGCAGGATGAATGCCGGACGTATCTTTTCTGCTTCGTATGTCCGCAAGGAGCCGGAGAAGTTTTATGCAGTCATGAAGGATGCTTTTTTAGATGCCACCTTTGTCAAGGGACCGAGTACCGTTCACAAGCAACTGGCGGAGCTGGAACGGCAGGGAAAACTCTATGGCATAGTAACTCAAAATCTGGACTGTTTGCATACCGTCGCCGGTTCGCAAAACGTGATTGAATTTCAGGGCAGCTTCCGGGACAACATCTGCATTGGCTGTGGAAACCGCTGCTATGATTACCGGGTGTGGAATCGGGGGCATATGCCCCGCTGTGAGAAGTGCGGTGCGCCCATGATGCCGACAGCGTTCTATCGGGAATCCGGAGCAGGTAACGATGTTTCGCGGGAAAATATGCGGAAGGCTGCCGACCTGATCTCCCAAGCAGATATGGTACTGGTCATTGGTACCACCGGTTTCCGCAGTGAGGAATATTTGAGTCGCATGAGAGCCGGGACAAAGCTGGTACAGATCAATCCGTCTGCGACGCAGTTTGACCAAATCGCTGATCTGAACATCCGTGCGGACGCCGCCGAAGCGCTGAACACAGTCTTAAACGGATAGGGTTGGCTTGCTTATGATATGGTTCAAAGGAGACCGGAATATGGACAAAATACAGCAGTTAGCCGATTATATTAACCATAGTAGCAGTATTGTTGCAATCACGGGAGCCGGTATCTCCGTTGGCGGGGGAGGTGTCACTTATGGCCAAATGCTTTTTTCCCGCAGAGCCGGAGGCAGACGAGGTTCCAATGAAGGTTCTTTTTTGCCCACCTATCTTGAGACGATGTTCTCTTATCAGCCCAGCTTTGCACACTATGCCCTGGCAGAGCTGGAGACGGAGGGCAAGCTCATCGGAATTATCACGACAAACGTGGACTGTATGCACACAATCGCCGGTTCAAAGAACGTCGCCGAGATTCAGGGCAGCGTTCAGGTCAACTGCTGCGCCAAATGCGGCCGTCACTATGACAGCTACGAGATTTGGAAGCAGGAAGAGCTTCCTCTGTGTGAATCCTGCGGCGGAGAAATTCTTCCGTGGCCGCTTTACAGTCATGTTGGTCTGTGGGATGCAGATGTGCAAAAGGCAAGGGAATGGATTGCGAAAGCTGATTTGCTCCTTATCATTGGAACACGGGGCAATTTCGGAGATGTTTATTGGAGTAATCGGCAGAGAAACGCAACTATTGTCCAAATCAATCCGGGACATACCGGTTTTGACGGGGTGGCAGATTTGAACATTCGCCAGGGTTCCGATGATGTTTTTCAAAGTCTGAAGAAACTGCATGCGGGGAGGGGCAACGCCCCACAGGGAGATACAAAGTGAACGGAAGTACCGCTTGACGGTAGAAACGCCGCTTGACAGCGATGGAAAGGCTGAATGTGATAATGATAGGATGTGAATTTGATGAGACTTTCCATAGGTGGCCGAAATGAGGACAAAATTCAACAGTTAGCCGATTGCATTGACCGAAGCCAGGCAATAGTAGCTATCACGGGCGCTGGAATTTCAATTGCCGGAGGTGGGGTGACATACAGCCAACTATCCCATATTGTTCATCCAGGCGATTTGCAATCAGAATCTTTTTTGCAGGCGTATGTCAATGCAATGCACCATTATAAGCCTACTTTGAGCCATTATGCTTTGCGAGATTTGGAAGCGGCAGGAAAACTAATTGGTATCATCACAACGAACGAGGACTGTATGCACACAATAGCAGGGTCAAAAAATGTAGCGGAAATTCAAGGCGGTTTCCAAATCAATCGCTGCTCCAAATGTGGACGACATTATGATGGTTATGAGATTTGGAATCAGTCCTCACTACCAAAATGCGAATTCTGCGGAGGCTCAATTCTCCCGTGGGAACTCTACAGTCACATCAGCCTTTGGGATGATGGAGTGCAAAAGGCACGGAAATGGATCGCAAAGGCAGACTTGCTTTTGATTATTGGAACTAACGGCTATTATGGGAGCGCCTACTGGAATTACCGGCGGAAAGACGCCGTCATTGTCCAAATCAATCCGGGACACACAGGTTTCGACAGTGCAGCTGATTTGAATATCCGGGAACCTTGTGATTATGTGTTTCAAAAGCTGAAGGAAAGGCGGAGCAGAAATGGCTGAACGGGAAACAAACAAAGCATTATCCGAAGAAGAACAGCTCAAAAAGCTGGCGGCGCAGATGCGAGAGCGCGAGTATCAGGGCCTCTCGGAGGAGGAAATTCAGGAGAGGGAACGGCAGAAGGAGATACGCAGGAAACAGAACATTGCAATACTGGAGGATACGCTGACCATTCTGGAACACGGCAGTTACGTCAAAGAGGGACGTGACGTACACCTTGCTTTTTCAATCGAGCAGATGCGGGAAATTCGCGTATTTTTGCCAGAAGAACTTACGTCGCTCATTGCTACGGAACTGGAAAAAATACAGCCGCAAAGTGCTGCCTGTACCTTTGCCTGTGAGAACGAGGACACACTTGTTCTGGCGCAGAAGCAGTATCAGCGCCTGAAAAATGCTGGGGAATCAGCACCCAAAATCCTTGTGTTGAATTTGGCCAGCGCAACCCGTCCCGGAGGCCAGACACGCAATGGAGCTAACGCACAGGAGGAAGACCTTTGCCGGAGGACATCTCTGCTGCTGTCTCTTGAAAGTGAGGGAGCAAAAAGATATTATGATTATAACAACGCCAGAAAAACCCGTATGGGGTCTGACAACGTGATGCTGTCGCCTTGTGTGGAGGTAATCAAAGACGCTGCATCAGAACTGCTTTCCGAGCCGTTCCCCATTTCCGTCATGAGCTGTGCCGCTCCAATGGTGCGTCTGGGGCTGGAGGGAATGTCCCAGCAGGAATATGAAGGGATGCTCTATCGCCGTATCCGGGGGATGCTGCTGGTGGCAGCAACTGAGGGTTATCGCCACCTGATTTTGGGCGCTTTCGGGTGCGGGGTGTACGGGAATGATGCAGCGCTTGTATCTGATTTGTTTGCTTGTGCCTTTCATGTTTTCACCTATGCCGGAATGAACAGCAGACAGCTTTTTGATTCCATCCAGTTTGCCGTTCTCTGCCGTCCGGGGAAGGATTACAATTACAGGGAGTTTTGTCGGAATTTCTCAAAAACAGTGTGATGTTGTAATATTGAGGTTAATTCTTTCCAAAATTGAGTGAAAAAAAGAGGGATACCAAACGGCATCCCTCAAAAATGCAATTAGAATTTAATTAATGATGCCTCATACTCGTTAATCCACCGTTGAATCTGCTCCTCGCTATAAGCAAAATCATGAAATTCACAAAGCTCGTCAACAGTGTAACCTCGTTTATAATATTGCGCCGTAAAACCTTCGCTTTTAAGCGTGAGGATATAAGGCGCTTGGCTCGTTTAAAGATAAACCAAGCCACCTGTTTGTATAGCTCTACATTGTTTTGCAGGGAAAAGTTTGTCGGCGTTCTTACCTTTTTGATTTAATCTTTTTTCTCCAACAGCGGTATATTGTTTACCGTTTGACAATTGGCCTTTCATGATATACCTTTTTCCTTTGTACAGGAAAATACAACAGGCAGATAGGGGCGCTCCGGATTGTTGTAGTACCGTATAGATTTCTTAACTGTTCGCGTCTTGCGCAATACTATTTTTTCAGCCTTTGTGATTAACACGAATATTTATTGAATCCTGGATATTTTTTCTGAGAAAAGCAACGTTTGTCATCATGGATAATCTGCGTTCTCATCATTTGAAGGAAGCAGAGGAACTATTGCGCCAGAATGACATCACGCTGCTGTACCTTCCTCCATATAGTCCTGATTTGAATCCCATTGAAAAAATGTGGTCAAAGATGAAATCGTGCCTCCGCAGGTGGAAGGTTCGCGTAAAAGAAGCGCTGCCTGTTGCCGTTGACGCTGCTCTGGCTCAGGTTACCTGCGACGATGTTCCCGGATGGTTCCAAGCGTCAAATTATTGCCAGTAATTTTGAAAATTGCTATAGTTACTTATCGCTGCTAAGCCAAGGGTGTGCCGCAAAACTTTTGTTTTCCGACACACCCTTGTTTTCGTTTTAACCAATCCCACCTGACAGATGCTGCAAATAGTTGTTTTTCGCTATAACCGTTTTACGGACACCCGGCTAAGGCCGGGACTTCCTTTTTTGCAGAGATTATATTGAATGGAGCGGAAATGCGTGAAACGCGTGCTGTCGCCTTAAATTTCCAGCAAAATCGTGACAGGGCCATCGTTGACAGAGCGGACAGCCATATCCGCGCCGAACTCGCCGGTTTCCACAGAAAAGCCACGGGCGCGGCATTCGGCAATGACCTGTTCATAAAGCGGAAGCGCGATTTCCGGGCGGGCGGCCTGCGTAAAGCCGGGTCGGCGCTGGCGCGTGTCCGCATAAAGTGTGAACTGGCTGACGATGAGCAGCGCGCCGCCCACGTCCACAAGGCTGCGGTTCATCTTGCCAGCCGCGTCCTCAAACACGCGTAGCCCGCAGATGCGGTCTGCCATGCGTGCGGCCTGCGCCGGGGTATCGTCCACATGAACGCCCAGCAGCACCAAAAAACCTGTTTCTATTTTTCCTTTTGTCATCCCGGCGATGCATACCTCCGCCTCGCTGACGCGCGTTACAACTGCTCGCATCCTGTACTCCTTTTACGCAATGTTTTTGTTGAAAATAGTACATATATTTTACACGCAAAATGAAAAAAAGTCTACCAAAATTTTTTGGGGGCGGAAGGGTGGTGTGGGTGAGGCAGTTAATCGGCAAGCGCTTTCGTGAGCAGCTTCGAGCACTTTTGCAGGCAGGACAAACTGGACTGCTGTTCCTGAAACTCCGCCTTCTCCTCCTTGCTGGCTTTGTCGTTCGGCGTTTTTTCGGTCAGCTCATGTCCCATCTTGTCCGCCGCTGCATCTACGATTTTGACAATACCAGCTACCGCAGATTTTCTCTCCTGCATACCGATCAGGATAAAGCGGCATACAGTCAGCAGCTTTGCACATTCGTTGAGGACATATGCCTTCGTTGACAGCAACGATAAGGAAGTCGTGGTTATCGCGCCTGTTCCAGCCATTCCGAGCAACGCGCCCCCCGCCCGCGATGATGACCGTTCCTCCTGCCATGCCAAGACCTCCGGCGGTCAACGCGCCGCCTCCGATTGCAGCAAGACTTGCACTTGTCAAAGCCGCGCCATATAGACCGGCAAACGATTGTCCGGCAAGCACAACGGCAATTTCAGGCGCGAAGGCAAAAGCAAGCCCGCCGGTTGCTGCCGCGACAACGACGGTCGCGCCTGCACCAAGCAGCATCTTTTGGGATTGGCCGTTCAAATCGGCAACAGCTTTTTGATATGCTCTAACCAGCGCCTTGTAATCCTCGGATGAAATAATCATCTGCATTTTGCAGAATCTGTCTTGCTCATAACTGGCTTTGCACTTGAGTCCCTTATATTCCTTTGCATCAGAGTCGCTGATAGAATAATAGGGACGAAACACAGACAGCTCCAGCGCGATCAGATAGAGCCATGTCAAGTCTTGCCCTTTGGGAATTTCCCGCAGAATGGCGTCATATGTATCGCGTTCGGCAGAAGCCGGAGCGCTGTTTCCCATCGCTCCATTGGATTCTGTCCAGGCGGCTAACCACTTTTCTTTTTGCGCCCTGATTTTTTCATTCGTTTCGCTTTGAATATCGTACCGCACTTTGAAGCATTTCAGAGAATACAGAATTGCAGCCTGTTCTGCGGTCAGGGACAGGTGTTCCAATGCCGTGAAATCTATATCCGGTTCATTTTCGCTTTCACGGCGCGCCTGATAAGCCTGATAAATCTTCCTGATGTCTTTTACAACATACTTGGTTTCGGCATAAATGGCGAATCCAAACCTGGCAACGCCGGCGTAATTCACATACAGCAGGAAATCTCTGACAAAACCATCCTTGTTGTATTTGTTCCTGACCGCTGCCCGTACAGCAGCGACTGACGTTGTGATTGCAAGGAATACGCCGGAGGATATCGTTGCCATATGTGTGATCGTGCGATTATTGAACGGTAGAAATTCAACCGGGTCCAGTTTTTCAACATCCCGAAGTGAACGAACTTCTTTTCTGTTGATTTCCAGAAATAACCGCCGAATCAGATAAAAGCAGCGAATGATGCACTCATTTGCAATGACAGGAAGCGCCTGTTTTCCGAGTTGATAGGCAACCCCCATTTCTGTCCGCAAATCAAAGCGAATCCCCTTCGGGTTTTCTGCCGAACGAAACATCGTCCCATTGAAAACCTTTGAAATCCAAACGGAAAACCCAATGTCATCGCCCTTGTACTTCACCTTCAGTTCTGAAATCAGCGGCAAGGTCGAAACTTCTTTCAAAAAAGATAAAACGCAGCCGGGGACACCGGTTCCCGCACCGGCGCTGGCGCTGGAGCCTGCCATGTCGCTTATCAGGTGAAACGCCTAGACTGCGGTTCCCAAAAAGATTCGCTCGCAGACATTATGGCCAAAGCATCCATTTTCAGGAATTTTTATTACCTGGAATTTTCCGTCTTTATCTGTTCCATAGGCACATTTGGTGAACTGCGACAGAATGGAGAAAGCCAGTCCCGCAAGCGTCGGGTGGTGTGTAAAATCTCTCAAATGGTGCTGCAATCCGCCGCCCATTTCTGCCGTGACCTTATCGCTTGGAATCGGGAACAATTTTTCCAAATGCCGAATCGCATCGGAGAGATCGTTACCTTTGTAGCCCTGCGCATGGGCAACGTACATTACAAACTTATCTGTTTCTTTCCGTCCCCAGGTATTTGCGTCAGTCAAAGATAACTCGCCCGCAAAAACAGTATTCAATGCAGCTGTGATCAACCCGCTTGTCGCAGCAATGCGATAATCCCATTTATCAGCCTCTAAAACAGAGGGATCAAATTTGACATCGACAACATCTTCCTGCTCCGGCGGATGATAAGAAGCGGGAATCAACTGAAATTCACTCGCGTTGACAAATCTTTTTGAGATAACTGCCTGATTCGGGACATAGATTTCGCAGGTAAAGGGCAAACCGTTCGCCTGCTTTTTGCTTAGGTTCAGGTCGTTCATTTTGCACCTCCGATTATGTTTTTTCGATATTTTATGGATGATGTAGCCGCCTTATTATGCAGCGGGAAACAGCGAGCCGGCAGAAGCCGGAGGTTTCCCTCCGGCTTCCGAACGATCGTATTCAAATTTTCTCTGCCCTGCGTTTGGCGCGGGAGTTTTCTTTCCGTATCAGGATACAAAGCCCTCGTTTTCAAAATGCGTCTTGAGCGCGTGGAACGAAGTGTCGCTGATGTAGTGCTCCATCTTGCAGGCGTCCTCCGAAGCAAGCTCCGGGTCTACGCCGAGCCGAATCAGGATGCCGGACAGGACGGTATGGCGTTCAAAAATCGTTTCCGCTACCTTGCGCCCTTCCTCCGTCAGCTCCAGATGTCTCTCCGGGGAAACCGTGATGTATCCGCCGTTTTTCAAAAGCCCGACCGCGCGGCTGACGGAAGGCTTGGAATATCCCATGTATTCCGCAACATCGATGGAGCGCACAAATGGCTTCTCTTTCGAGAGAATCAGTATGGTTTCAAGATACATTTCACCGGATTCAAACAACACCACAGCAGCATCACCGCCTACTAGATAAAATTTATATTATATATTATACCAGAGATTTTGCAGAAAAGCAAATGGAATTTGCCAGCCCGCCAGGGCAACAGCATTTATCTATAAGGCAGTGCCGCATATATCGGCAGGAGAGAAACTCAGTCGCCCTTGCACATTACGGTCAGCCGGTACGAATAAGAATTCACCTGTATTCCCAGAAACGTGCGAGTAAAATGAATGCTGCCGCCCTGGTGCGACCAGCCGGACGCAGCGACGAAAAAATTCCCCATCGCAGTCTGATATGGATAAAAAAACCGTCCGGTCATGTACCCATTGAAAGCGCGGAAAGGGGACAAAAAAGTGTGGACATCGCCGGATACGACTGGTATAATAGACGCAACAACGAGAAAGGAGCAGTGGGATGGATTTCTGGAAGATGAACGGCGCAGGGAACGACTTCCTGATTCTGGATATGCGCGGTCAGGATATTCCACAGGCGCGGTATGGCGTAATCGCGCGCAGCCTTTGTGAACGCCGCCTTTCCATCGGGGCGGACGGCATATTGCTGGTGCTACCGCCGGAGGAGGACGGAGACTTCCGGATGCGCTATTTCAACGCGGACGGCAGCGAGGGGATGTGCGGCAACGGTGTGCGCTGCATCTGCCGTTATGGCTACGAAGTCGGCCTTGCGGGGGAGACGCAGCGCGTGGAGACTGCCGCCGGGCTTGTGACCGGGCGCAGGATAGACGCCCGCACCTATCGCGTTCGCCTGAACGACCCCACTGCGGTGGAGCTGCACCGCAGCGTGACGGTGGACGGCAGACGCTATGACTGTGCCTATATCGAACTGGGCGTTCCCCATGCGGTGCTGTTCATGCCGCATCTGCAGGAAACTCCGCCGGAGGCGCTGCTGCCGCTGGCGCGCGCGCTGCGGAGCCATCCGGAGTTTCCACGGGGCGCAAACGTCAATTTTTATGAAATAATCGGCAAGGACCAATTCTTTCTGCGCACATTTGAGCGCGGTGTGGAGGACTTCACGTATGCCTGTGGAACCGGCACCGGTTCCACCGCACTGACCCTTGCGCTGTGCGGGCTGACCGGCACATCTGTGGATGCGGAGATGCGCGGCGGAACGCTGCACGTTGACGTGGAACCGGACGGCGGAACGGCGAAAAATATCTTCCTGACCGGCCCTGCCGCCGTGGTCGCCAAAGGGACGCTGACGGAGGAAGCGTTTCAGATCGCGGGCAGCGCGTCACCGATGACGCGGCAGTAAGCGCGACGCAAAGCGCCGCAGAAACGGAAACAGGACAAAGCCGACAACGCAGAACTGAATCGGCGCTGTGATTGCAGACTGCACCAGACGCAGCAGGAACTGCGCTCGGAACGGAACGCCGTTCAGAAGGGAAATCCAGAAGGTGTTCAGCAGCAGGGTGCAAAGGATTTGGTTGGCAAGCACGGCCAGCGCAGCGCGCGGCAGCGTCCGGCTTTTGTGCAGACACAGGCCCCAAATCAGACCGTTGAGCAGCGCGGTCAGCGTATAGCCCGGAAAAAACGCGCCGGAAGGCACCAATATCGCCCCCAGCAGGTCCAGCAGGACGCTGACTGCCGCCGAACCCGCCGGACCAAACAGAATGCCCGCTGTGGAAACGGGGATGAAGCTGAAGCTGACCCGCACATTCCAAAGGCGGACGGGCTGCACATAGAGTAACGCGACCCCAATCGCGGTCAGGATCGCCAGATAGCTGATGACGCGGATGTTCCATTGCTGTTTCATAAAAAATCAAAACTCCTTTCGCTGGCTCTGTTGCCACGAAAGGAGTTTTCACGTCTGTTACGAAAAAAGCGCCTCAGGTGGCAGCGGATGCGGGAGTGGCACCGCGGAGGCGGTTCCTTTTTTCAAAAGAACCGGCTCACTTCGTCCGAAGGCAACATCCCATCCTTCGGCACTTGCAGCCCTGTGGCTGGATTACGCGCCAAACCCTACTCTGTCAATCTATGTGGAGCGGCTCTATCGCCGCTGTTTTTCAGTTTTCAGACCGCCGCAGCGCCGCCTCTACAACGTGCCGCGCCAGTACGCTGGTGGTGACGCTGCCAAGACCGCCCGGCGCAGGGGAAATTGCATCGACCACGCGCTCCGCCGCCGCAAAGTCTACATCGCCGCAAAGCCGTCCCTCGGCTTCACACCAGTGGATACCGGCATCCAGAACCGTCTGCCCCGCGCGCAGATGCGCCGCGCCGACCAGACGAAGCTGCCCGGCACAGACCAGGATCAGCTCGGATTCCCGCAGCACGGCGGGCAATTCGCGCGTCCGGCTGTGGCAGAGCGTCACGGTCGCGCCCCGGTGGAGCAGCAGCATCGCCGCAGGCCGCCCCACCACAAGCGAGCGGCCCACAACGGCGGCGCGTTTCCCCATCGGGTCGATGCCGTAATAGTCCAGCACCTCCAGCGCGGCGCGCGCCGTGCAGGGCGGAAAGCCGAGCGCCGCGTTGGTAAAGACCCCCGCAAGCGAGCCGTCCGTGCAGCCGTCCACGTCCTTTTCGGGGGCAATGGCGCAGCGCGCGGCCTGCGCGTCGATCTGCTCCGGCAGCGGACGCAGCAGCAGAATGCCATGCACCGCAGGATCGTCGTTCAGCGCCTTCAGCGCCGCGAAGAACGCAAACGGCGGGGTCAGCTCCGGCAGCGCGACATGACGCACCGCCACGCCCACCTGTTGGCACCGCTTCACCGCACCCTGTTCATAGCTCAGGGCGTCGCTCCGCGCACCCAGCCGCACAATGGCGAGCGTTGGCGTCACGCCACGCGCCGCCAGCGCCCGCGCCTGCTGTGCGGTTTGTTCATTCAGGGCCGCCGCAACGGGCGCACCCTTCAAAATCTTTGCCATCTGGTTCTCCTTTTTTGTGCGGGGAACTTCCCGGTTTTACGCATCATGCAGCAGCCGATTTGCGTAACGGCACAATGCATCGCACGGTTCATACCTGCATTTGTATCCAACGCCGTCTGGGATATTTTTTCAGGAATGCAGAAAAGTGACTTTCGGGTCGGGCGGCAGTTTGACGCCGCTATGCGCCGTAGATTCGCGCAAATACCGCCTGCGCGCGCGGGGGATATTCCGCCAGCAGTGCATCCACCCGCGCGTCCAGTGCATCCGCGTAAGCCCGGTCACGCATCAGGCGGGTATTGACCTTCACATTCACCGCCGCGCCATAGAGCGCGCCGTTGAGCAGCGCCGCGCCGGTGGCGGCGTCGGAAACTGCAAGCGCGCTGCCCTTTTCCGCAAATGCTTCCTGCAACGCGATGCCCTCGCAGCAAAGCTCCAGCAGTTCCAGCGGCACAGCGGCGGCGGCGCGCAGACAGCGCTCCAGCGTTTCCGCGCGCGTGGGTTCGTCCTTTGGGATGGCGTAAGCCTCCGCCAGCGGCGCAAATGCGGCCGCGTCCCTGTCCACACAGTCCAGCAGACGCAGGCGCAGCGTTTCCGCGCGCGCCATCAGCCCGCGTAGCGCGTCCTCTGCGGCGGCATATTTCGGCTTGCCAACGGTCAGCGCGCCTACCATCTCGCCCAGCGCCGCGCCGAGCGCGGCAGCCGCAGCGCTGGCTCCGCCCCCGCCCGGTACGGCGGCGCGGGAGGCCAACGCAGCGGAAAAGTCCTGCACGCTTTGGTCGATCAGCGCCATCGTCGGCTCCTTTTCCTGTGTGTCCGTCATCGGACGAACGAGGTGGCAACGCGCGCTTCTTTTTCCGGCAGACCATAGGCCGCGCGTCCCAGCGCGATGCTCCGGATCAAAAAGGCCGCATTCGCGCCCAGCGTGCGCATCGTCTGCATTCCCTCGCCGTCCTGCACGGCCTCGCCCGGTTCGCGGCCATGTACGCTGTTCCAATATTGGCTGGAAGCAATTGGCATCCCGCTGACGGTAAAATATTTGTTCAGCTCGTCGAACGTGGCGGAAGCGCCCCCGCGCCGCGCCACGGCTACCGCCGCGCCGACCTTCATTGTCTTGTCAAACGGCGTGCTGTAAAACAGGCGATCCAGAAACGCAACCAGCGTGGCGTTGGCGGAGGCGTAGTAGACGGGGGAGCCTACGATCAGCGCGTCCGCCGCCTCAAATTTTGGCGCAGTCTCGTTGACCGCATCGTCAAACACACAGCGTCCGGTCTTGTAGCAGGAATAACATCCAATGCAGCCGCGAATGACCTGCCCGCCGATTTGCAGCAGCTCCGTTTCAATTCCGTTTTGTTCCAGCACGGTCTGTACCTCATGCAGCGCAAGATAGGTGTTCCCCTTCGGGTGCGCGGAACCGTTGATCAGCAATGCCTTCATCTCGTTGCCTCCTGAATTTTTTTCTATTTTACCACATTGCACCGCGCTTTTCAAGCGTTATACACGGAAATCCGGTCAAACGCTCCCGCCCTGCAAAACGCGGCAGGGCGGGAGCCTTTACTTTACTTTGCTCGCTTCTGGGAATACAGGGGAATTTTTATCCGTCCCGGTTGACCGCAATGTTAAGTATTATATAAAGAAAAAGCGTGGCGAACAGGAGAAGTCTGTGGTACGGTCAGGTTGTTCAAACCAAACCGGACACCAGTTCTCCCATTCGCCATAAATATTCATGCAAACGCTCAAAAGAAGGCAAGTGGTCGTTCAATATTCGTTTCGCTGCGGGTCGCCCGCGGCTTCCAGACGGTACAGCGTGTCCGGACCGATGATTTAGTCCGTCAGCGAACTGATGATTTTGCCGACATACTGCGCCAGCTTTGTCAGGTCGTTTGCGTCAACCGCTCCGTCCCCGGTCACGTCCGCATTGGCAAGGGCGGTTTCGTCGGTGATGTATTCCACCTTGCCGACGTGCCGCGCGAGAATGGTGAGGTCGCTTGCGTCCACGCTGCCGTCGCCGTTCAGATCGCCAGGGGTGCTGCCGGTATCATCGCCGGAATCGGTGTCTGCATTTGCGGCGGCTCCCGTCATGCAATCGCTGATCCACGCGATGAAGCACGCATCGCTGTCCGCGCCCGCGCGCTCCGCTGTGGTGTGTCCCTGTGCCCAGAGCGTCGCAAAGTCCACGGACTCCACCGTTCCATCGCCGATGTCCTCCAGCAGTGTGAGATACAGGTTCATCTCCACCGTGAGCGAGGTGTCGCTCTGCGTGATTCCGGTATTAATGCGCCAGTGGGCAGCAGGGCTTGAAGTGCCATAGCCCGCGTAATCCTGGCAGAGGTAATACATGGGATTGTACATATTCTGTCGGTATTGTGAGGAATAGCCGAGCAGGCTATCCGTGGTATAGCTGTCGTAATCGTCCTGATAGGCTGCGGCATAAGCCAAAATATCAGATTCACTTACGGAGCTGTCCGCCGCCGCGTAAGCCGCATAATTTTCTGCAAGCAGCGCTGCCATCAGGGAATCAAAATGCGCCGCCGTGCCGGAGCCGTTTCCGAACACATAGTTTTCCGCCTGCGATGTGGACAAATCGTCAAACGCACCCACGTCTTTGGACGCCTGCTTGCTGCCGTAGAGGACAAAGTCCTCCACGCTGCTGATGCAGTACCAGTCCGCCGCAGCGTCATAGCTGATCCACGCGCTGGACGTGCCGTAGTTTTCGTCCAATGTCAGCAGATAGTCCTCCAGTGTGCCGCCGGAAGCCGCTGCCGTGCTCCGACCGGGCATCGTGCCGCTGGAACCGGAAGATGCGCTGTAAGAAAAATTCCCGTCCTCGTCCGTATAAGCGTCAATAAAATCATTCAGGGAGTATTCGATCTGCGAGAGCAAATAGTCGTAATAGCTGCCGGAGACATAAATGCCATCGTCCGACGCCGCAAGGGTGAGCGCGTTCCCGTCCGCATCCACCAGCGTCAGGCTGTTGATGTATTCTGCAAACGCCGCCGAGAGGTCGTCGGAAAGCTCCGCTGTCCACTTGCCGTCGGCGCGCGTCCCTGTGGACGCATACTGTCCCATCATCCATTCATACGCCGCGTCCGCATAGTCAAGGCTTGTGATCGGGCACCAGCACATCGCGCCGCAGGTGGCGTCGCTGATGCTGCTGGAACAGGTATCCGTTTCCGCATCATATTCAACGCCCGCGGCACCGATGGCATAGAGATAGGGATAATACAGCTCGCTGTCGCCGGACGCCCCCACAACTGCGCTCTGCGCGCCGCCGCCGCTGTGTCCAAAGGTGAAAATGCTGTCCGTATCGCCGGGAAGAACGGCGGCGTTGGCTCTGTAATAGCGGATCGCCGCCTTTAAGTCCGTCACGCCCCACGGCGCGCCGCCGTTCGCGGTATCCCTGCCGCGGCAGCCCGCATAGAGATAGATGATGCCCTCATCCGTATAGGTCGTCACAGCGGAGGAAAAACCGGTCGGCGCGGCCTGCGCCGCGTAGCCCGCCGTGTTCACCGGGATCACGATGGGCGCCGTTTCCGCCGTGTAATCTCCCACTGTGTCCGCTGTAAAGCTCCCAAACGTATAGGAGCCGTCGCCGTTTGCCGTCATATTCATGTAGGCTGCGGGAACATAGAGTCCCAAAGATTCATATGTCGTATTATATGGGTTGCTGCAATATACCACGCCGGTCTGGTAGTATACGTCCGCGCCGGAGTTATACTGCCACGCCGTACTGTCAAAGGACAGGCTGTAGCCCTCTCCACTGTTCCCGCTGCTGACACTGCTGTTGCTTCCGCTGCTACTGTTATCGCTGGTATTTCCGTCCGTTTCTCCATTCAGTGCCAGCGTATAGCTGGAATTTTCCGCAACATCGGGCGAGGAGAACAGCACATAGTCAACCGAATACGTCTCCTCGCTCTCCCATGCCGCCGTTACAGAGAGCAGCACGTTGTTTTCCGAATCCGAAATGGTGAGCGTGTCCCCGTTCGAGATGAAGCCGGTGGAAGCGCCCGGCGTGGACGCGCTGAAATCGCCGCTGCCGCCTTCAGGACCGCCATTCATATCCGGCGGCGTCCCGCCGTCGCGCATACCGGGGACGCTGCTGCCGCTTCCGGTGTCCTCTGCGGCTGCCACAGTGAAACCGTCCTGCATACCGGAACCGCTGCCTGTGCCGCCCGCGGCAGCTGCGGTGGATGTACCGGCGGCTGTCCACGTCACATACGGCTGGGAACCCGTCGCCGGTGTGGCCGACATCTCCTGCATCCCGACAGCCAGCACCGTGCCGCCGGTGACCGTCAGCGTACCGTCGCAGTCCAGCGCGTTGTTCGTCTCCTCCGTATTGTCCAGCGCGCCAAGCGCCACGATACTGCCGCCGGTGACGGTTATATCTCCGTTTGAATCAAGGCAGTCGCCAGCCACGGACGCCGCATAAATGCTGCCGCCATAAATATTCATTTCATAGCTGTAATCCGTCAGGCTGCTGTTCGCGGCATTGATGCTGTCGTCCGAGCTGGAAATGGTGTAAGTACCGCTGTAAATATTGATCGTTGCGCCCTCCAGCCCTTCCTCGCAGGAGGCAATGTTCACCATCAGATCACTGTCCGCGCCGCCGCTGCTGCCGAGATTCAGCGTGTAATCCGCGTGTATGGCATTGGCTCCGGTATTCAGCGTCAAATCACCGCCGACGATTGCAAGCGCGTTCTCGCAGTTGATTCCGTCCTCCGCAGCGTCAATGCACAAAATCACGTCCCCGCTGATTGTCAGCTGATTGTCTGCCTTGATGCCGTTTTTGCCGTTGGCATTTATCTCAATCGTTCCGCCGCCGGTGAGCGTCACATCGCTGCCGTCCCTGAACTTCATCACTGCGTTTTCCGCCGCGGCGTTGTCCGTATGGTTTTCGTCGTTATTATATGCGTTGTCTGTCAGCGTGTTCACCGTGCCCTCCACCGCATAGATCGTGCAGACTGCGGTGCTGTCCTTTTTTACCGTGACGACGGAGGTGAACGACGATGTCAGCGTCAGGTCGTTCAGGTAAAGGAGCGCATCGTCCGTGGCCTCTTTTTTCACAGCGATACTGCCGCGGCCCTCGCCCTGAAAAACATAGCTGCCGCCTTTCTTTTTGACGGAAACCAGCAGCTCGCCGCTGCTGCCGTCGGGGAGGGAATACACGGCGTTCCCGTCGCCGTCTGTCGCGCAGTCCGCAGCGCTTTCCGTATCCGTGTCGTCATAGACAACGACCTCGTAGTTGGTATCGCCGCCTTCCATGACCGTGACGGAGTCCCCGTCAAAGACAAAGGTCGTTAAGCCATCCAAATCCGCCGTGCTGTCCGTATCATCGCTCCCGGTCTGGGAGGAAAGCGCATCCGGCTTATCAACGGCGTAGTCGCTCCATTCGTCAGCCGTTTCCGCGCCGGAGAGGTCGGCAGTATCGCTGTATGATCCCACGGTGACGGTATATGCGCTCGTGCCGGAAACATACGCCGTGCCGTCGCCATCCTGGATCGTCACAGGGGCGCCGTCTGCGTCAACGATGCTGCCCGCGCAGTACAGTGCGCTCAGGGTACTGTCGGCGGTCACGACCCATGTGGAATCGGATGAGATATACAGGTTTGCATACCCGCTGCCGCCAGCTCCGGCGCAGCTCTCGTCCTGAACAAACGCGCCGGTCAAAGCGCTCGCGTCAGTCATATAAAAATCAAGCTGACTGATGCTGTCCCAGACAACGTCGCCTTCCATGCTCTGCGCAATGGCTGTGAACAGGCAGTCCGCACCGTTCCGCCCGGTGCTGCCCCAGCCGCGTTCGTTTGCGTTGCCGGTGCAGCGCAGGAAAAACTCCCCGTCGCTGGCAGGAACGATTTCCACATTCTGCAAAACGAATGTGGACTCGGTGTTGGTGGTATAAAACATCCCGCCGTTTGCCGCCGTCAACGTACCGCCCGACATTTCAAAGGTACTGTTGCCGCTCTCGGAATCGCCGGACATACTCTGATAGAGAATGACATTCCATGTGCAGTCGTTTTGCGCGGAATCTGCCATATTTCCGCTCAGGCTGCAATCAAAGAGGCGGAGACTGTTCAGCCCCTCGATGCAGACCGCCTCAGAACCGTTGGCGGTCAGCTCCGCATGACCGACGGTTATGTCGGCGGTGGAATATACCGCAGGTGAGCCTGTGCCGTTGGATGTGCAGGTCCCGCCGTCCACGACCATTGTGCCGCTGCCGCGATCGGAACGTATGGCGGCGGAGGACTCGCCCTGCGTTGTCACATCCAGATCCCACGCATAAAGCGTGCCGCCGCCCGCGACGTGTATACCGCCGGAGGTGTCCTGTCCGGTGGAGATCGTGGTGTCGTCGATGTAAATCGTACCATCGCCATAGGCAAAGACGCCCGCGCCGCCCGCAGCGGAGGTGGTGATGGTGCTGCCGGAGATATAAGCCGTGCCGCCAGTGGCAAGAATGGCCGCCCCCACGCCATAGAAGCTGGAATCATCGCCGCCGATGGAATCAGACGAGCTTCTGGTGACGGAGATGCTGTCCAGACGGACGCTGCCGCCGGTGACGAGGATTGCGTTCTCGTCTTTTCCGGTGGAAACGTACGTCTGCCCTGAAACGCTGGTATCTTCGCTGTAGGTCGCCACGGCGTCGCCGGAGGCGGCAAACGCGGTAGCGGAGAGAGAAACCAGCAGCGCCAGACTGAGGATGGCCGCAAAACCTCTCCTGCTGCTTGAAAATCGCTTCATTTTTATTCATCCTTTCCGATTTGAGCTGTTCAGGCATACCTGAATATGATATAATATAAGATAACACGGCCAACTGGAAAACATCTGGAAGGATAAAGCCGCTTTTTCCAGAAGTTTTCCAGCCGGGCAGAATATAATTAAATCTGGAAGGGGCGCAGCGAAATGAACATTCTGATCGTGGAGGATGAACAGGCGTTGGCGCAGGCGCTGGCGCAGATTTTGAAAAACAACGGTCACTACACCGACATCGTGTACGACGGTATTTCAGCGCTGGAATACGCGGACGGCTTTCCCTATGATTTGGTGATCCTGGACGTTATGCTCCCACGGCTGGACGGCTTCGGCGTGGTGAAAACGATGCGGGAGCAGGGCAACAGTACGCCGGTTCTGATGCTGACGGCGCGCACGACCGTACCCGACACGGTGACAGGGCTGAACGCAGGCGCGGATGATTACATGACAAAACCCTTTGACACAAGCGAGTTGCTGGCGCGGGTGAACGCGCTGACCAGACGCACCGGCGAGGTAATCCTGAACAAGCTGACTTACGGCGACCTGACGCTGGAGCTGGATAACGCGCTGCTTTGCAGCAAGCACGGCTCCGTACACCTGAGCTATAAGGAGCTGGGTGTGGCAAAAATGTTTCTCGCCAACCCCACGATGACCATCACAAAGGAATCGCTCATCGTAAAAGTGTGGGGCACCGACGCCGATATTACCGATAACAATGTGGAATCATATATCTCATTCCTTCGCAAAAAACTGAAATATCTGCACTCCGCAGTCTCCATCAAAAACATACAGAAGATCGGCTACCGACTGGAGGTCTCCGAATGCTGAAGCAGTACCACAGGCGCTTTATCTGGCTGAACATGAGCATTGTCGGCGTTGTGTTTGCGCTGATGCTTGTGCTCATTTCCGTATATTTGTACCACAGCTATTATGACGCGCTGCGAACCACGATGTCGGAGGTCATCAAGCCGCTCAGCTCTTCCTCAGTTTCCGGCGGCGAGCGCCTCTCGGAGAGCAGGTCATCGCCAAAAGACAGAGAGAAAAAAAGCGCGTCCACAGGCGAAGGCACAAGCAGCCTGACCTCAGAGGAGCGAATCGGCATTAATACGGTTTTTTATGATGCAGACAGCGGGGAAATCACGCTTCTCTCCAGGACGCTGGTATTCGACAAAGAGATTCTTGCGCAGGCGATCCCCGAAATCGCAGCGCAGGACGATTCGTTCGGCGTATTAAAGAAATACAATATGATTTATTACTGCTCCGGTGGCAACGGGGACTATCGTATCGCGGTCACAACCACAACCTATATTTTGGAACCGATGGTGCAGCTTGTTTTGCTGTTCACGGGCATTTTTGCGCTGGTCATGGTTCTGTTCTATTTCATCAGCCGCCGTCTGGCTATCCTGGCCGGGCAGCCGCTGGAGCGTGCGATGGAACGGGAAAAGCGTTTTATCGCAGACGTTTCTCATGACTTAAAAACGCCATTGACCGTCATTCTGGCCAATGGCGACATTCTGCAAAGCAACGCGCAGGCATCAGTGGGCGAGCAGATGCAATGGATAGACAGCACGCAGCGTGCGGCGCATAAGATGCAGCGAATGGTCAACGAGCTGCTGACGCTCTCCAATATAGAGTCCCCGGAGAGGGTGGTACAAATGGAACCAGTGGATTTCTCTGAAGTGGCGGAAAAATCGCTCCTGCAAATGGAATCGGTGGCTTATGACCGCGGAATCGCGTTGGAGAACCGGATTCAGGCGCGTGTGCAAATCCGCGCGAATCCGGACTACCTGCAACGCGTGGTGGACAGTCTGATCGAAAACGCCCTGAAATATGAGCCGAACGGCGGGAGCGTTCACGTTTGCCTGCAAACGCAAAAGGGATACGCAATCTTCACCGTCACCAACCCCCACGGGGTCATTGCGCCGGAGGATCTGCCCCATATTTTCGAGCGGTTTTACCGCGCAGATAAGGCACGGAGCTTTGGCGAGAGCCACGGTTTGGGACTGACCATCGCCAAAAGCATGACCGAAAAAATGAACGGCGCCATCCGCGCGGAAAGTTCCCCGGAAACCGGAACGTGCTTCAGCTTGCGGTTCAAGTGTCTGTGAGCCGCTGCCTTCGGTTTTCATTTCCCCAATCGCATAATTGATCCAATACGCGAACCAGAGAATGCCCTCTTTCCGTGAGGGAATACTCGACCTTCGGCGGGATTTGTGGATATTCATGACGAAGGATCAGATCATCCGCCTCCAATTCTTTGAGCGTTTGGCTCAGCGTCTTATCCGCTACGTTTTTCAGATACCGTCGCATCTGGTTAAAGCGTACCGGCTCATATTCCATCAGACAATAAAGGATGACCGGTTTGTATTTGCCGGAAATAAGAGACAGCGTATAGCTATATCCGGTATCATCAAAATTCGCAGTTTCTATATTCTTCATCATGCTTACCTCCGGGTAAGTACCTTACAAATATGTAGGTACTTGTTTTTGAATGGATACTATGATACCATATGTACAGCCGAAAGGCAATCAAAACAGGAGGTCTGTCGCAATGAGAAAAGACATCAAAACCACAGAAGCCATTTTCCCGATGCCGGTGCTGATGGTTGCAACCTATAATGAGGATGGAAGCGTCAATGTCATGAACGCCGCATGGGGAACGATGCTGTCCGAAAATCAGGTGATCCTCAATCTGACGGAGACGCATAAAACAGTAAAAAATATCAGGACCAGAAACGCATTCACCGTCAGCATTGCGGATGCCGCCCATGTGGTAGAAGCGGATTATTTCGGCGTTGTGTCCGGCAACAAGACGCCGGACAAATTTGCAAAAAGCGGTCTGACCGCAACAAAATCAAATCATGTGGATGCTCCGATCATCAATGAATTTCCCCTGTGCATGGAGTGCGAATTTATCGAATATCAGGACGGAGAATACGGGTGCGGGGTGATCGGCAAGGTCGTCAACATGACGGCGGACGAATCCGTCATGGATGGCGACAGGGTGAATATGACAAAAGTTTCTGCAATCGCCTTTGACCCATACACGCATGGCTATTATAAAGTTACGGAACGAGTCGGCGAGGCATTCAGAGACGGGCTGAAGCTGAAATAACTGTGGATGCTCTAATGGATGCAGCTGCGCCGGAACCTGCGATTCGCCGGAAAAGGATATATCATCTGGAAACAAGCCGCCATGTGTGCCATATGTGCTTTCTCTGCGGAACCATGCCGCGCAGCCCAAAACGGGCGCGTTCATTCTAAAAAAACAGAGTGAACAGGCGCGTTTCCTGTCCCGCAAAGCAAAAAACGCAGGCCGTCTCTTTTCGGACGGTCTGCGTTTTTTCTCTGCATCTGCCGCAGCTTCCTATTCCGCCCGGTCGTAGCCGTCCAGAAAGGAATGCTCCACGCCGTGGGTCTTGTAGCCCGGCATGGTGTCCAGATGCACCGCATGAATGCTGTTGAAGATGCTCTTTTCGATGTTCGGGTTATCCTTCTTTAGCTGCCGGAGCAGGTCTTTGATTTCCTGCCGTTTGGAGCCGCCGCCACAGGCGGCGTTGTTTTCCGTAAACCGGCAGGCGCACTGGATAAACTCCAGCGCGTTATAGTCGCGCCACGCCAGAATGCTGTCCTCGCGGATACAGTAGAGCGGGCGGATCAGCTCCATACCGGGGAAGTTTGTGCTGTGCAGCTTGGGCAGCATGGCCTGTATTTGGGAACCGTAAAACATCCCAAGCAGGGTCGTTTCGATCACGTCGTTGAAGTGGTGTCCCAGCGCGATTTTGTTGCAGCCGAGCGACTGCGCCCTGCTGTAAAGATAGCCCCGCCGCATCCGGGCGCAGAGATAGCAGGGGGATTTCCCGACGCTGTTGGCAACCGCAAAAACATCCGTTTCAAACACGGTGATCGGCAGTTCCAGCAACGCCGCGTTATCCTCGATTTTGCGGCGATTTGCCTCGTTATAGCCGGGGTCCATGACCAGAAAGGCCAGCTCAAACGGAACGTCCCCATAGCGCTGAAGGAGCTGCATCAGCTTGCCCATCAGCATGGAGTCCTTGCCGCCGGAGATACAGGCGGCGATTTTGTCTCCCGGCTGAATCAGCTGGTAGCGCCGCACTGCCTGTGTAAGCGGGGTCCAGAGGTCCCGCCGGAATTTTTTCGTAATGCTCTGCTCCGCGCGCTGGCACGGGGTCATTTCTCTCTGCATGAAGTTCCCTTCCCTCTCGTTTTGCATGGGAATATCGTAGCATACGCGGCGAAATCTGTCAATGCGCCGCTGTGGGGCTGTTCCGGGCAGCAGTGTTTGTTTTTAAGGCAGCGCCGCATAAATCGGCGGGAACGGCCTGTTTTCTCAGCGCAGGGCAGGTATCGCTCCTGCGGGAGCGGGCAGGGTTTCGTCGCTGCGGCGGGAGCGACTTACTTTCCTAACGCAAGGACAGTAAGCAAAGGTGCGCTCGGAAAAGGGGGCCTGCCGAATGTCCCCCTTTTCCAAGACCTTTTCCCCCTATCGGCTTAAAGGGGCTATGCCCCTTTAAGAAAACCCCGCGTGGGACGCAGAAACAGCACCGATTCTTATGCTTCGCCTTACCATTTGCACAGGGTTATCCAAATGGGGTGCACCCCTTTTGGACGTTCAGGCTGGGTTTCCCTCCGGACGTGACTCTGCCTGCTAAGTGCCCTGTGGGTATTCGCCACGTTGCGAAAGCAGGTCGCTCCCGCAGGAGCGAAACTCTGCCCAACCTCGTCACAAAAAAACGGGAGCGCTCCATGCGAAGCGCTCCCGCCGACTAAAAATCATAACCGTTATTGAACCAGCCGCTGCCGCAGGCGGCGACGCGGTCTGCAATCACAGTGCGTCGCCCGCAGGACGGCGACAGGCTCAATCTGTCATTCCTCCGCGTCGATGGCAGAAATCAGACCATAGCCGCCGTTTGTGCGCGCATAGACAACGGAGAAATTGTCGTCGTCCTCCGTGTTGCGGAACACAAAGAAAGTGTGCTCCAGCAGATTCATCTGCAAAACGGCCTCCTCCGGCGTCATCGGCTTGACGGGGAAGCGCTTGGTGCGGACGATGGTGAGGTCTTCCTCTGTCTCCGGCTCATCCTCCGTTGGGACATAATCCGGCTGGATCTCGCGCTCGAACGCGCCGTCCCGCAGTTTCTTTTCCAGACGGGTTTTGTTCTTGCGGATCTGGCGCTCGATCAGCGCGCAGGCCGAGTCGATAGAGGCGTGCATATCATGCGTCAGCTCGCTGGCACGATAAAACATTCCATTGTTTTTCAGCGTGATTTCCGCGCAGCAGCGGCCGCGTTCCGCGCTGAATGCGACAGTTGCCTCGCTCTCCTGCCGGAAAAACTTGTCCAGCTTCCCGATTTTCTTTTCCGCATAGGCGCGAACCTCCGGGTCAACGCGGAGCTTTTTTTCAAAAAATTTAATCTTCATTTGTCTGACACTCCTTTGGTAATAGGCTATGTGCGAAGGGGATAAATCTGCTATATTGATTTTACCACAACCGTGTGAAAAAAGAAAGACGGAATCATGCTGAAAATCATCCTCTTGCTTTTGACAGAGAGATATGCTATACTAAACATATTTGAGGTTGCTATCCGTTAAAAAACCGCGCGGTCAGCCGGACAAGAGGTGTTTTATCATGACGCAGAAGATGTCAAACCGCAATGGAACAGTTGCAAAGCATATCGCCGCAGGGGTGCTTATCGTGGTGCTGCTGGCACTGGGGTTGCCGATATATGGTTTTGCGGCCAGCAGCTTTAGTGATGTTGTAAGCGGTCACTGGGCTTATAACTATGTCGAGTATTGCTATGGACAGGGAATCGTTGAGGGCGTAGGAGACGGAAAGTTTGACCCCGATGCTACACTCACAAGGGCGCAGTTTATTACCATGATGGGACGTGCGACGTATGAAAGCGAGGTAGAGGCGCAGACTACCAGTTCGGATAGCTGGTACTCTGGATATGTAAGATACCTGAGCAACAGGGGGTATCTGGACGGAATCGCAACCGATGAGGCAAGTCTGAATCAGGGGATGCCGCGTCAGGAGATGGCGCAACTGCTCTATAACCTTTGCGATAATGGAGAGATCGTCGTGGGGTTGTACAGCAGCGAATACGAGGGAGAGGTCACGGTAAGCGGCGTTAGTATCAACGTCGAAATGTTAGATTATATTTCCGATGCGGGAAGTATTGGAAGTCAATATAAGGATGCAGTTGAGTATTGTTACTATGTAGGTTTACTCACGGGCTTTGAAGATGGGTCTTTCCAGCCGAACGGAACGGTTACCAGAGCGCAGGCGTGTGCGGTGGTGAATCGGGCGGATTACTGGAGAGATGCGGTAAATACAAAGCGTAGTTCCATGAAAAGCGTTGGAATTACGGACGACGCAATCAATTATGTTATCAGTAACGAGGTCATTCGCTTAATTAACGAGTATCGCGTGGAGAACGGTTTGTATGAGTACGAAGTCAAGCTGTTTATGAATCAGGGAGCTGCGGTCAGAGCGGTTGAGTACGCGGCAGACCCTTCCCTGAAGCATTATCGTGCTGACGGAACAGGTGGCGGCTATGTCTATAAAGACCTGTTTGGCGGATCATTTTTGGATGAAGCCGAATGTTGTACAGGCGGAAGCATTCTTGGCACTACACCAGCAGAGTACGCCGAAAATATAGTCCTAAATTGGAAAAATTCTTCCGGGCATAATGCATATTTATTACACACTTCTCATGACTACATTGGATGTGGCGTTTATTTTACCAAATCAGGTTTGGTTTACTGTGCCACACATTTTGCGGATGAAGGACAAATTAAGGATTGTGGCTTTGCTGGATTTAATTGAGCCAAATCTTGATATAATAACAGAAAGTTCGGGATAGTATTTTATAAAAATATTGTTATTATATTCTTAATCAAGAAAGAAGAAGAGACATTACAAACTCTCCTTCTTTTCTTTCACACGAATGAGTTTTCAACCTATCCGAACTTAAGCCGAGGGCAATCCAAGCCATTCTGTAATCTGGTTTTCGCTTCTATCAAGCATACCGGCAATAAGTGAAATGCCATACCCTTTGCCATATAATTTTTTTACCGTTTCTTTCGCTTCTTCTGTTCTTCCCTTTGTTTCACCCTGCTCAATGCCCTGTTCAATGCCCTGTTCGTAAATCCGTTCTGCAACTTCGCACATTTCTTCATATCCTCCTTTTTCAGTTTTCAGATAATGGACTCGTTCTGACAATGCTCCCTGACTCATATCGTTTGGATCTGCTTTCTTGAAGTACTGCATCATTTTGGCTACTTCACTTCCGTCGTCTACTGCTGCATTGACAAATATAACGTGATTGCCGTCATCGTATGGTTTTGCTATTTTTCCAATCGTCTTGTTTACTGGATATACTGTTTCTCCAATATCCCACAAATCAGCTTCACTGATGTATATAACATATACATCAGGAAGATCTTTATGCTCTATACCCTTGTCCAAGACACTTTTATCTATCATAGAACTGTAATATCTTGTGCGTCTTGCGTGGTCTAACGTATCTCGTCTTTGAATTTCGATATTCATACGCCGTCCTTTGCTGTCTACTGCAAAGGCATCTAAGATTGCGTCCTTCGCCGTAAGATTGAGAAGACGATATTGACCTTTTACCTCAGTGATTTCTATATCATCTTCCCCCAAAACCGTGCGCACTACATGTTGGCAAGCGCCAATATCCTCTAATGCGACGGAGGCAAATGTGTCGCTCATCAGATTGAGTTTCCGCATTTTTTCAGCGGCTTGCTGAATTGCATCTAAGCGGTTCTCATCAATCACTGTAATTACCGTCCTTCGTTTCTTTTTATCAAGCGTGCAAGATATTTCTTTTGTCTGTATTGAGTTTACCACAAATCGGCTCTGATATCAAGAGTCATTTCTTTGTAAAACGAAAACTGCAAAAGGCAATAATGAATTACGGTCATAAGGCATTTTTATCGTTTGTGAATAAGCAAAAGAGACCAAAAGAACAAAATATCTTTAGAGAAAAATAGAAAATAGGCTAACATAAAGCAAAATTATGACTTATAAACCACAAAGGCTCAAGATGGAATATTAAACAAACATATCGTTCAAATTTCGTTAAAAGTTTTATGAACAAAATTTTGCAAAAACTCTTGACAAATTTTCAAAAACTGGGTAAGTTGCGGGAGATGATTACGTTTCGTAATCTCCCGCCCCAGCGCTTTGGACGAACGGCGTGTCAAGTCGTTTTTTTCCACAAAATCCACGCCACAATTTTTCAGTATCTGTCTCTTGACAACGTCGGTTTGACCGCGGCGGACAGACAAACGCGGCAAAAATAAAAATCCTGCAACCGCCAAATCCAAGAAGTTATCGACATTTTCAACACACTTTTGAACATCCGGTTTTTCCTTTGTTCCCAACGGTTTCCCAGGTTTTCCACATTTTTCCCGATCCCCGCAAAACGCATTTTTCCACCATCCTGTCCGGGCGCGGCGGTTTCCATAATCCCGTTTTTTCCACCAGTTCGCGGCTTTGTCCGGCTGCGGCGGCGCGGCAGAATTGCCGGATGTGCAAGCCGAAACAGCAGCGGATCAAATTCCGCCCTTTTCACCGAAAACGCCGCGTCTGCTCACAGATGATTTTATACAGCCGGTAATGGCCCCGTTTTTCCCCTCACGCTAAAAACGGGAGAAAAACCCGCTGTCCCGCATGGAAACAAAATCATCGTCGCAGACAATGATGTGATCCGCAAGCTCCACGCCGACCAGACGCAGCGCCTGATAAAGCTGCGCCGTTACGCCGTTATCTGCGCCGGAGGGCAGCGCCGTGCCGGAGACATGGTTATGCGACAGGATGACCCGTACCGCGTTCTCCCGCAGGGCAACGTCCACCACGTCCCGCACCGTAAAATCCACGCTGCGCGCCGTACCCTCGTTCAGCGTGCGGCAGCAGAGCAGCCGCGAGGCGCTGTCCAGACAGAGCAGGATGACCCGCTCCTCCCGGCAGTAAGCATACAGCGGCTTCAGATAAGCCCCGGCGGCGGTGCTGTCCAGCAGCTGCTCGCCCAGCTTGCGCGCGGTGCTGAGATAGCGCCGGTTCAGCGCCGTGACAAGGCTGATGAGCACGGCTGCGCTTTCCCCGATGCCCGGCGTTTCCAGCAGCAGCGCCGCCGGCGCTTCCAGAACACCGCGAAACGAATGGAAGCGCTGCAACAGCGCGTGGGCAAGCTCGTTCGTATCGCGCCGCGGGATGGCGAAAAACAGCAGAAGCTCGATTGCTTCGATGTCCGTGAAGCTCTCCAGCCCGTTTGTCAAAAACTTCTGCTTCATGCGCGCACGGTGACCGTCATGCACGTTTGCCATGCGCCGCTTCCCCCATCGCATCCAGCTCCATGCAGGCGTAAGCGTTCAGCTCGCTCCCTGCGGTATGTCCGGCCAGATATTCATAATAGCCCTGCGCGCCGATCATCGCGCCGTTATCGCCGCAAAGACGCAGCGGCGGAACGAACAGACGCAGACCGGCGCGCGCCGCCGCCGCGTCCAAATCGGTGCGGATGCGGCGATTGGCGGCAACGCCTCCGGCCGCGACCAGCGTATCATACCCCTTTTCCTGCGCGGCCGCAACTGCGCGCGGCACCAGCGACAGGCTGACCGCCCGCTGAAACGAGGCGCAAAGATCCGCCTGATTCAGCGGCGTTCCCCGCTGCGCCTGCGTGTGAACCAGATTGACCACTGCGGTTTTCAGGCCGGAGAAGCTCATGTCATACGGATGTCCCTCCACCTGCGCAACCGGCAGCGAAAAAGCCAGATCGTTCCCGCCGCGCGCCAGATCGTCCACCAACTTGCCGCCCGGATAGCCCAGACCCAGCACACGCGCCGTTTTGTCAAAGCATTCCCCGGCTGCGTCGTCCCGCGTTGCCCCCATGACGGAAAGCGCCGTATAGTCCCGCACATCCACGATCAGCGTGTTCCCGCCGGAAACGGCAAGGCAGACAAACGGCGGCGTCAGCTCCGGATAGGCCAGATAATTGGCCGCGATATGTCCGCGGATGTGATGCACCGGAATGAGCGGCACGCCGAGCGCGGCGGCGGCGCTTTTGGCAAAGTTGACCCCCACCAGCACCGCGCCGATCAGTCCCGGCGCATAGCTGACGGCCACCGCGTCGATGTCCCGGCGGGAGAGTCCCGCCGCGTCCAGCGCGCGGTCAGCAAGCTGATAAATGACCTCCACATGGCTGCGGGAGGCGATCTCCGGCACCACGCCGCCATAAACCGCGTGAAGGTCAGCCTGTGAAAAGACCTGATCTGTCAAAATCTCCCGTCCGTCCCGCACCAGCGCCACCGCTGTTTCGTCACAGGTGGATTCCACCGAGAGGATCACCATAGCCAAAGCCCCCTTTGTCTTTTTGCGCTTCCCATTTTCAGACCGTGCCGCATGGTTCCGTGCACGCCTGAATATATGCTGTTCATCAAAAACCGCAGCAGGAAAAAATCTAATCAGTTATATTTATTATTATAGCAAAGCCGACCCCGAATTGCAAGGCGCGGGAGTATGCGCCCCGCCCGAATGGGTTTCCCTCCGGAACCACCTACCTGAGCGGCCAAAAGGGGCGCGCCCCTTTTGGATAACCCCGCGCAAATGGTAAGGCGAAGCATAAGAATCGGTGCTGTTTCTGCGTCCCGCACAGGGTATGCCCGCATACCCGAATTGACAGACAGACAAAACAGTCGTATCATGGAAAGAAAAAACATACCCAAATGAGACTTTCAGAAAATACAAGGAGCAAACAAAATGGAAACGAAAAAGAAGTCCCTCTACGCACGCAGGTGGAAGATTCGTGTAAGGGACGCGCTGCCTGCTGCTGTTGACGCTGCTCTGGCTCAGGTTACCTGCGACGATGTTCCCGGATGGTTCCAAGCGTCAAATTATTGCCAGTAATTTTGAAAATTGCTATAGAATGTTGTAGCTGTAATGCCCGGTTGCCTCAAGCCCTACTTTTATTTTGTCCTGAGGCGTAGTGCATTCCCGAATCTTATGCAGCAGGTACTGAAAGCCGTCCATTGTATTCGGGATGGTGAATCCATTTGCCAGCACTTCCCCCTCCGAGTTGAGAATGAAGCAGTCGTGCTTGTCCTTTGCGACATCAATTCCAACAGAAACCATAGTAAAACCTCCAACGGTAAATTTGTGATGCTGTATCCACAGGACACTTTGCTTTTGTAGCCTTGTTCCACATAAACCGTCTGGCGGTATTTAACTGATCAACAAATCTGCAAAGGGCTGTGGTTGGAACCTTTCTGGAACCATCTCGTGGTAGGAGGACACAACCAATCCACAGCATCCTTTACAGTGTAGCACATGTCCTTGGAGAGGGACACTAAAAACTACTACTCTATAATACAAGGAGCGCACAGTATGTCAGAGAAACGAAAAGACGCAAAAGGCCGCATTCTCTATAACGGCGAAACGCAGGACAGGGAAGGGAGGTATCGGTTTCGCTATCAGGATGCAGCCGGAAAACGGAAAACGGTTTATAGCTGGCGGTTGAACGAAACAGACCCGCAGCCGAAGGGCAAACGCACTTGCGAAGCGTTACGGACGCTGGAAAAGCAGATTTCGCGGGATTTGGATAACGGTATCAATTCGCAGTCGGCCAGCAAAATCACGGTGAATCAGGCGTTTGAAAATGCCATGAGTCCTTCCCGTTTTCACGGACACAAAAATGCTCAAAAATCCTGAATGAATCGCAGCCATTCTTCCTTATTCTTTCTCACGCAACTGCGGAGGCAGCGAGACGAGCCTCAA
>JAJBUU010000069.1 GCA_020860205.1 Oscillospiraceae bacterium | reverse complement strand
CCCATGCCTATGGCTGGCTGCCATAAACCAAGGGGCAAATATATTGTAACAGGCGTGGCGAAAACGGGAGAAAAGATGTCCCCATGGGCAAATGCAAATTGATGCAGAAAAAATCGTGCGCGGCGATTTTGGCGCTGCTGCTCTTTGCGCTTGCCTGCGGCGTGCTGCCGCCGCTGTTCCGGCGCATGGGGAGCGGCACGGGGGCGCTGCCGTCTGCATCCGGGGCGGCGCGGGTGCGCAGTCTGGATGACAATACGGACGCGCTCTGCTGGCGGCTGCGGCTCATCGAAACGGCGCAGGAGGACATCGTGCTTTCCACCTTCGCTTTTTTGGATGACGAGAGCGGGCAGGACATCATGGCCGCGCTGTATCACGCGGCGGCGCGCGGCGTGCGTGTGCGCATTCTGGTGGACGGGCTGGACGGACAACAGCACTTGCCTGACAGTGCGGCGTTTCAGGCGCTGCTCTCCTGCGAAACGGCAGAGGCACGCTTTTATAATCCGCTTTCGATCCGGCTTTGGCAGATCAACTATCGGATGCATGATAAATACCTGATTGCGGACGATACAGCCTATATACTTGGCGGACGCAACACAAAGGACTTGTCGCTCGCGGCGGACGGAAATCTGGACAGGGACGTACTGGTTTACGAAGGCGCGCGGACGAACCCGGTACGCTTGCGCAGCTCCGGCAATATTTTGAGGAGATTTGGGCGCTTCCGGTGTGCAAATCGCCGCGCCGCGCCCGCAGCACGGCGGAACCGGATGTGCTTGCGGCACGCTATGAAACGCTGTCGGTGCGATTCCCCGCGGTGTTGGAGACGGTGGATTGGACGGAGGAGACCCTGCCCTGCGACAGCCTGACGCTTTTGACCGGGCTGCAGTCCGCCGGGAACAAGGCGCCCGTTGTCTGGGAAGCGCTCTGCGGCGTCATGGAGCGCGGGACGGACATTTTGATTCAAACGCCGTATGTGGTCTGCGGCGGCGAGATGTATCGGCAGCTTCAGTCGCTCTGTGTCGGCCGACAGGTTTCGATCCTGACAAACGCGCCGGAAACCGGCGCAAACCTGTTCGGCTGCGCGGACTACCGGATGGAACGGGACAATATTCTGGAGACCGGCGTGAAACTGTACGAATGGGCGGGTGACCGTTCCATGCACAGCAAGACGATCCTCGTGGATGATCGCATCAGCATCGTCGGCTCTTATAATCTGGATATGCGCAGCACCTATCTGGATACGGAGATGATGCTGGTGATCGAGAGCGCGGCGTTCAACGCACAGCTCCGTGCACAGACAGAGCAGCGGCAGGCGGAAAGCCGATGCGTTCTACCGGATGGCACGGTGGAATATGGGGCGGCATATGTTCCGCCGGAATACGGATTTGGCAGACGTGCGTTCCATACGGTCTGCGGGGCCCTTGTCCGCCCGTTTCGCTGTCTGCTTTGACGCAACGCTCCGCTTTTTTGACGGAGCGTTGTGTCAGGCGGCGCCTATACTTTGCGGCGCAGAAGCCCCAGCAGGAGGATGACCAGCGGGAGTGCGAGGGCAAAGACGGCGTTCAGGCGGGGGACAAGGCGTTCGGAGAAACAGGCGAAGCCGTCCACCTCCGTCGGGATGAGAAGCGCGGCGGCGACGGAGAGCGCCGCGCAGAGCAAAATCAGCCAGCGTCCGCGGCGCAGGTCGGTCAGGCGCGGAGGCGCGTCCTCCGCACTGTCCGGGAATCCAAGGGCTGTACGCAGGTTGTGCGCGCCGATCCAGAGCAGCGCGGAAACAAGAATGAAATCCGAAAAGACCCACAGCGCGACGACCAGCGGCTCCACCCGTTCCAGCGAGCCTAACGCGCTCACGTCCCGCGCCAGCAGGAAAAAGGAAAACGTCAGTTTGGCCGTCAGCTCCGGACCGAACATACCGATACAGGCCGCAGTCATCAGCGCAAGAAGCCCAAGGAGCGCTGCGGCCCACGGCACCCAGTCCCGCAGGCGAAAGCGCCCCTCCAGCCGGTCACCGGCAAACGCGAGGTAGGCCGAAATGGAGATCAGGTTGACGATTTCCAGCGCGGCGCAGGCATTTGGCACAAGGCTGTCCGCCGTGACCGGCAGCAGCAGCGAGCCGTCGAATTCCCCAAGGGTCAGCAGGCAAATGGCGATGGGGATGCAGAGCATCAGCGGACGAAGGAGCATCGCCATGCGCGCGATGACCCGAAATTGCCCCAGCGCCGCCACCGTGCAGGGCAGCGCTGTGAACAGGACGAACACCCATGGCGCGGCGGAGAGATACAGCGCGGAAACAAGCCGGATCGCCCCGGAGCAGAGCAGGAACCCCGCATAGAAGAGCAGCCAAAGACCATAGAGCGCTGTCAGTGCCCGGCTGGTCGATGCACCGAGTACGCGCTGCATCACGTCAGAAAAGCCGGTCCCCTCCGGCTGCCTGCGAAAAAGCACCCACGCCGCAGCGGCGACCAGCGCCAGCGGCAGCGCGGCGAATACGGCGGAAAGGCAGGCCGTGCGCCCGGCTGATTCCGCCAGCGTGCGCGGAAACCGCCGGACGAGCGGCGAGAGGATGGATACAAAAGCAATGGCGACGAATTGCCGCCGGGAAATGCGGTCTTTTTGCGTCATGCGCCCGCCTCTCCTTCCATTCCGACTGGCCGCTCCAAATCATAGCTGCGGTCCAGCGTCACATCCACGCGAACGTCAAAGCGCAGCGCTTGCAGCCAATCCGGTCCCAGCGCGGCAAAGCGTTCGCCGCCGCTGCACCGCAGCGCGCGCCCCAGTTGGAGAAAGTCCGCGTTCAGATCCTGCATCCGTGCCAGCACGCCGCAAACCTCCGCTGTCAGCGCCGTTTCCGCTTCCGCTTCCAGCCGGGCGGCCTCCGGTAGCGCAAGGTCCGCGGATAATTCAGCCACCGCGCCGCGCAGGGAAAGCCGCACAGTCACCGCACCGGGCGTCCCGTCCGCGTTCCATGTGGGCGAAAGCTCCGCTCCAACGCCTTCCAGCGAGAGAATTACGGCGCTGTCTGCATCACCGGGGACGCCGCGCCGCAGGGAACCGGTTTCGCCAAGCAGCAGCGAGGTTATCTCCGCTTCGGCGTTGTCCAGCGTGCCGACCAGCGCGCCGCCCTTCAGCACGCCATATCCGGCGGGAACGGCGGTTTGTCCCTCCGCATCCGGCGCGCCGCCATCGGACAGCGCCGCTGTGCGCAGCATACAAATCAGCGCCGCGCCATATTCGCTGAGTGCCACGGCGGTTTCCCGCAGGCTGAACGCATGGCCGGACATCCGAAACTGCGCTTCCTGCTCCAGCGAAGCGAGCGTCCCTGTGATTCCGGACTTCCCGCCCGCGTCGGTTATCAGCGCCTCCGCGTCCCCGTCCTCCAGCAGAAACAGCATGGATTCCAGCCTCGTGTGTACGTCGCGTTCCACGAAGTCAAACAGCGCGCCAACGCCGTTTTCTGCCGCCGCACGTCCCAGCAGGATATACTGCGTGTGCGCAAAAAAGAGCTGCCCTTTGTCGGCGTAGTCCTGCATTCGTTCCATCGCCGCCAGAATGCTGAAGTCGCGGTGGCGCAGGATGGCCGGTTCCGCGTCCGCGCCGCTGCAGACTGCGGCGGAGAGTGTGATGCCGCTGCCATCCGAATCAAAGCCGAGTGTTTCCACCAGACGCATATCCTCCAGCGAGCGGAAGTTGGAATAAATGCTCCTGCCCGCGCTGCAACCGCTGAGCAGGGAGCATACGAGCAGCAGCGTGAGACTTTGAATCATGCGGCGGCTCATTTCTGCCTCCTTTTGTCCGGTGTGCGGAGCGCTGCTTCACGCATCTTGTCTGTCGGCAGCGGCGTGCGGAGCAGCGCATTCAGCGTTTCCCGGAAACCGCCCTCCGCAAAGGGCGCGACATAAGGCACGCCGAAGCTCTCCAGCGTGCAGAGATACCAGAGCGCCGCCGCCATGCCGAGCATGATGCCGAACAGTCCGAGAAAGATTGCAAGAAAGACCATGCCAAGCCGCAGCGCACGCAGCGCCGCGTCCAAATCGCGGCTGGGCTGGGTAAAGCCGCAGATCGCCGTGGTGGCCACGATAATCACCGTGATCGGGGAAACCACCCGCGCATCCACCGCCGACTGTCCGACGATCAGCGCGCCGATGATGCTGACCGTGTCACCCACCGGGTCCGGCAGGCGCACGCCCGCCTCCATCAGCAGCTCGAATGCAACCAGCATGATCAGCACCTCCAGCGCCACAGAAAACGGTACCTGCTGCTTTGCGTCGATCATACTCAGCAGCAGCTGCGTCGGGATCATCTCCTGATGATACATCGCCACGGCGACGAACAGCGCCGGCAGCAGCGCCGAAATCAGCAGCGAGAGCCAGCGCAGCAAAAGCAGCGCCGACGCAGTGAGAAAGTTCTGCGCCCTGTCCTCCGCTGTGTGCAAAAATCCCGCCAGCGTCGCAGGCAGCAGGAAGCCGAGCGGCAGCCCGTCCACAAGAATGCCGATGCGCCCGGAGAGCAGCTCCGCGGCGAATTTGTCCGGCCGTTCCGTGTGCAGAAGCTGCGGAAATAGACTTTTTGGACGCTCCACGATATACTGTTCCAGATTTCCGGCGCTCATCAGACCGTCGATGTCGATCGCGTCCAGCCGCGCCCGAAGCTGCGCAAGCGTGTTTGGGTTGGCGATGCCATTATAGTATAGTATCGCAACCTCGGTACCGCTTTTTCGCCCCACCGTTGTCTGCTCCAGCTTCAGCTCCGCGGAGCGCAGCTTGCGCCGCACGAGCGAGCTGTTTGTGCGCAGCGTTTCCACAAAGGCGTCCTTTGCCCCCTTGATCGTTTTCTCCATCGTGGGCGCGCTGACAGAACGGGTCGCCTCTGTTTTGGTTTCAAATGTCACGGCGCAGTGCGCGTAGTCAAAGACGACCGCACAGCTTCCGCGCAGCAGCGCGTTCACAACATCGTCTAGCGCTTCGTGGCGCTTGACAGAGCAGCTCCAGACCGCGCCGCGGAGCAGACGCTCCACATCGTCTGCGGCGTTTTCGACCGCGCCAAGTCGCAGCGCGTCCGTCAACGGGCGCAGCACGTCCTCCGAAACGCGCGTACCGGAAACCAGTCCGTCCAGCCAGCAGACCGCAGCGTCGGCGGTTTCCCGCAGCCCCGGCCAGATCGGGCGCAGTTCAAAATCCGCACAGTGCGCAAAGATTTTTTTCAGTTCGGCCGCGCTGACCGGCGCTGCGCCGGACTTCTCCGGCGGGTGATATGGCGGCGGCGCATCTCCGCCGCATTTGTTTCGACGAAATATACCAGTTCTTGACATAGTGATAGTATGCCCAAAGTGAGCTACAATATGTTGTGGCGCGAAAGGAAAGGGGAAAAAATCGAAAAAAAGAGTTGACAAAATGGGAAAGAGGTGGTAATATACCAAAG